>NZ_JAWOWA010000025.1:0-56069 GCF_033340195.1 Vibrio sp. 1457
CTGAAACTCAGTATGTTGTTTAAGAACTGAACAACATGGGGCTACCATGTCTTCTCATCGAATTAAGCAACAAAGCCGCGATAAATCACTGATCCATGCAGTTAATACTATTAAAAGTCATCTACTTGATTGTGACTTACTTGCCAGAGTTGGCGGTGAAGAGTTTGCCATCGTATTAAGAAGTCGCTCATCACAGCAAGCTCTAGACACATTAGAAACGATTCGTAATGCACTAGAAACGACGACCGTTCAACATTCAGGTTGTGATATGAGCTTCACCGCGAGTATTGGGGTAACTCAAGTCTGTCGTCTCGACGACTCATTTGAACCACTCGTTAAACGCGCCGACTTAGCACTTTACAAGGCAAAAGAAACCGGAAGAAATCGCGTTGAGTTTCATATTGGTGAAGAAAGGTAGAAAAAATAAAAAAAGGTAGCGACTCATTGCGCTACCTTTTATCGATTCTAACCCGCTTAAAATAACTAATACAAACTTTAAGCCAGTTAAAAATAAGAATGAGCAAATTTAATTATGCTTTCTTAAGATCTTTAGCTGGGTAAGTTATTGTTTTTTCGCCTGCTTTTACATGTGTGTAAAAACCGCCACTGCTTAAACCTGTAACAACCATTTCGCCAAGATCGATACCTTTAGTCGCTACTACTACGTCACCGATTGAAAACATATTGAATACCTTGTTTGTTTAGATTAAGACACTAAGTCGTTGCGCGGTATTTAATACGATATTAGGCAAAGCACCTAATCGAGTTTTTTATCGTAAAGATTAATTTATATTTGTCGTGAACTCTAAGTTTCCACATTGAAAATCACAGGATATTTTCCAAAAAAGATGCGCTATTCTTGTGAAATACGGTAATATTTTCTAGCATCAAGTGCGGAGGTATTCTCCGCCCTCATTGGAGAAAAATGATGAAGAAAGGCCTAAAAATGCGTGCATTAGAGCGTTCTGATTTGCGCTTTATTCATGAACTGAATAACAACCGAAATATCATGGCCTACTGGTTCGAAGAACCTTACGAGTCTTATGACGAGCTCGAAGAACTTTATCGAAAACATATACATGATGACGCTGAAAGGCGTTTTGTCGTCGAAGATGAAGACGGCATCGTAATTGGCTTAGTTGAGCTGATCGAGATTAACTACATTCACCGCAGCGCGGAATTTCAGATAATCATCGCCCCAGAGCATCAAGGCCGAGGTTATGCGACAGAGATGATTAATCGTGCGTTAGATTACTCATTCTCAATTCTTAATCTACGTAAAATCTACTTATTAGTCGCAGTGGATAACGAAGTCGCTATTCACTTATACAAAAAATGCGGCTTTATTGAAGAAGGTCACCTTGTAGAAGAATACTTTATTAACGGCGCTTACAGCGATGTTAAGCGCATGTATATATTAAAACACCAGTACCAGAAAAAGATCGAAGAAAACAACTCAATTCACTAGTTCATTCTATCAAAGTAAAAACGCAGCTATTTGGGCTGCGTTTTTATTTATTCAAATTGATATTGATATGATAATACGATGCGCTTGTCTGCTTCATCCAAATAGGTGTTGTTGTCCATGACAAACGTCATTACGTTAAACGAGTGGCGTCTGTTCACAAGGTAACCAAGACCGATCCCACCAAAGAAGCCTTTGTAATTCTCTCCTTCACTGTTTTCTGAGCCGTAAGTGCCCGCTGCGAAGCTGATTAACGTCAGCTCTTTGGTAAACGATTTCAGCGCAAATACACCAACGTAACCGCTACTGCCTGAAGAGCTCATCATATTGAAGCCATTCTCTGCACTTGGCGTGCCCGTAAAGTTAGGCTCGCTACAGTGGCTACTTTCTGCACCGTCACAAACAGGAACATCACCAGTGTTGTACGTATAGCCTGCCATTGGGAAAATTTGGAAGCCTGCTGGCTCAATCCCGAAATAACTTAGCGGCATAAAGGTACCAACGCTGTAGTTGGTTTGATCCGCGCCGTTTACGTATTCATTTTTACCGAAGTTGAAGTTCACGATACCGACCGGAAACAACCACGAGCCACCAATACGCCACTCGCTCGCATCATCATTGATACGCAGGTTAATTTTGCGCGCTTGGTCAAGCGCAAGTGAGCCCGAGAATGAGATGTTTTGATCATCAAAATCGTAGTTGTTTGCGTACGACGCGCCAAATTTCGTGATGACTTTTGTTGGGTCATTCGCCAACTTGTTTTTATTGTCTTTTACTCGATGCTCGGCACCATGAGCCAACGTAGTGACCAACAAAGTCGTACACACTAACGCTAGTTTGTTTTTCATTTTTTAGTCCTTTGAGATGTTGAATACGCGCACTTAGCTGCGCAGATATTTTTTGAATCATCACTCACTGGATGTGACAGAAGCGCCCTAACTACCTTAGATGGCGTGACAGCATCCAGTGCAGGTAGTTAGGGTGGAATGGCCTGTAAGGAAGGCGTTTTAGCGATTAGGAATGATTAGTTTTTCCAGTTGTAGCTCATGCTCATGAAGTAGAGAGCAGGCTCATCAAAGCCAGCTTGTAAGCGTGGCGTTTCCGACGATTCCATCAAGATCGCTTCCAACGCGAAACCAATTGAGTTTTCTGAATCCAATTTGTAATCAATGCCTGTACCAATGCGGTACGCCTTGCCAGTAGGAACGGTAATGTCACCGTTTGATTGGCTTTCATACATGCTGGTATCGAATGCAAAACCTGCATTCCACATCATTTTTTCATTCAGTTTGTACTGAGTACCCAATGCGATTTGGTAAGTGTCTTGTGTCTCTACGCCCAGCGTGGTTGTGTATTCGCTCCAGTCTTGCCAGTTCACGTTCCACATCACCGCTAGGTCATCATTCACTTCATGGTAAGCACTGAAGATCAGTTGTTGTGGAGCAATGGAGTTACTATTGTCGAATTCAAATTCGGTTTCAGAAGAGTAAGACAACCCAAGACGCGTGCCTGGTGTTGCCTCATAAAGCACACCTACTCGGCCGTTGAGCTGAGTATCTTGGTCTTCGTCATTGAAGTTCAGGGCTCCCTTCGTTTCCACTTCATACATACCGTACTGAATGCCAAGCGCCGCACCCACAGACCAGTGATCATTGATGCGGTAAGAAGCGGAAGGTTGAATGGTTAAGGCTTGCGTCGTTGCTGTAGGAATATCTAAATGATTATTCAAAAGACCTTCGTACTCGAGGCCAAGACCGTAGTTGCCATACAGACCAATACCCAGCGTCCATTTGTCGTTTACTTGTTGGCTGTAAAATGCCGACGCCATAGGAACAAAACCAATCACGTTGCCCGCATCGCCAGTCATCGTGTCTAGTTGCG
This sequence comes from Vibrio sp. 1457, assembly GCF_033340195.1. Lineage (NCBI taxonomy): Bacteria > Pseudomonadati > Pseudomonadota > Gammaproteobacteria > Vibrionales > Vibrionaceae > Vibrio > Vibrio sp. 1457. The sequence continues at coordinate 3,347 of NZ_JAWOWA010000025.1, forward strand.
CGTCACCGTAAAGGCCAATCAGGTTACCAGAGAAAGATTTACCAGAAACATTCGCCAGACCAGCCGGGTTTGCTGCCATTACTGAGGCATCTTGCGCACGAGCCGCCATACCAGCGGATGCCAAACCAATATCCGATGCTGTTGTTTCGTAAAGGTATAACCCACCCGCTTGCGCAGCAGCACACGTCAGTAGAGAGCTCGCTACGACGATTTTTGAAAGATTTTTCATGCTAAAACCTATTATTTTTTGGGGAACCCACGCTGCGACGGTGGTTGTATATCAATGAAAGGCATTGGCCAATCGCACACAGCGTGGGGGTGTTGTGGAGTCAGTTGAAATCAGCGTTATTGCTCGCTCACCTCAAGTTCAGTGGGTTTCTTTCGCTTAAACTTCTCGCGCAGAGATTGCATCATCACGAAGAACACCGGCGTCAGCAACGTGCCTACAAACGTAGAGAGAATCATGCCGCCGAATACCGCAAAGCCCAGTGAGTGACGAGATGCCGCACCAGCACCCGATGCAATCACCAACGGGAATACCCCCCAGATGAAGGCGAATGCGGTCATCTGTACTGCACGGAAACGAATTCGAGCAGCTTCTTTGGCAGCATCAATGATGGATAAGCCCTTTTCTTCTCGCAGAACTTTGGCAAATTCCACGATAAGAATCGCCACTTTGGCGGACATACCGATCAAGATGACGACACCAATCTGCACGTACAAATCGAACGGTTGTCCCACCAGCAGTAGCGTGCCCATTGCGCCGAGAATCGCGACTGGAACCGCCATCATTACCGCAGCAGGAATGGTCCAACTTTCGTACTGAGCCACCAAGAACAAGTAGGTGAACAGCAAAGACAATGCGAACGCGATTGGTGCCATGTTGCCTGCTTTCATCTCTTGGTAAGTCATGCCTGACCACTCGTACGAGTAACCACTTGGCAAAGATTCCGCAGCCAGTTTTTCAATGGCTTTTACAACATCACCCGAGCTGTAACCTGGCGCTGGCGCACCGTTCACGGTTGCAGAACTGAACATGTTGTAGTTCGATAAGGTATCAGGGCCGAAGATCGGCTTCACTTTCACTAGCGTTGCCAGTGACACCATTTTTCCAGAGCTTGAGCGAACAAACAGATGGTCGATGTCGTCGATGTTGTCACGGTATTGCTCTTCTGCTTGCACTTTCACTTGGTACGAACGACCAAACAAGTTGAAGTCAGAAATGTAGGCACCGCCCAACTGTGCTTGCAGTGTGCTGAAGATTTCATTCAACGGTACGCCCATCGAAATCGCTTTATCGCGATCAATATCGATGTAGCGTTGCGGAATGTTCGCACGGAAAATCGAGAACGCACGCGCCACTTCAGGCAGTTGATTGATTTGGGCAACAAAATCAGCGGTTGTTTTTGCCAACTCTTGTGGAGAACGGCCCAAGTTGTCCTGCAGCACAAGGTTGAAACCATCCACCGCACCCATGCCTTTGATTGCCGGCGTCGCGAAAACGAACGAAGCGGCATCTGGCGTTGAGTTCAGCATTTGGTTAACTTTGTTCATCAACGCACGTTGGTGTAGTTCAGGGTCTTTACGTTTGCTCCAGTTATCCAGTTTGATGATCAACATGCCCGAGTTTGGAATCGACGCCATGTTAATTACCGAGAAGCCCGCAACCGAAACCACGTTCTCCACACCTTCCATCTGTTTTAGCTCATCAACGTACTTCTTCATTAATGGTGCAGTACGCTGCAATGCTGCTGCGTCTGGCAAACGCATTTCGACCATGAACACGCCTTTATCTTCGTTCGGAACGAAAGAAGAAGGTACGGTCATGAACGCAAATGCCAGCACCGCAATAAGCGCGCCATAAACACCGATACTCAGCACAATGCGGCGGCTCAAGAAGCCAACTAAACCTTGGTATTTGCGCGTTATTGCTTCAAAACCTCGGTTAAACGCACGCAAAGGCGCAATAGGTTGCGAGTGAGTAGATTTCAACATCAACGCACAAAGCGCTGGCGTTAACGTTAATGCGTTGATCGCAGAGAGCAGCACCGATACACAGATGGTGACCGCGAACTGGTTGAACATTCGACCAGAAATACCCGGCAATAGCGCAACCGGTACAAATACCGCCAACAAAATAAGCGTTGTTGCCAATACTGGCCCTGTCACTTCTTTCATAGCTTGGATCGTGGCCGGAATCGGGTCTAAATGCTCTTCATGGATAACCCGCTCCACGTTCTCTACCACGATGATCGCATCGTCCACCACGATACCGATGGCGAGGATCAAGCCAAACAACGAGATCGTGTTAATGGTCATGCCCATCACGCCTATGATTGCGAACGTCGCAATGATGGAAACCGGAATCGCTAAGGTTGGAATGATGGTCGCTCGCCAGTTCTGCAAGAAAACGTACACAACGAAGGTGACAAGAAGTACTGCAATCACCAGCGTCTCGTACACTTCATCAATCGATGTCTCTACGTATTCGGTAGAGTCATACGCGATGTCGTAGACCAAATCATCTGGGAACGATTTCTCGTACTCTTTCATGGCCTCTTTCACGCGTTCCATCACGTCTAGCGCGTTCGCGGTCGGCAACTGGTACAAGGCCAGAACGGCGGCTGGTTCGTTATTCATACGACCATCAGCTTCGTAACCTTGTGCACCAACTTCCACACGAGCCACATCTTTCAAGCGAATCAAAGAACCTTTCTTGCTCGCACGAATGATGATGTTCTCGAACTCTTCCGCAGAAGTGAGGCGGCCTTTGGTTTGCAAAACATATTGATATTGCTGGTCACCTGGAGCTGGCATACCACCGATCTTACCCGCCGCCACTTGGATGTTTTGCGTTTTAATTGCGCCAATAACATCGCTAGCAGAAAGCTTCAAGGTAGCCAGTTTATTTGGGTTCAACCAAATACGCATTGAGTAGTCTTTCTTACCCAGCAGCGTAATGTCACTCATACCTTCGATACGTTTTAGACGCTCGACAATATTGAGATCCGCGTAGTTAGAAAGGTAGATACTGTCGTGAGACTGTTTCGGAGAACGCAGTGTGATAACGCCCAGCATGTCGGAAGATTTCTTCTTAACCGTCACACCGATTTGGTTTACTTCTTGTGGTAGAGACGACGTCGCCTGTGCCACCAAGTTGTTCACACGAACCTGCGCCATATCGCCATCTGCGCCCACTCGGAAGTAAATACGCAATGTGTATGAGCCATCGTTACCAATCACAGAAGACATGTAAATCATGTCTTCAACGCCGTTGACTTTGGCTTCTATCGGTTGTGCTACGGTCTTTTTAACCACGTCCGCGTTTGCACCCGGATACATGGTGCTCACCGTAATTACCGTTGGAGAGATTTGAGGATACTCAGAAATTGGCAAGACTTTCAGGGCGAGCATACCCATCAATGTCATCGCCAGTGAGATCACCAAAGCAAACTTCGGCCGGTGAATGAAAAATTTACTTAACATCAGTACTCACTCAGCCTTGTTCACTCTGTAGCTCAACGTCTTTCACCGTTGCACCCGGACGCACTTTTTGTAGACCATTGACGATGACTTTTTCGTTAGCCGCCAAACCAGTCAGCACAGCACGTTTCACACCTTAGGTCTGACCGAGTTCAACGTTACGACGAGACACCACGTGATCATCACCAACCACCATGACGTAGTCACCCGCTTGGTCTTGTTGAACAGCCGCCGATGGGATAAGCAAACCATCAATGGTTTTATTGCGCAGCTTGATGGTCAAGTTGCCATATTCACCCGGCATAAGCGCGTAAGTTGGATTATCGAATTGTGCTTCTGCTCGAATTGAGCCTGTTTCTAAATCGATCTTGTTGCCAACGGCGTAGATCTTGCCATCCAGCGGATACAATGAACCGTCTGAAAGCGTCAGTGTTAAATCAACATCCAGTTTGTCATCGTTACGATGAGCCACATCAATCGCACTTCTTACGCGGCGGTAGAGCTTCTCATCCACATCAAAGCCAAAGCGAATTGGGTCTACTTGAGTGATCGAAACAAGAGGAACGAGTTGAATTTTCGAAATACGGTCACCCACTCGGAAGTTGCTGAAACCCACGCGACCAGAGAAAGGAGCACGCACAGAGCTAAATTCAAGATCGAGCCTTGCTGAAACCAGCGTCGCCTTCGCCTCTTCTACCGAAGCAATCGCTGCGGCTTGCGCGGCAATGGCGTCATCGTATTGCTGCTCACTGATGCTTTTATCTTTGATGAGTTTCTTCACACGTTCTGCATCACGCGTAGTTTGAACGAGTTGTGCTTTTGCTTTTTGCAACGACGCTTTTGCATACGCCAGTGCCGCTTTGTAAGGACGGTCGTCGATTTCAAACAACAATTGGCCTTTTTCGACCATATCGCCATCTTTAAAATGAATCGCGGTTAATTCGCCACCGACTCGCGGCATAATATCAACGTCATTTACCGCTTCAGTTCGACCGATAAAAGTATGATAAGGAGTGATTTTTGTTTCGGTTAGGGTAACGGTTTCAACAGAGGGTGCTTGGGCTGTTTTCGTTGCGATATCGCCAGTTTTGCATCCTGATAGTAATGCAGAAGATATAGCAATAGATACCAACGCAAATTTATATTTGGCTTTCATGATAAACCTACTTTATTTAGAAAGTGCCCTAGCCTAAATATTTAAATATATGGATAAACACACTTTCTATTCTGGAAATAAACGAGGGAGTTAGAATTGGTAGTTAAATTCGATACGGTGATCACCATCACCGAAATTAACGTGCTCATTCCAGTTTGCAAAGTAACGAATATTTGCGCGAGGATTAATTTGATAAGACAACGCAAACTCATGAGTCAAGATATTATCTTCACCCGCGTAATAAGTATCTTTATATTGACTAGACCCTGACAACGTATGCATATACATTGGGTTGTAGTTAATCCAGATTTTATCGGTTAATTCAATTTTTGAGTACATACCCACAACAGTGAAAGTACCTGGAATTTCATAACCTTTGTCATCACCACTAAAATCATTAGCAATAGTGACACCCGCACCAGCTAAAGGAAATAGCTGCAACATACCAAACTTAGGTAGACCTTGAATAAAGCTATAAGATGCATCTAATTTATCGTTATCAACGTCGTAGTTTACATCTAATTGACGGCCTAGACCTTTTGCGACTTCTACTTGGAAATTACGTAGTCGGAAAGAGTCAATGCTGTCATCAACGTTGGCATATATTGGATCGTCATTGTCGCGAATGCCAAATAGCTCACCACCAATGCCTTTCATTTCAATGATGTTCATCGCCATGGTACCAGGCTGGCTAGATTGGTAAGTTTGACCGATTTTGATGTTCGCGCCTTTATCAGTAATACCAAAGCCAGCTTGGGTGTATACCGCAAGTGGGTCAGACATATCTTGTAGTTCTTCGCTATTGTTTGTTTGCGCATAGGCAGAAGACGCGAGTTGTAGGGCTGCAACCACAATGGCAACAGACGGTTTCACTAAATTCATAAAACTGTATCCATTTTAATGATTATAAAATTATTCACGTCATGAGGTCATCATAAATAGCAAGCAACACAACTCGCTTTGGATAACATAAATTATCAAAGCAAATTCAATAATGACGAAACATTCGACGTTTTAATTAAAATAAAATAAAGCATCGTAAAAGTTCAATCACCGCTACTTATATCTTATATAACTTGAAATTTGGTAATACTAATGAAGAAGGAAATATTAAAAATTATGAAAATTCAATTATCATTAGAACAAATGATTAATTAATTTTACCATATAAATAGAGAGTGCAATGGATTTAGGTGATCGCGATCAATGTTTCATTTCGATCGTACCACACTCTTCAGATTAATTAGAACATTATAATAATGTAAAAAACCTTAGTTTGATTAGCCTAGCATCAGATTAGAATAGTAGGCCTATAATAAATAAAAAGGAATCACTCTCTGTGATTCCCTTTTATTATCGAGCGATAAAGCGCCGATGCGTTTCGATAACTAAAACGCAAACAATTCGCACTATTGCAGTTTCTCTATTCCCATATTGAACAGTGCAAAACTATAAATATCTGCATTTGTCTCAATTATTTTACGCGTTGGTGTGCCTGCACCATGTCCTGCATTGGTTTCGATGCGAATTAAAGTCGGATTTGAACCCGCTTGCTTCGATTGCAACTCAGCAGCAAATTTGTATGAGTGAGCAGGAACAACACGGTCATCATGATCACCGGTTGTAATCAATGTTGCTGGGTATTCCACCCCCGCCTTTACATTGTGCACTGGCGAATAATCTTTCAGATATTGGAACATCTCTTTACTTTGCTCTGCCGTGCCGTAGTCATACACCCAACCAGCACCTGCGGTAAAAGTATGGTAACGCAGCATATCCAGTACGCCGACTGCTGGCAGCGCCACTTTAAACAGCTCTGGACGTTGCGTCATAACGGCCCCCACTAACAAGCCACCATTCGATCCACCGTTAATGGCTAACTTGTTTGATGACGTTACCTTTTCATCAATTAGGAATTCAGCCGCAGCAATAAAGTCATCAAACACATTTTGCTTTTGCATTTGAATGCCAGCGTTGTGCCATTCTTTGCCATATTCCCCACCACCACGAATGTTCGCTACCGCGTAAACACCACCAAGCTCTAACCAAGCCGCACGTGTCGGGCTAAAAGATGGCGTGAGGCTAACGTTGAAACCGCCATAACCATATAGGATGGTTGGTGCACTGCCGTCCATCGGTGTCCCTTTTTTATAGGTGATGATCATCGGCACTTTTGTTCCGTCTTTTGAGGTGTAAAACACCTGGCGAGATTCATACAAAACAGGGTCAAATGGCGCTTTAGATTTGTAGTACACCTCGCTATCACCGTCTTTGATGTTCAGACGATAGGTAGTGCTTGGCATCTTGTAGTTGGTGAAAGAATAGTAGACTTCGGTTTCTTCTTTTTTCCCCGAGAAACCGTATGCGCTGCCAATATCAGGCAATTTGATTTCTCGGATGAGTTTGCCGTTCATGTCGTATTGCTTCACCATCGAGATCGCATCAACAATATAGCTCGCAAACAAATTGCCACCCGCGGTAGAAACACGTAACACGTTCTTTGTTTCAGGAATCACATCTTTCCAGTTTTTGGGCTGCGGCTGACTTGCATCCACCATCACGACGCGTTTGTTCGGCGCATTAAGGTTCGTAACCAAGTACAGTTTCGTGCCTTGGTTGTCTATCACCCAAGTATCAGAACTGGTGTTATCTAAAATGGTTTTGAGCGAGCTATTTGGCTTACTCAGGTCTTTGAAGAACAGTTTGTTGCCCGACGTCGATACGCTAGCTGAGATAAACAAGTAGCGTTCATCTTCCGACGTGTAACCCCCAACGTAGCGATACTTTTCGTCCTTTACACCACCGAAAATTAATTGGTCTTCACTTTGTTTCGTCCCTAGTTTATGAAAGTAGAGCTTGTGTTGGTCTGTCTTCGCAGAAAGTTCACTCCCTTTTGGCTTGTCATAACTTGAGTAATAGAAGCCTTGATTGCCGAACCAACTGATGCCACTGAACTTAATATCCACCAGCGTTTCGCCGACGGGCTTTTTGGTTTCTGTGTCTAACACAATGACTTTGCGCCAATCGCTACCGCCTTCCGAAATGCTGTATGCAACCAAAGAACCATCACGTGAAAAGCTCACTCCCGCTAACGATGTGGTGCCATCTTCACTAAAAGTATTTGGATCGAGGAAAATTTCTGCTTCGCCATCACCTAACTGCCGATAAAGCACATCTTGGTTTTGTAACCCGTCATTTTTGTAGAAATAAGTGAACTTACCCTCTTTGAACGGTTGGCTTTGCTTTTCGTAGTCCATGAGCTTAGTGATGCGCTCTTCAATCTGCTCGCGGTAAGGGATTTTCGACAGATAATCAAACGTCACTGCATTTTGTGCCTTCACCCATTCTGCGGTTTCTGGGCTGAGATCGTCTTCCAACCAGCGATAAGGATCACTCACTTTTGTACCAAAGTAGTCATCGACAACATCCACTTTTTGTGTGGTTGGATACGTGATGGTTTTCGGGGTTACCTGTTCAACCGACGATTGCGCCGCTTCATTGGCATACGCCACAGACAACACACTTCCGAGTACGAGAGCCGTTGTGAGTGCTAGGGTGTTCTTTTTCATGAAATTCCTTTTTATTTTTCTGTTGTCTTTTTGTGCAATACATCAGAACTCTACTATATATCGACAAAATGAATCTAATTTCATTAAACGAGTTGTGAAAGCCATCCTAACTCCCTCATTTCCTGCGAATTCTACATATCGGTAAGTGGCGGTGTAGAGCTTAGGAGCAATACTTAAGAGCTACGATGGCGTTTACTCTCTTTCGTCTAAGTCAGTTCAATTTGACGCAAAACCCCAGACTCAGAAGCGAAATCTTGGTCGTGACTAATCAGAACAAATCCACCTTTGTATGTGTTTAACGCCTGACTAAGCATTATTTTTGACTCGAGGTCGAGATGGTTATCTGGTTCATCAAGCAGCAGCAAAGGCTGAGAATTTTGGTGGCTGACTATCAGCATCGCGAGCTTCATCTTCTCGCCACCGCTCAGTAGGCGCCCCAACCGAAACACAGCATCTCGACGAAAACCGATCCCGGCCAATAAGGTCCTCGCTTCACTTTCCGTCATCTCTTGGCAGCTCTCCATTACGTTTTCAAGTAACGAAAGATTTGGATTCACTGCGCCAAAATGTTGGTCGAGATAATACAAAGGCGTATTCACTTGCAACTCACCACTCTGCAACGATAACTCGCCAAGCAATGCCTTTAACAAGGTTGATTTTCCGCAGCCATTTTTCCCTTTGAGATGGACTTTGTCGTTCGCAAAAATCTGCAACGTGATAGGTGTAGAATTCCCAAAAGGTAATATACCTTCTTGTATCGACAATACTTTTCGCGAACGGTTCGGATTATCTGTAAGATAAAACTTTTGCGCCTTGAGCTGCTCATGTCGCGATTGCAACGCCTGTTCTTTGGCTTGTAAATGCGCTTGTCTGAGTTGCTCATTCTTATTGCGATTTGAGGCACTGGCGGTCGCGCTATCCTTTTTTCCATCAAGCAAAATTTTGGGCTGACTGCCGTCTTTGCGCAGTTTGTTCCCTTGCGCGGCGCGTTGGTCTGCTTTTTCGCGATTTTTCTGGGCTTGCTCGGCTAACCGTTTTTTCTGTTTATCGACTTGCGCTAACTGCCTCTCGACCGCTTGCAGTTCAGTGCGTTTTTTCTCGGCGTACACATCGTAATTTCCACCAAAAGCCTGGAAACCTAGGCCCGATAGCTCCCAAATTTCCTCCATCTCTCGCAGCAGCTCACGATCGTGACTGATGAGTAAAATCGCGCCGCTGAAATGCGTCATAGACTCTATCAGCCATTGTTTCGCCTCGGTATCGAGGTGATTGGATGGTTCATCGAGAATCAAAAGCTCCGTTTCGTTTTCAAACAACTGCCATAGCTGCAAACGTGCCGACTGACCACCACTGAGCCGAGCACAAGAGAAATCAGGGTCTTGCGGTAATCCCATCGCAGCGAGCTGCTGTTTGAGTTTTAATTCAATATCCCACTGCTCGCCAACCAGTTCGAACCAATGTTCAGAAACATCACCTTGTTCAATCTGCTTTAAAGCATGCAAGACCGCATCTTTGCCCAGAAACTGGGCGATCGATTGCTGACCTGAAAGCAGATCAGACGGCTGCTGGCGATACATCATGAAAGAAGAGGGAGCAGTCACAACACCGCTGGCAGGCTGAGTTTCTCCCGCTAAAATGGAAGCCAAAAGCGACTTGCCGATGCCATTGCGCCCAACCAAACCAACACGTCGTTTAGTCATGGAACAAGAAATAGACTGGAATAGCGTATCGCCATTATCAAACTGATGGCTAACATTAAAAGCTTGTAAAACTGGCATAATTTGCCTCCTGTATGACAGGGACAACAGCCGTAGCTATGATTTGAAATTGCAACAAAACGCGTGCACAAACGCATTAAGCTCTATGTAAAGCTCGACGATATACGTCAAATCAAAAAGTCGTCTTGTTGCAAAGAAATATCGGAAAGTGAGCTACGCCTACTACCCCTGCAGATCCAAAAAATAAGTAAAAATATGGATGACAGGTTTAGTTCTTCATGTTGGCGTAATCTCCTAGAGAAATGATGCCCAAAGTGTAGCCGCTTTTTTGTTCAAAAAGCAAGCTTTCTAACCAAATGCGAACAAAAAGAAAGTTTCACAGTAAGTTGTTATATCACATTAACTTTTTAACAAGTCTTTGAACAATTTCGAGATCTTAGCAACACAATTTTTATCCAAGCCATACTATGCTTAGGGTAAAGATAATCCACATAAGGGCGTGGTTATGAAATACAAACATATCCTTGTTGCACTCGAACTGTCAGATGAAAGCACCGTGCTTATCGACAGAGCGGTATCAATGGCAAACTATCTCGACTCCGATATCTCCTTTATTCATATTGATGGTACGCACGGAGAAATCTATCGTGAGCTTGTAGACATTAAAGAAAACCCGGATCAAAGGCCGTTGAATGAGCATTCAATGGAATGTTTAAAAACATTTAGTGATTACATGGATTACCCACTTAAACATTTCTTCGTAGGTACTGGCGACTTGGCTGATAAATTAGAGGTCACCATTAAAGAGCAAGAAGTGGATCTTCTGATATGTGGTCACCACCAAGATTTCTGGAGCAAGATTATTTCTTACTCCAGACACTTAATTAACAAGTCACCGGTGGATATTCTAGTCGTCCCTATTCATGATTAGTAAAACGTAACGCTTCCCAAAACCACCAATCTATTTGGTGGTTTTTTATTGATATTGAAACAGCTTAAACAGTTTTCCAAACTAGCTTGGTGATCATTTATGAGTTACATTTTCTAACCAACCCGCGCTCCTACTGGGCATGGTTATTTAGATAGCAAGGATCCCTATGGCAAATAAAAAAGTACTCATTCTCTTTGCTCATCCTTCCCAGCATCGTTCAGAAGTGAATACTCCACTTTTCAAAGAAGCTCAAAAAATTGAAGGCGTGACATGTGTTGATCTCTATGGCGAATACCCTCGTTTCGATATTAATATCGACCGTGAGCAGCAACGCTTACGTGAGCATGACGTGGTGATTTTCCAATTCCCACTATATTGGTATTCAACGCCTGCGATTTTAAAAGAGTGGCAAGATCTGGTTTTGGAATATGGCTTTGCTTACGGTACAGATGGCACAGCACTGCAAGGCAAGACCATGCTTTGTGTGCTGTCTGCAGGGGGCAAAGAAGAAGCTTATAAGGCAGAGGGCTACAACCACTTTACGATTCGTCAACTGCTTGCGCCTATTGAACAAATGTCCGCACTGACCGGCATGAACTACATTGCCCCTCTCGCGATGTTTGGCGCACGTACAGCAGATGAAGAAGGGCGAATCCCTCGTCATGTTGAGCGGTACAAGAGCCTGCTAACAGCTTTAGTCGAAGATAGGTTGGATGTTGAAGCTGCGGCGTCATTAATCAAGCTTAACAGCGCATTGCCAGAGCTCATTAAGGAGGCTTCATGACAGGGATATTCTTACAAGCCTTCGTATATTTGATTGCTGCTGTAATTGCAGTCCCACTTGCTAAGCGTTTGGGACTTGGGTCCGTTTTAGGCTATCTCATCGCAGGTGTGGTTATTGGCCCAATTATCGGTTTAGTCGGTGAAGAAACAACAACAATCCAGCACTTTGCCGAGTTTGGCGTGGTGATGATGCTGTTTCTCGTTGGCTTAGAGCTCGAACCCAAAATGTTGTGGGCGATGCGCAATCGCTTAATGGGCTTAGGAGGTCTGCAAGTCGGCGGTACCGTCGCGGCGATTATGGGTATTGCCTTATACTTTGACCAGCCTTGGACCATAGCCTTAGCCATAGGTTTGATCTTCGCCCTCTCTTCTACTGCGATTGTTTTGCAAACTTTTAGCGAAAAAGGATTAACGAAGACGGAAGGTGGACAAAACGCTTTCTCCGTGTTGCTTTTTCAAGATATTGCAGTGATACCAATGTTGGCGTTCATTCCCCTATTGGCCTTACCTGAATTAATTGAACAGGCACAGTCCGCAGCACAAACAGCCGCAGCGCACCATGAAGAATTAAGCCTCGTTGCGGGGTTGCCAGGCTGGGCATACGGCATCGTAATCACAGCATCGATAGCAATCGTCGTCGTTGGTGGACACTTTTTAAGTCGACCGCTGCTCAATTATGTGGCTAGCTCTGGTTTGCGAGAAATCTTTACCGCAACTGCACTCATGCTTGTCATTGGTATCGCTGCACTGATGAGTTTAGTGGGCTTATCTCCTGCCTTAGGAACCTTCTTGGCTGGCGTTGTATTGGCGAACAGTGAATTCCGCCACGAGTTAGAATCCAATATCGAACCATTTAAAGGCCTATTGTTAGGTCTGTTCTTTATTACCGTTGGCGCAGGGATCAACTTCTCGGTCCTTTTTGGTGATTTCTGGTTGGTCATGGCATTGACCATTGGCGTGATGGTTTTGAAAGCCTTGGTGCTGTTTATTCTTGCACTGATATTTAGGGTGAAAGGCAGCAACCGCTGGCTGTTTACCTTAAGCTTGGCTCAAGCAGGTGAATTCGGCTTTGTGCTTCTAAGCTTTTCAGTGCAAAACCACGTCATCCCATTTGAACTTTCACAAACTCTTGCGTTAGTGGTTGCGATTTCGATGTTCCTGACACCAGGTTTGTTTATTCTGTTTGATAGAGTGATTCTGCCGCGCTTTGAAAGCCAGTCAAATGAACGCGAAAGCGATACGATTGAGGAAACAGGCACGGTGATCATCGCCGGCATCGGCCGCTTTGGACAAATAGTGAATCGCCTATTGGTATCAAACGGCGTGACTACCGTGGTACTTGACCATCAATCTGACCAAGTCGATAACATGCGCCAGATTGGCACTCGCGCCTATTTTGGCGACGCGACTCGACCAGATATGCTACATACAGCCGGCATTGAGCACGCCGCTGCGTTGGTTGTGGCGATTGATAACCAAGAATCGAGTGTAGAACTGGTGAAGTACGTTAAGCACACGTACCCAAAAGTAACAGTGATTGCACGTGCCTTTGACCGTGGACATGGCTATCTTTTGCGTCAAGCGGGGGCTGATATTATTGAATCAGAGACCTACCATTCTGCATTGGAGATGGGCGGTCACACAATGAAAGCCCTTGGCATTCACCCCTTCTTTGTTGAACAACAGAAGGCGACATATAAGCGTGTTGAAGCACGTAAGTCAGAAATACTTTACAAAGCTTGGGAGGATGATTCTGAAGGTGAACGCTATGACAACAATTTCCGACAACTGTTTATTCAGTTAGAGGAGAAAATGGCGGAAGAGATGCAAAAAGATCGTCATGACAAACTATCGCGGTCAGAACGTGGTTGGACACCGCCACCTAAAGGTTACGCAGATGACTTTAATGAAGATAACGTCCAAGAGCTAACACCACCAAGAGAAGAGCCTATCCAACGATAACGCACTCCATATTAAAAACCTCCCGCTTGGGAGGTTTTTATTTTTTCAGTACAGAGCCACACGCCGTGCAGGATAAAATGATCTTCTCGATATTACATAAGATCATTCATTAAAATCTCATACTCTTCGTTTGCTTCTTCCACTAAATGAGAAAGCTCTAACGCATCAGTAACTGCAAGATTGAACTGCCACGGAGTTGTGTCTTCTTTACCACAGATTCGAGTTTCACACCCACGACTCTCAAAAGACAAATCATCAAACTCTGTGGTGTGGCGCTCTTGAAGTTCAACAATCTCAACTTCTAATTTACCGACAGGATTGACTTTAACGTGGGCATGTAACTCCGAACTGTTAGACAAACAATAATCTCTATGAACCGCAATCATGGCCGCCTCCTTGGTCTGCCAACTGACAACTCAACATTGAGTGTAGACGAGGGATTTTGAACGTGGCGTGAAATAATAATGAAGATTGATCTGTCTCATTAGAACAGACAATTGTTGTCATGAAGGCATGAGCCAGTATGAATCTCATCTGATTTAAACTGTTCTGAGATCGTAATAGTTGGCATTTACCGAGACTTTCCCTATTATCGAAACAAAATTACTGTGGTCATTCTTTAGAGGTCAGTATGGAGCTTGAAGCCGTTGCTAAAGCACTAAAAGAGTTAGGGCATCCGACTCGTTTAAGTATTTACAAAGAAGTCGTCAAAGCGGGATACAAAGGTATCGCGGTAGGCGGCGTACAAGAAAAGCTTGGCATTCCAGCATCCACTCTCTCTCATCATATCTCGAGCCTTGCTTCAGCTGGTCTTCTCACCCAGCGCCGCGAGGGTAGAACCCTTTTTTGTGTTGCAGAGTATCAGTGCTTAGATGACGTAATTGGTTTTTTAAAAGCAGAATGTTGCGTTAACGAGTGCTCATAAATTTCTAGCAAAAACGAGAGAGTTTGAGTTTCTATTGAACTTCAGCAGAACGTGAATGACGATGAAAAACATACACACCGAAGTTGCTAACCTCGGTGTATACATCTTCTACTTCGCGACGAGTAACATCGACGACTTAGATGGTACGATTAACTTACCGTCAGTTGGAATGATTTGTTCTGTCATCAAATCAACCCAATTACCATCGATTTTTAATGTCAAAGACTGTTGACGCTGTGATTTATTAAGCACCACAATACCTTTGTCACCTCGCTTCAGTACGAGCATGTCATCGTTACCTTCAAGAACACTCATCGGCTCGCCATGCGTCATATTATGGAACTGGATCATTTTTGCCATTCTCGGATCGCTCCATGCACCTTGCCATCTTGGCTGACCATTTTTACCTTTAATACCGCTGGTGTTTAAGTCGGTATAAATCAACGGCACACCACCATCTCGGCCTAGAATATAGGCATAAGCTAACCATTCGTTCTCCTCGTCCATGATGAGATCAAGAAAGACATCGTTGTTAGGAATATCATGTGTGATAGCAAATGTAATCGCACGACCGGGGGACAGAGCCTGACCAAAACAATAGGGATCAATCAGAGACTTGAAGCTGCCCTTTTTAGCAAACGCCTTAAACATGGTTGAGAACAAAGGGAAATCGTACGCACCTAGGCGAGTTTCCTGTAGATACGGCTCAAGAAACAGCTGATACTCTTCTTCCGTCGCACCGCCATCGGTAATAATTTCACCAAATATATGCACATCCCGCGTGATGTCGTCTGTCCAAACACGCTTAAGATGCTCTAACGTCATGTGTTTCGCAGCGTCAATACGAAAACCTTTCACACCAATAGCTTTCAGCGCCTTTAGGTACGCTCGCTGCTGCTCAACGACATGGTCACAAACACGAAGAGTTGGCAAGCCAGGATCGGTTGGCCCACCTGTGATACGTCCGTTTTGAACCTGCCACTTATCTTTCCAGTCTTTGATGCCGAATGCTTCAACAAAGTCCTCTTCATCAAAAAGTGGTTGAGATAGATCGCCAAACAACGCTAGCGACTGATATTTCTGTTTGTCGTTCTGGTATTCCTCCAAGACCTCTTGTCTTGGGTACTGAAGGTCTCTGCGAAGGTGGGCCTCATTTGCCATATGGTTAAACACTACGTCGGCATAAACCCACACACCAACTTGCTCCAGTTCACGAACCATATGAATAAAATCTTTGGTATCACCCAAGGCATTATCGATAACACGATAATCTTGTGGTTGATAACGCTGCCACCAGCGCTCATCGTGTGCGCTTTTCATTGGTGGCGAAACCAACACAGAGCCATAACCAAGCTCGCGGATTTCTTTTGCTCGTTGGGCAATGTCAGCATACTTCCAATCAAACGCATGTAAGATAACGTTTGCACCGAATGATTGTGTTTCCTGTGAGCCACTCATGTTGTTCTCCTGCTCGTTTCCACTCACGATTACTTGTTTGCATTTTTTTGTGAGTGAATTCAATAATCGAAATTATAAAAGCTATTCATCAGAGGCACTCACCCTTTTAGCACTAACTCAAGGCTGAAATCGAAGGCGTAGCGACTCATCCATTGCACAGCGATAAATCGTTCTGAGTGAATAACGGGCACACGACATACAACCCGAACAGACCAACACAAAACTAAGGCATTGTTTTGATTAACAAAAACTTAAATTTAAAAAGATAGAACATAAGACCTATGTACGCCCTAAAATAGGCCCAAAGGATAAAAATAGCCAAGCCAACCCGTTGAGTAATCAATTGTTAATAAAACGAAACTGGCAGATGGATCACGTTTGGCGCGTTTCAAAAATCCAGTAAATCACCATACCTAGCGTTAAAAGACTAAAGATTTCCGTTTGTATCTGTCCCGAAATGACTTCAAAATGCGAAACTTAGCTTATCTCTATGGGGTATGCTCTACCTTGGAGGATAATAATGAATATCAAAGAATTTTCTGACCTCGTCGGGCTATCTGCTCATACACTTCGATACTATGAAAAAATCGGTTTACTTAAACATGTCCATAGAAACGCGAGTGGACATCGAATGTATAGTTCGAAAGATCTAAACTGGATAAGCTTTGTTAAGCGTTTAAAAGAAACTGCAATGCCACTTGAAGAGATTCTAGAGTATGCCAAATTAAGGGAAGTCGGCTCTCAATCTGTACCACAACGTCAAGCTCTGTTAGAACAACACCAAGAAAACCTCAAACGCCACATTGATCAGCAGAAAAAGCACTTATCGGCTCTAGAAGAAAAAATTGCCTTGTATAAAAGCGGAAAAGTTCGTTGACTTAGAGTTAACTCTAACGATTAAGGTGTGTTTACGTTTATTCACTAGGAACATACCGATGGAACAATCACGCTTTAACAAAGGATTAGAACTACTCTCGCAAATTGATGGCGACGCTGGTCATAATGTCATCGAAACCTTACAAGATATTTGTCCAGATTTAGCTCAGTACACCATTGAGTATCCGTTTGGCGATATTTATGCTCGCCCGGGCTTAGACCTAAAATCGAGAGAAATCGCAACCGTCGCCGCGCTAACGGCAATGGGGAATTGCGCGCCGCAACTAAAAGTGCACTTAAATGCAGCGCTGAATGTAGGCTGTAGCGAGGATGAGATTAAAGAGATCATTTTGCAGATGTCCGTCTACGCAGGTTTTCCCGCGGCATTAAACGGCATGTTTGCATTCAAAGAAGTGCTAGCGGAAAGAGCAGAGTAATAACGACGTTGAAATCAATTTAACCGCAATTAAAAACGGCCCTTGGGGTTCGGGCCGTGATTAAAACAACGAGTGAATTAGCGCTCAGGAGTTTCAAGCAGTTTAACCGCGCAATCTACCGCGTTGTTAATGCCTTGACTGCTCTCCAACTTGCCTGAACTTGCAGGACCAAGGGCACAAGAATACAAAGCCAGCTGCTTATCGAACGGCAGATCCAACTGTTCATAGAGATTTTGTCGGATTCTTGCATGTTGTTCTGGTTCTTGGTTAGCAAGGCTAATCAACGTTTCATAAATAAGCGTTTTCATGTCTTTCCCTTTTCACTTTATTGCACGGGGTGCATATATATTGTATCCATTTGGGAAGCACAAATCAGAAGCTAGGTCACAGAACGCGTCGCTAAAAAAGTTTATGTGCGCGGTAAATTGCAATACAAACCTAAAGCCGTTTAGAAAAAGGGCAACTGATAACTCGATAAACCAGCCGATTAACTAGCATTCGCCGCTGTTTGTTTATAATCGTGTCCGATATAAACAAAAACGTCGCTGTATCAGCGACGTTTTATCTCGACTTTAGTTAATCGAACCTGTTTAGTTGAAGTGCACTAGCATTTCAACGTCATCGCCTTGCTCTGGAGCCTGAAGAGCGAAGTGCACGTACCCTGCTTCAGTAACAGGAATCGCAAGGTATTCATTGCTGCCTGCATAGTTGGACGCATACTCGTGCTGCTCTACTGTAGGCCAATGCTCCCTACTCGCGTATAGATCGACATTACCAGTTTGAGAGTGAGCCGTTAGCCATACACGAACCTCTTCAACACCTTCAGGCACATAAACTGCTGCATAACGCTGCTTGTGAACGGTAAGCATTTTGGCTTCACCAGACTCTAATACCACAGGTGCTAAATCATCTTGCACTTGGGTTGGCGGTGTTTGCGCTTCCACTTCTAACGCAGCCACAAGATTCACTGAGTCATAGCTATCACGTCCAGTTAAGCTGATGTAGTAACGACCCGCTTTAACGTAACCATCTTGCTCTGGTTCAAACACAATCTCTTCATTGCTGCCATCAGCATAATGACTCATTTCGAAATCATAGTAATGCGCGACTTTGTTGTAGCTCATGTAAAGATCCGCATCACCCGCACCCTCAATAGATACATTGAAGTTAACGGTGTTGGCTGGAACATCAACGTAGAACAGTTTTTCGCTGTATGCTTCGCCACTGAGCTGAAGGCTTTGGTTCGCCGTCAATTCAGTCACTTGTGCTTCAGGGCTTGTTGGTTCTGTTGGCTCTTCTGGGTCTGTATCAGGTTGCTCAGGTTCCACTTTTAATGTGTCCAACCAACGTTCAAACTCAGCATCGTATTGTTGACCTAAAGACGTCACCTGCTGTGCCCATTGTTCGAACTGGCCAGAGCGCGACAATGCCAACAAGCTTTCGACGTCTTGTGGATGATTTTCTAACATGAATCGAACAGCTAGATAACCCCAACGATAGATACGATTGGTATCGTGAGAGTACGTGGTATCAAACACAGTGGAAAGGCTCAGTTTACCATCTGCAATCAGCTCAATCGCAGCTTGGTAACCTTGCTTGTAATGCATGTATTCAGCAAAACCTTCTAGCCACCAAACAATATGACCATGAGCCAAGTTATCGCTGAACGAACCGTATTGGTTAAATCGTGCATCTAAATAGTGCGTGTATTCATGTTCTAGGTTCAAGATAGAGAGATCTTCACCATTCGCGTAGCGATAAGCGACGAAACGCGCAGTATTGTCCGCTTTTGAAGGGTCACCTTCTAGGTACTGACCACCGTTGTCCGTTGTATTACCAAATAGGAATGAAGAGTAATCAACGTAACTAGTGTTACTCGCGAATACCGCCACTTCAACACGATCATTCAAATCATCAGCGACAGGTTGATTACCCGTATTCGCAACTCGATGGAAGTCGGCTTCTTTTGCCGCTAGCACTTCACACGCTTTCGCTGCTTGAGCATCGGTCAGATCCTCAGAGCGAATAATGGCAGGTCCCTGACATTCAAAACGATTTGGCATTACACGTGCAGCTAAATCTTGCTTGGCTTGCTCAATATTCAGACCATTTAGGCCTTCTGGTGCGTAGTAGCTCATCATTTCAACGGCAGCAAGCCATAGTTTGTCATGCTCACTACCCAGTGGATAACGCTGCATCACCTGTTGCATTACTGCCAATGCTTTGCGTTTGGTCTCCTGATCTGGGCTCGCGAGCAAACGACCAGTTTCACGTAATGCATTGAAAACGATAAAGCTTGCATCCGTATCTAATGCCCAAGCATTATCAGATGCGAATTTCACCAACGTATCAATATGGTGTGTATTGTTTGCCATGTATCGGTAGAACGCATCGTTCGCCGCATGGCCTGCCATAGAGCGGAACAAGTTGTTTAAACCATCGACCCATTGCGTGTCCTGCGCGGTTTCACGATTAAAGTGCATCAACGCGGCCATCATGCTATCCATGGTCAGCGGCAACTGCTTAACGTTATCAACCATCAAAGTCAGGCTCTTCATTGCACCAACTTGTTCACGACCCTGATCCAAAGCATGAGGGTTGTTTAGGAATAGGTTCGTCGACTGAGCAAAACGCTGACTCAACGCTTGCGAAAACTCAGGTGTACCAGTACCAGCGTTGTAGCGAACGTAGTAGGCCGCTCGAACAAATTCGCCTAAGTTCTCTAGAACACGGGCTTGATCTGCTTCACCACGATAGCGAGCGATTTCTTGATCCAGAGCGACTTGGATACGGCTTAGGCTCGCTTCACTATAGATATCATTCAGCGTTTCTGAAGGTGCTGAAAACCAAGCGTGGTAGCAATCATACTCAGCACCAGAAACGGCAGTAGCCAGATCTCGCGATTGTTGTAAATCAGCAACAGCACACTGATTTTGTGCAAAAGAGAAGCCAGACACACTCGCTAGCATACAAGCAAGCGCCAAACGATGGCGCGGGAAAAAACGGATATGAGACATAACAACACTCATTGATTATTAACATACATTGAGTGGGGATTTATATTCTTTACAGCTCAAACAGTGAAATCAGTGTCATAAAATTTATGAAACCGCTCCCAAAAATAGGTCTTTTACTCTAATTAAATGGGAGCAATCCCACTCCCAAAAAACTCACAATTATCAATAAAAACATTAATTTACCTTTTTCTAAATAACGACTTCATGAGGAAAATTGCCCTTAAACGCCCCTCTTAACTCTTCCAGATAGAGTTCACGAAAATCAAAGGTTCTAAATTAAATTTTGATGCTTGATACCATCTATTTTTATTTGTGACTCATTCCCAATAAGTCATCGAGTGCATATCAAAAGGTTGGCATTAATGGTAAATTCTCCGCCAAATCAAACACATTTACTCCTCCAGTCATTGATGAGTGAATAAAGCAGATATTTGGCTAGGGATAATACATGTCACTTTGGGGATTTTGGGGAGCGGGGATTGCCTACTTCATGACAACGTTTGCCTTTGTTTTTGGCGGCATTTTTTGGTTATGTGCTGAAGGTAATACATTAAGAGAAACAAAGCGCCAATCATCAATAATGTCCGGGGTTATTGCTTGTACTATTGGAACTTGGGTGCTTGCTTTTGGTGTTTACGTTTACGGTTACTTTTGGGATAACTCTTCTCACTATTATTTTTATTTGCTCGCTCCATGGGGACTTGCCATTTTTGGGGTAAAACTTCGTAACCGCTGGGTTAAGCAATACGCGCGTGTAAAACACGCAAAAGAAGAACAGTGGCAAAAGCACTGGCGAGAATTATTAGTGGAAGATACTGAAGAGCTTCCACCATATACACATGATTACGAGCTCTACTCGGGCATTTGGCAAGCCAATGAAGCGCTCCAAGAACAGTGTTTTGCAGCCCTTCCTCACGGGAAAGCAGTCTACGAGAGAGTGAAAGCCTTCCAAACGATGGCCTCCCCCGCTGGTGACATAAACAATCAAGTTTTGCTGAGTAAACTCGATCAACTAGAGGATGAAATCATTCAAGTTCTTGAGCAACACTCGCAAAAGAAAGTAAGCATTGAAACTGGCGCAGGTACTTTACACAAAGAGTCAAAACGCAATGTTTATCACCATGAGAATGGCCCAACAGAAGAGCAACTGTACGACTCAATCAACCTCCAACATGATTTGGATCGAGAGCTACGCAACATTATCTATGATCGGCTCGGTTACGATGGCGAAGATGAGTACTTTTTCCTCCAAGCGCCACTCGAAGAGCTTACCGAGAATGAAACCGCAATCAACTGGATGCTCTGGGGGTTAGTAAGCAACCATTTTGCTGTTGACCCATACCAAACGGCGTTGGATCTCAGCCTAATGAATGCGGAACCAAGATGGGGGCAAAATGAACGGTTTGTAATGATTACGGCTCAATAAACGCAAGTACTAAGTCTAATTTTAATACAACCTATTCTGAGACCACCCTCGCGTTGGTTAACTTAGCCAGTAAGCGGCCAACGCGATCGCGCATTTCACGTCTATCGACAATCATATCTAGCGCACCATGCGCTAGTAAAAATTCACTTCGCTGAAACTCGTCTGGTAGCTTTTCACGTACCGTTTGCTCAATGACCCGTCTTCCCGCAAAGCCAATACTTGCTTTAGGTTCACCAATATTGATGTCTCCTAACATGGCTAAACTCGCCGAGACGCCACCATAAGTTTGGTCCGTCAATACTGAGATATAGGGTAATCTGTGCTCAGATAAGTGGTTTAACGCGGCGCTGGTTTTTGACATTTGCATGAGTGCCACCAAAGACTCTTGCATGCGCGCCCCTCCGCAAGCGGAAAAACATACTAACCCAGATTTTGTATTAATTGCGCTTTCAACTGCTCGGACAAACTTCTCGCCAACCACTGCGCCCATCGAGCCTGCCATGAAAGAGAATTCGAATGCACACGCAACAACAGGCAGCCCCAATAACTTGCCCTCCATCACCACCAACGCATCTTTTTCTCCAGTCGTTTTCTGTGCTAAAGCAATTCGCTCTTTATATCGCTTTAAGTCTTTAAAACCCAAAATATCTTGTGGCTCCAACTCACTTGCCAACTCTTGTTGTGTTCCATGGTCCAGAAAAGAGATCAACCTTTGACGCGCAGCCATTCTCATGTGATATGAGCATTTAGGGCATACTTCCAAATTTTCTTTTAACGCGGCACGATAAAGTATTTGTTCACACTCAGGACACTTTGTCCAAACGCCCTCAGGGATAGACGCTTTGCGCGAACCTATTATATTTTTATTCTCAAATAACCGTTCTAACCAGCTCATAAATTCACCACTATTGATTACGTTCTAGCGCGATATCTCGTTGTTTGTTCGCTTAAACTTGTAAATAAAATTGTATGTAACTTAGTACAGGGATAAAGTGCGATATGCTGGCTTGATAATCCAATAAAGTGGGATAATGAAATGTTTGATAACGTTGACCAAATCTGGTTAAAAAGTTTTCACTGTGTTTATGAGAACAACAGCTTTAAGCGAGCCGCTGAGTGTTTGAATATACCAACATCAAATATCAGCCGACACATTGCCCTGCTTGAAGAAAAGTTAAACATTAGGTTGTTCAATAGAACAACAAGGCGAATGACGCCCACCGAGGCTGGAGAAGAGCTCTATAGCAGCACTCGTCCGTTATTGGAGCAACTCAACGCCGCACTAGAAACTGTAACGCGCCACTCGCACACGGTAACAGGGGAACTGCGAACTCTTATGCCAGACACACCTGTACTGGCCAAAGCGGTTGTCACCTTTTGCACGCAATACCCGTCAATCTCTTTGTCTTGCGATACAACGCTAAACCCTAAAGATGATGTTATTGACAGCTTTGATGTCATTTTGAGTTTTCATAGAGGGACTTTGTCAGACAGTAACTGGGTGGCGAGAGAGATAAAACGCTGGCCCAGTGCCATTTTAGCCGCGCCTCAACTAATTGAGAAATACGCCCCCCCTTACAAAATTACGGATCTAAGTCATGTTCCCTGCATCACGACGCTTACCGCAGTAAATGGTGCACCATGGGTATTCAGAAACCCTGCTGGGGGCCATATTACTCAAACTGTGCAATCTTCATTCAAAGTAAACAGCGGTCATCTCGCCAGATATGGCGCGTTATCAGGGCTTGGATACGCAATATTGCCAATTGAGTCATGCCAAAATGAGATCAAAAATGGTGAGCTAGAAATCGTCACTCTAGAGTACGAACCTGAGGATTTAGTGCTTTACGCCTTTTACTCGTCAAGAAAACATGTAGCTAAGAAAATATCTATGTTTGTTGAACATTTAAAGCAAAACGCAAAACTTAACGCCTAGCTAAGCTTTACTCAACTAATTTATCGTATTCTGTTTTATCGTCTAGAAAGGACAAACACCGCTAAGCGATTTGAGACTCGATTTTTTCAAATAAAAAAGCCAGCAATTAACATTTACTGGCTTTTATTAAAGAGGGTCAGTTGGCGTTTAGATTCTAAACGCTCCTACGTGACGATCGAGTGTTCGCGATAGCTCCGCGAGTTGTTGACTTGATTCTTCTAGTTGCTCACTCGCTGTTAGCGCACTTTTCACTGAGTGGCTGACGGTATCCATGTTCATATTAATTTCGTTTGCTACCGTTGATTGCTGTTCTGTTGCGGTTGCTACTTGAGTATTGATATCTGAAATAGTCGTCACTTGTGCAGCTATTGCTTCTAAAGCCTGTCGAGCTAACTCAGTTTCTGCCGTTCCTTCTTCAATAAGAGTCTTACTATTACTCATTGAATTCACCGCACTTTGAGCTTCAGTTTGTAGCTGGTGAATCATATTGTCAATTTCATCGGTAGAATGAGCCGTTTTAGTCGCTAGGTTGCGAACTTCATCAGCGACTACTGCAAAACCTCGGCCGGCATCACCAGCGCGTGCCGCTTCGATAGCCGCATTGAGAGCCAATAGATTGGTTTGCTCCGAAATACCTCTAATCACCTCTAGAATACTACCAATTGACTGAGTATTTTCAGCAAGACTCACGATAATGTTGGAAGTGCTGTTCATCTCGTTTTCAAGATTAGTCATCGCCGTTTTGGTTCTTTCTAGCGTCGTGTAGCCATCTTGCGCTTCATTACTTGCTGCACTCGCAGCATTTGCCGCTCCGGCAGCATTGGAGGCAATTTCATTGACCGTCGCAATCATTTCGTTCATGGATGTGACAACCAGCATGGTTTGCTCGTTCTGCTCTTGCCCTCTTGTGAGCGCTTGCTGAGATTGCCCACGCAAAGCGACAGCTGAACTATTAAGCTCCACACCAGTATTTACAACTTGTGTAATAATCTCATGTACTTTCCCAACAAAAACGTTGAAAGCAGAAGAAATTTGCGCGACTTCGTCATTACCTTTCGCTGGCAAACGAACGGTTAAGTCTCCGTCTCCTTTTGAGATGTCTTGTAGAGCGTCTTTAAGCGCAGAAAGCGGTCTCATCAGTTTATTTAGCAGAAGTGACAGAATCAAAACACACATAACGAAGATCGCCACCATAGAGATCAACTGGTAAGTAATAATTCCATTCGTCGCTTGGCTCACTTCGGTAATAGGAATACCAATATCAAAAGTACCGTATAACTGACCATCCACATAAATTGGTGCCATGATGTCAAACACCCATACTTTCTGGACATCGGCATACCACTTTGAGTACTGTTGAACACCTCTCGTCGCGCCTTCAACAGTATATTCATCGTTATAGGTTTTGTTCAGCTTGTGCTTATCACTGTGGGCTACTGCCGTTACGTTACGGTCAATTACAACGGCATAACTCACGTCTGAACGTTGTTTCAGCCCCTCAACAAGCGATTGTAAATCTTGCATTGGATTGGCTGAGTTCTCCAAAATATAACTCGCATTTCCCGCTAGAAACTCAGCTTGAACTTGGGATTTGTTTAAGATGATGTCATCGATTTTCTGACTCGAAATTAGGTACGTTGATGCCATACTCGCCACGACAGCAATACCAAACATGGCGCAGACTGCTAATAAGATGATTCTTTTCATTATAATTGTCTCAATACAATTCAATTGATGCTCATTAATCGAGCGCTAAGCCTTTCTTCTCCAAAACCAACCAAACTGCATTTTGGGTCTGTTTGGCAGAGCAAGACATAACTTTATAACTATGTATCTGCTTGGTTCCCGATTACTTTAGACAGAAGGAAAAAAAGTCTTCAAAACGTCACATTTCTACGAGGTTTGGCGAAGGGACGAGTACGCAAAAGGAAACGTTTGCATAGTTAAATTTAACTATGCGACCAAATTGGTATCGAACATTAAAGAAAAGAGTTCTAATTAGCGTTTTGCCGTCGGGAGCGCTGTGGTCAGTGCTCCCGTTTTATCATTTAGTATCTCAGGTTCAGATATTAGAGCCACAATTGCAGCGGTTGTAATCCGAGATGCTTGGTGAAGCGAGAATGACTTGGTTTGTAGATATGGCAGCGATGTCAGATCGAGTGATTCTCAATCAAGAATCGGCAGCAAAATAGGCAAACCAAGGCATGAAGCTATTACCCATGCAAAAAGAAAGGAAAAGAATCTTTACCACAGAGTTTAACTTGTCAGCGATATGTATCCATGCATACCCATGTACAAACCAACTGCACTGATCAAGACGCCCGATAAGTAAGGAGCTCGACGTGCAACATCATTCAAACCGCTCCATTTAGATGTCGCTTTTTGCACGCCCACTGCTGCCACAACGCCAACAGCAACCAGAGTCAAGGCTAAGCCAATACTGAATGACACAACTAATGTCGCACCAAGAGTCATTGCCTTAAGCTGCAAACAGATAAGCAAAACCGTTACCGCAGCAGGGCATGGAATCAAACCGCCCGTTAATCCAAACAGCAGAATTTGCCCATTCGTCACGTCTCGATTCTCAAAGCGTTTTTGAATGTCTAAAGCGTGAGCGCGTTCGTGAGCATCTTGATATTCCTTATCTTCGCTTTCTAAATGAGAACCAGGACGGAAATGTACATCAAAGTCATGGGTATGATCATGGTGCCCGATGATCAAAGTGACAGAAAGTCCATTAGAGACTTTAATGCAAGACGCCGATTCCAAGTATCCATCACGCTCTATAAAGTGATAAATATCAGCAGGTTGATAACCATCACTCGATACCGAAACCTTGATACCTTCAGCAGTTAAAGGTTTACCGCTGAGTGTTCGCAACTGGAAACGGTGATGCTCCCCTTCCTCTGTAATCGAAAGCGAAACATGCCCATGTCCTGTATCCACAACTTGCGTCGTCCAATCGCGAGCATGATCCTGAACTTTGTTCCAAGCTCGCTCATCGCTCCATGTCCGCCAAAACATCCATACGCCGGTTGTCACGATAATGACCCCAGAGATAAGTTGCATCCATGGTTCAGCCGCTTCAACGGTGAATTTCTGGCTAATATACATCCCGCCAACAGCGATTAACCATACAATTGCAGTGTGAGAAAGTGTGGCAGCTAAACCCAGCATCACGGCTTGTTTGACCGTTCCTTTCACCGCGACAATGAACGCCGCCATCATCGTTTTAGAGTGCCCAGGTTCTAAACCATGCAAGGCGCCAAGCAAAATGGCACTGGGAATAAAGAACCACCCATTACCTTGTTGTAGTAACGCGACAAAATCCATTGTTGTTCTCTGTTGTTGATTCTAATTTATCGCAAACTATACTCCCCCCTAGTATTAAATACTACCCCCCAGTATAAATTGAGTGCTACATTATCAGTTAGAATAACTCGGCCCGTAACGTAAAGAAGATAAGACATGTCGCATACAACCAGAGATCAAAAGAAGCTCAACACTCGAGTCAGTAAAATACAGGGTCAGGTGAACGGACTTAAAAAAATGCTGGAAGAAGAGCATGAATGCCAAGATGTGTTGCAGCAGATTGCCGCTATTCGGGGAGCAGTAAATGGTTTGATGCGAGAAGTAATTAAAGGTCACTTACTTGAGCACGTTGTACTTGAGGAAGACAAAACTCAACGTGAAAAAGATATGGAAGTCGTATTAAAAGTACTGGACTCTTATATAAAGTAACCCTACTTCGCTAGAGTAAAGTCACTAGGGTTAAACTCGAATATATCCTTTATAGGTAGTCGCTTACTAAGCGGGAAATAAAAATTCCATTTCATATTGATTAAGTTGAAAATGGAACCTATATCGGTTCAAGTTAAATAGTTTATTTATAAGAACTAAAACGGCCCAAACATAGGGCCGTTCATATTATTAAAAAACTCTAAACTATCTGATAAAAATACATATTGTGATAGGTTTTTACTTTATGGAAGAGTACAAGTAAACCTTTATACCTCTTGTAATTCGACGTGCTTAGCGCTGTAAGATTTTGTAAATGCAACACACCCCAAAAGTACAGCAAGTGGTAACACAGGATCAAAGATTGAACCATGAGATCCGAAGAATAAGTTAAGAATCATGACTAATGAACCACCAATAGCCCAAGCAATTGTTGTTGGAATAGTCCAAATAATGAGTTGTTTCTTAACCTCAGTCACCCCCATTAATCGATTAACAATATGGAATAGCGAGTCATTAAAGTAGCCAGCAAATAGAGATCCCATCGTAGCTGCCGTCGCTGCGAATAAAAGGTTAACGTCAGGAATATTCACTAAAACTGGGGCAGATATAGAAGCAGCGGTTATCATGGAGACTGTACCAGAGCCCTGAATAATACGAACTAACGTCGCAATAATAAATGGAATCATAACCGCAGAAATAGGAAGCCCTGCAACTTGGTTGGCAATCTCTGCGCCCGCACCCGTTTCACGCAATACGGCACCTAACGCGCCACCAGCTCCTGTTACTAACAAAATGATGCCACAAGTGGAGATTCCTTGTTCCATCTTTTCATTCGCTTCTTCTTTGGTAAGGTTATTACCCAATGTGTAAACCGCTAGTAACGTCGCTATTGATAGTGCAATAGTAGGGCTGCCGATAAAAGCGATAAATTGACCAAATGTTGTTGCAGTCAGCCCTTCGAAACCGAAAGTCCCCTCTAATAAACCCATCACTGATTTCGCAAGTATAAGTAAAATAGGGATAATAATTGGAGCGATAGATTTACTTAAAGATGGTAGGTCTTTCGCTTCTTTACTTGCAATGTACTCTTTGTGATCATTAATCAGTTGCTCACTAGACTTCGAGAAATGTTCGGTTGGAATGAATTCAGGAAACTGCTTTTCTAACCATCTTGCATACCAAACAATACCCATGACACAAGGCGCTGCGATCATCAAACCAAAACCTAACATGCTGGCAAGATCGACACCAAAGATACCAGCAACGCCCAAAGGTCCTGGAGTCGGCGGAATAGCGTGATGCGCTACGACCAAGCCGCCCGCCAGAGCAACCGTAAGCGTTAAAATCGAGCGATTGGACGTTTTTGACAAAGACTTCGCAATTGGATAAAGAATGATAAGCGCGCTATCCACAAAGATTGGGATGCTAACAATATAGCCAGTTACAGCAAGAGCGGCCTCTTCTTTCTTTTTTCCTAACCACTTTATAAAATTATAGGCAATACTTTCTCCTGCTCCAGAAGCCTCTAAAATAGCCCCCATCATAACGCCGAGACCGATGACAATCCCTATACCGCCTAATGTTCCACCAAATCCTTTGCTAACGGTCGCAATCGTGTCGTCAACACTTAACCCACCAATAATACCTGCGATACATGCCGCAATTAACATCGCAATTAACACATGTACTTTTGTACGTAATACAAGAAAAACAAGGACTGATACGGCTACTATTAGTCCAATTACTGAGGTTGGTAACATTAGACAATCTCCATATTGTTAACAGAAATAAATTGTTGTAATACATCCTTGAAATTACTGTCTGATTTAAATCCAAGCTCCAGTTCTTTAGTACAATCAATTTTTTGTGGCCAACTACTCACAATACGATCAATACCCGCATCATGCTCATAGGTAATATAATTAGAAAGTTGTTTACCCATTAGAGTGTCCATTGTTTGAATCATCTCAGCTGGTGTAGTTTGAATACCAGGTAAATTAAGCGTTCTATAGGACAGATTATTTAACTGCTCATAAGGCATTAGCCCTGCATATTGAATATTGTCCACCACTCTAGACGGGCTCGATATCCAAAGTTTTAGCGTAGGGTCTACAGGACAATTTGATTCTTGAGCATTCAAAGGCTCACGAATAATTCCGCTTACGAAAGAGCTAGCGGCAAGGTTTGGTTTCCCAGGGCGAATACAAATAGTCGGTAAACGTACGGATACAGCTTTAACAAAGCCTTTACGGGCATAGTCGTTCACCAATAACTCACCTATAGCTTTTTGCGTCCCGTAGGATGACTGAGGATGAAGTGCTGTTATTGGTGTAATCGTTTCCGGAAGATCACCACCAAATACAGCTAAAGATGAAGCAAACGTAAAACGAATATTAGGGTTTACTTTACGGCAACGCTCAAGCAATAACTGTGTGGTCGTCAGGTTTACAGCTACGCCTAAATCAAAATCTTGCTCAGCATGGCTCGATACAATTGCCGCTAAATGAAAAATGTGTGTCGTTTCGGCAGTAATAACTTGGTCTATATTTTCTCGCTTTGTCATATCCATGACTAAAGAAACGACTCGGTCATCAATGCCCTCTAAGCGCGACTTTTGAATGTCGACAATAGTAATACTTTCAGCTTTGTTTTCTTTTAGTAGTGATTTGGCAAGTAGGGTTCCGAGAAAACCCGCCCCTCCAGTTATGATAATATTCATAGTCACGACCCTTTGTTTTTGTAATTGGTTTCAAGTTATTTATGGATAGAAATTAAAATTGTTATAGGTATGGTTTAACCCAACTAAGGCCCAGCTGCGTGCTATGCCTTGGGTTGTATTCACAACCGATCCAGCCTTGGTAACCAGAGTCATCCAAAACATTGAATAGGTGTGGGTAATTCAGTTCGCCTTCCGATGGTTCGTGCCTTTCAGGCACAGAAGCAATTTGAATATGGCCTGTGTATGGCGCCACATCGCGAATCAACGTACTCAGATCACCGTCCATAATTTGTGCGTGATAGAGATCGAGCTGCAATTTCACGTTTGGACGAGCCACTTGTTTGATGAGTTCCACCGCTTCACGTTGATGTGCAACGAAGTAGTTCGGTACATCGCGATTGTTGAGTGGCTCAATCATCAGCTCAACACCATGTTCGGCAAACTTATCCGCTGCATAACGAATGTTTGAGATAAAGGTTTCAATATGCTGATCACGAGTGAAGCGTGAATCAACAATGCCAGACATAGCGTGAACCTTTTTACAGTTCAGTGCCTTGGCGTACATCAGCGCAGTCTCGACGCTCGTTTTAAATTCATCCTCACGCCCCGGAATAGCTGCAAAACCTCGTTCACCTGCATCCCAATCACCTGGAGGCATGTTGAATAACGCTTGCTCAAAACCAAACTGCTGTATCTTGCTTGCTAGTTCTTGCGCTTCGAATGCGTATGGGAAAAGGTATTCCACCGCTTTGAAGCCCGCTTGGTGTGCTTTTTCGAAACGATCTAGAAAAGGAACTTCTGTGAATAACATTGTCAGATTTGCCGCGAATTTAGCCATTACTTACCTCTCCCTTTTAGGTCTTGAATCTCAGTATCCGTTAAGTAGCGGATGTTGCTGTCTTTAAGAATGAACGCTAGCTTCGCTGTCTCTTCTAGCTCTTCTGCGTTATCCACTGCATCTTCAAAGTCCGTACCCGTGATCACTGGACCATGGTTCGCCAGGAGGAAAGCTCGGTAGTCACTAGCCCGTTGCGCAAGTTCTTCAGCAATCTGAGGGTCGCCCGGGCGCAGGTACGGAATCACTGGCAGTTCGCCAATGCGCATTACAAAGTAAGGTGTAAAAGCTTTGATGGCATTCTCGCGATCTAGACCTTCAAGACAAGAAAGCGCCGTCAAGTAAGTAGAATGCAGATGCACAATCGCATTACACTTTGAGTTATTTCGATAAATCGCCAGATGAAAAGCGACTTCTTTTGATGGCTTTTCACCAGAGATATGGTTGCCATCAATATCCACAACCGAAAGCTCTTCAGCAATCAAGCGGCCGAACGAAGAACCAGTTGGCGTTGCCAGAAAGTGTCCATTAGGCAGTTTTAGAGAAAGGTTGCCAGCGCCGCCAGTCGCATAGCCACGTTCAAACATAGAGCGCGCCATAGTGACCATTTGCTCTCGCAGTTGTTGTTCTGTCATCAATTCTTTATTCATCACAACCTCACCTATTCAAAAAACGACTGTGCTTTGGCAAAGAAGTGTTCATCGCCGAAGTTGCCCGATTTCAGAGCCAAAGAAAGCTCGCCTTCAAGTGACTTCACCCAAGGTACACCTGGTGCGATTTGAGGACCGATATGAAAACCTTTTACGGCTAGGCTTTGGGTTACAACCCCTGAGGTTTCCCCACCCGCAACGATGAAATTTTTCACACCGTTCTGCTGAAGTTTAACTGCAAGTTGGCTAAAGAATTGTTCAACCGCGTGACTTGAAGCATGCGCGCCAAACTCTTGTTGAATCGCTTTTAACGCCGCTGCATCTGCGGTTGCGTAAACCAGTGGTGCGAACTCGCTTTCGATGTTGGTCATGACCCAATCAAACACTTGATTTAAGTAATCTTCTTCCGTCAGACACGCCTTCACATCAATAGCAAAGTGTGGCGCTTTTTCTTTGTAAACAGCGACCTGTTGGTTGGTCATGACAGAACAAGATCCAGATAACACAACGGTTGGTGCCTTTTTAGGGTTCCCCTCTTGCTTCGCATCACTTTGATCTTCAAGGTTCTCTATCCAGTTCTTAGCAATACCCGCAGCCAAACCAGAACCACCAGTTACCAGTTTTAGAGACTTCGCCGCTTGACCAAGTGTGACAAGATGCTCTGCATTGAATGCATCAACCACTGCATAGCGGTTGCCTTGTACTTTTAGCTCTTCAAAGCGCCCAATTACCGCTTTTGGACCTTGTTCAATTATTTGGAAGTTCACCAGGCCAGATTTGCCTTGAGATTGAGCATCCATCATACGAACTAGGCTTGAATCAGTCATTGGTGTCACAGGGTGATTACGCATACCTGAGTCGCTTAGCAAGTCTTGGAATACAAATAGATGGCCGTTGTAAACTGTGCGACCATTCACTGGTAATGATGGGCATACAATGGTGAACGCTTCACCTAGCTCTGCAAGCAGTGCATCCGTTACAGGACCAATGTTACCTTCTGCTGTGCTGTCAAACGTTGAGCAGTACTTGAAGTAAAACTGCTGACAGCCATTTGCTTGCAGCCACTTAAGCGCCGCTACTGAATCCTCGATTGCCTCATCTACAGGACAAGAGCGAGATTTAAGACTGATCACGACCGCATCTGCGTTTACATCAATCTCTTCTTTTGGAATACCGTTAAGCTGAACTGTGCGCATGCCGTTTTCTACAAGAAAACCTGCGATGTCTGTTGCGCCAGTAAAGTCGTCTGCGATAACGCCTAATAACATCATTTTTTCTCCGTTTTACGTGCGCTTATTTCTGTTTGTTTTCTACACCTGGAAGCTCAATACCATCAAAAATCTTGATAACGGCACTGTCGTCCTCCTGGCCAAAACCAGCATTGCTTGCACTCAAAAACATGTTTAGTGCTGTGCTTGATAGAGGAAGTGGAAATTTGAGATCTTTTGCTGTGTCCGATACGAGGTTTAAATCTTTCACAAAGATGTCGACCATAGATTTAGGGGAGTAATCACCATCAACTACATGCTTCATGCGGTTCTCAAACATCCAAGAGTTACCCGCTGCATTCGTCACCACGTCGTACATCAGGTCAAGAGGAATGTTTGCACGTGCCGCTAATGCCATTGCTTCAGCACCAGCTGCGATATGAACACCTGCTAGCAATTGGTGGATAATCTTCACAGTTGCGCCTAGGCCAATCGCTTCACCGATGTTGTAGACTTTAGCTGCCGTTGCGTTGAGTACTGGTTCAAGTGCATCAAATGTGCTTTGCGCTCCCGACGCCATAATAGTCATCTCACCTAATTCTGCTTTTGCAGCACCACCAGATACCGGTGCATCAAGCATCACAAGATTGTGTTCTGCCAATTTCGCTTCAATTTGTTTTGCGTCTTCTGCTGAGATGGTTGCTGAAACCATTACTGGCGTATTCGGCTTAAGCGCTGTAGCAAGACCGGTTTTGAACAAGACCGTGTTAACTTGAGCTGCGTTCACAACAAGAACTAGAACCGAATCAAGCTTATCTGCAAACTCAACTGCATTTGTAGAAACAGCTTTTGCACCGAATGAACCTAACTCTTCAAGCGCTTGAGAATTTAAATCGAAACCATAGACATCTAGGCCTGCACGCACACATGACTTTGCGGCGCCCATTCCCATAGAGCCTAAACCGATAACACCTACAGATTGAACTTCACTCATAAAAACAATGCCTTCTGGTCTATTAAACTTTGTTAATTCTTGTTTGGTTGATGTGATTATATGTGAAGATTAATACTAAGACCTCGCTTTGAATCACATTTTTTCACACAAATTAACAATGTCATGATATATACCTCTTTATGGGCAGAGATATTCCGAGCAGTTAACACAAGCGAAGGCTGTTCTTACAACGTTGAGAACATAATTCACAGATATTCACAACAAATGAAAAGATTGGTAGGATACTGAAAAACAAGAATATAGAAGTGAAACTATGATCCCAGCAGAACGTCAAAGAACCATATTATCCCTGTTATCACATCAAGAAGTGTTAAGCATTTCAGATTTAACCGACCACCTTGGCGTATCACATATGACCATTCGTCGTGATATCGTGAAGCTTGAATCCTCAGGTAAAGTCGTTTCTGTTTCTGGTGGAGTGCAACTCGCTCAAGCTCTACATTCCGAACTTTCCCATGATGCGAAGGTCGAGCAACAAGCGGATGAAAAAATTCAAATTGGTAAGCTGGCGGCTACGTTAATTGGTCAAGACGCTACGATTTACTTGGATGCGGGAACAACCTCTCTAGAAATCGCCCATCAAATAGCAAATCGTAATGATCTTTTAGTGATCACCAATGACTTCTCTATTGCTGCTTTCCTTATGACGCACAGTGAATGTGAGCTTTACCACACTGGGGGAAAAATTGACCGCGAGAACCAATCCACCATTGGAGGAAAAGTCGCAGAGTTCTTGAATGGGCTAAATATTGATATCGCCTTTATTTCGACTTCATCTTGGAGCTTGAAAGGCTTATCAACACCTAATGAAAATAAAGTTCTCGTTAAAAAAGCAATCATCAAGGCGGCACAAACCAATTATCTGATCTCAGACTCAACTAAATACGGTCAGATAGCGAGCTTTCATGCATTAGACATCGAGCAATTGGACGGAATTATTACCGATCGAAACCTATCCGAAGTGGTCACTCAAGAATTAACGGATAAAGGATTACGTGTGTATAAAGAGTAACACTACCTAAATATCTGAGTTCGCGTAACTTTTATACTCGTTAATTTATAGGTGCTTCCAATATACATAGACCGTGCTGTGTACTTTCTGGCAGAAAACACATCCTTTTGTTTTCTAAATTACCAAATTACTGATTACATCTGGGATATGGAAGCTCACTTCGCTTTATCGCTGCTCGTCACTTGTCATCAAAAATCAAATTCACCGCAATTGCCATCAAAACTAAGCCTAAGATTGGCAGCAAGACACCCAATGGTGAGCGCTCTATGTAAGGCAAGTTTTCAGCAATCAATAAGCCCCACTCAGGTTCGGGCGGCTTAACGCCAAGTCCGATAAAACTCAGAGACGTCAGGCTAAGCGTAATGTAAGGCAAACGCAGAAACGCATGACGAATCAATGGCGGCAGCACATAAGGCAACAAGTAGTAACGGAGTACTCGCCACTGACTGGTTCCCCAAATGGGCGCAAGATGCGTATATGGCTGCGCTTTGGCTTCCATCAACAAGCTCGCACAGTGCGCCGCTAATGGTGCCCATGACACCATAACAATCGCAATCAAGGCACTGTTTGGGTTCATCCCCGTTAGACCAGCAATCAGTAGACCCGCCACGATGTATGGCACACCTTTGGTGATCTCAATTAAGCCTTGGCTATAACGAGTCACGAAGCCGAGCAGCAAACCAATCACCAAACTTAGGAACGTCGCGATGATGCCCATTTTGATTGTCGACATCATACCGCCACCAACGCGAGCAAGCAGATCTCGCCCGACCGCATCGGCACCAAACGGGGCAGCCAAGCTTGGCGATTCAAGGCGGGTAAATTGGATGGTGTAAGGATCGCGCATTAACGCCCATCCCGCACAACCAATCAGCAAGGCAAAGATTATGGCACTGACGATGCGTTTGGTGGTGCTTTGGGTAAAACGGAACGTGCTGTGACTGCTGATCAGCTTGCCACTTGTGACACTGTGCCCGAGTAACCAGCGTTGCAATAAGATGCTCGCACTACTGATCAACATCGAGAACACCAGCAACACCAACAAGCCACCTTGCAGCATCGGCAGATCTTGTGACTTCGCTGCACCTAAGATCAATCGTCCAATACCCGGAATGGAAAACACCTGTTCCACAGCAACCGCACCGCCGGTTAAACCAATCACCGTCATTGCGATTTGAGGAATCAAGTTACTAACGGCACGCCACAAGGCAAAGCGTAAGATTTGAAACTTACTGACGTTCGCCGATAGCCAAGTGATCACCCAAGGTTCATCTAATACACGCTTGAGGCTGTCATTGAGCAAACGACCGAACAAACCAGCAGCAGGCAATGCCATTGCCAAACTGGGTAACCAGAGGTTTTGCACGCCTTGCCAACCATAAGGTGGGAACCAACCCAACCAAATGGAAAACACCATGATCAGCAGCGAAGCAATCACGTATTCCGGCAGTGAAACCAACACCGAACTGAGCGTGTCATGATGTTTGTCTAAACGATTCTGTTGCCAACGACGCACAGTGTAAAGCACGCTCGCCATGCACATTACAAATGCCATGCCCAGCGCTGTAAGCATCAGTAGTAACGACGTTTTTGCGGTTTGTTGAACGCTCTCCATCACGG
The DNA here is from genome assembly GCF_033340195.1 of Vibrio sp. 1457. Classification (NCBI taxonomy): domain Bacteria; kingdom Pseudomonadati; phylum Pseudomonadota; class Gammaproteobacteria; order Vibrionales; family Vibrionaceae; genus Vibrio; species Vibrio sp. 1457. The sequence continues at coordinate 39,824 of NZ_JAWOWA010000025.1, forward strand.
ATGCGCCGCTCACCCAAGAGACACCTAAGTCTCCTTGCATGGCAAGCGTCAACCAATCCCACAATCGCTCAGCAGCGCTGCGGTCAAGTTGAAGATCCTCTCGAATGGCTTGCAGAGCTTCTGCCGTCAGCAATTGTTGAGCACCCGCACGAGCACGGAGGATTGATTGGCTTGGGTCGATACCTGCAATATCCGGCATCAAACCCACCAGCACAACCACTACCCCGAGTGACAGGAAGCGCGACAAAAAACGCGTAAACCATTCAGGCATACAAGCGCTCCAACGAGAGCGCATGTTGGCAACAGACGACATCGAGTTAGTTCACCTCAGTAAACTGGTCGATCAGGCGACGCTCACGTGGGTCACGTTGTGCATTCTTCACGCGGTCACTCTCACCTTGGATTACACGCTCGTGAAGCAGTGGAATCACAGCGTATTGCTCAAGGATTTTGCTTTCTGCTTCGATGATCGCTTGTTGGCGTTTCTCACCCAAAGGCTGACGATCAGCGTGTTTCAATGCTGCGTCCACTTCTTCAGAGCAGAACTGACCTAGGTTGTAAGAACCTTTACAGCTAAAGTCACTTTGCATGTACGCCACTGGGTCACCAGAATCCAGCACCGTTGCACGTGACAACAAGAACGCATCGAACTTACCTGCTAGTGCATCGTTTTCGATTTGTGCGTATTCACGAACGTCTAGCTCAACCACAAAGCCAGCCGCTTCAAGTTGTTGCTTTAGCAGCACCGCTACTTCTGGCAACTCAGCACGGTCGGTAAATGTACCGATGGTGATCTTCTCACCGTTCGCGTGGCGCATTTCCATGGTTTCCATACGAGGGTTCGCATCACGAATTGGTTGAGCCCATGCCAATGCTGGACCTAACAGACCTTTCGCTGAATCGGCGTGGTTCTCGTAAACCGTTTTGATGATTTGCTCACGGTTAACCGCTTGAGCTGCAGCTTTACGCAAACCGAACTGGCCAAACACGTCTGATTTATTGTTTAGGTAAAGCGTGTTGGTACGCGGCATTGCGACTTCGTGCAGCTGTGAAGATTCCATCATCGCGATTTGCGATACAGGAACCGCTTCAACGACATCCGCCTCACCGGTACGCAGCGCTGCAGCACGAGCAAAACCGTTTGGTACGTATTCCGCAAAAATGCTATCTACTTTCGCTTTTTCACCCCAGTAACCATCAAAACGCTTCAATTTAGCGCTGGTTGTCCCGTTGATTTCTGTCAGAACGAATGGGCCCGTACCCGCATTGATTGGCACAACACGACCGTTTTCTTGGTATGCAGCACCAGAAAGGATCGCTAACTGTGGACTAGATAGACGACTTGGCAACAATGGATCGTTAAAGGTCGTTTTGATTTCAACAGTGAAGTCGTCCAATGCGCTAACTTGCCATTCGATACCATCCAAAATGCGTGGTTTTGGTGCGGCATCTAATGCTTTTTGTAGAGAGTTCACAACCGCGTTGGCATCAAGGTCAGAACCATCGTGGAATTTCACGCCCTTACGTACCGTAAATTGCCACGTCATCGGGTCAACTTGTTCCCACTCCGTTGCCAGCATAGGCTCTGCTACCGACTGATCGTTTAGGTTCACTAGCGTTTCTGCCGTGCTCCAACGTGACAGTTTGAACGCGTCATCTGAAAGTGGCGACAAACCTGTGCGTGGTGGCTGCATCATGGCAACGCGAATTTTCGTTGCTTGCGGTGCCGCTGCTTTTTCCGCATCTGGCTTACTTTCGCCAGAGTCAAAACAACCCGTCAGTAGTGCGCTTAAAGCCAGCGACAAAGCTAACTTGGGAGTACTAAGGTGCATAAGAAACCTCTCCAATGGTTTTTGTGAATTCATTACTTTTGTGTTGAGCGCTCATCAAGGCTCTCGTGATCAAGTGCGATGGGTTATTTGTCACGTTTTGTGCCGTGCCGTGTTCGACAACGCGTCCTTTGTCTAACACTAGGATTTCATCGCATAGGGTTTGTGCCGCATCGAGGTCATGTGTCACCAAAATCAGGCGCATCTGACGACTCTTTTGAATGCCTGCCAACAAGTCGAGAATCTGTTTACGACTGACGGGGTCTAAGCTGCTGGTTGGCTCATCGGCAACCAATACACAAGGCTCAACAATCAAAGCTCTGGCGATAGCCACACGTTGGGCTTGCCCAACTGATAATTGCTGCGGGTTACGATCCAACAATGTGAGATCCAAACCGACATCCGCCAACACCTTTTCCACCTTCTCATTGAGCTCTTGTGTCAAACCAATGTTGCTTAGCGGCTCCAGTAAGATCTGGCGAACGGCGTAATAAGGATTCAAGCTCGATTGCGGCTCTTGCGGAATCAATTGAATGTGCTGGCACAACTCTTGGCGCTGCTTAGCCGAGCTACGCGATAGCGGATAGCCACACACATACACTTCACCAGATGTGGGTTTACGAAGACCAAACAGAAGCTCAATCAAAGTCGATTTACCCGCACCAGAAGGACCAACAATCGCAATGTTCTTTGTGTCGATGGAAAGATCCAATTGTTCGAGCGCTTTAAACGGTTTGCCCCCCAACCAACTTGGTTTGGAGTAATAGTGAACACTGGCTTGCTCAAAGCGAACTTCCGCCGATTTAGGCTGCGTGTGCCCGCTCAAGTTGTGCTTAGTCAAAATAGGCTCCAGAGATGAGGTTAAGGCAGCAGTTGCGCAAGTTGTTGGCAGAAAGGATGCGAACTTTGCTGAATGGCTTGCCAAGGTGCGCCATAAGCCACCATGGTGTTGTCCGCAATCACCAAGACTTTGTCACACGCCAAAGCCGCAGATAGATCGTGCGTGATCAACAAACCACTGATGTTGCGTTGCTGAACACTACTGCGAAACAACTCAAGGATCTCCGCTTCGGTGATTGGATCGAGCGCACTGGTGGGCTCATCAGCGATGATCAAGTTGGCACTACCAAGCAACGCAATCGCAATACAAATACGCTGGCGCTGACCACCAGATAACTGGCTTGGATGCTGCGCCAATGCTGCTTTTGGATCTGCAAATCCGAGTTGAGACAACAAGGTCGTCACCGTTTCTCGGTTTGCTGAAGACAAGCGTGTTTTGTTGCCCGTCAATGCCAAACACAGTTGTTGCTCGACAGACGCCAATGGATTCAGCGCTTTAAGTGCATCTTGGAAAATGACCGCGGGACGCTGGGATTGACTCCGTTGCAGCATGGCAGTTTGTGCGACTTCACTGCTGTTAAGCTGGATACTTCCGTCTACCCAAATATCTGACGGCAAAAAACCTGCGACGGCTTTCGACAACATGGATTTACCAATGCCGGAAGGTCCCATAATGGCAAGAGCTTCACCTTGAAACAGCTCAAAAGAAATGTCTTTGAAGAGTGTGCGTTCTGAGTCTGTAAGGCTGAGATTATTAACGGAGAGTATTGGTTGAGAAATCACGGCATCAAACTAAATGTAATAATATAACATCACAAATAATATCATGCGGGTTAAAGCAAGGAAACCAGTCGGAAAGGTTATTTCATCACCTTTTTCAGATTTATCAGCAAGGGCAGATGGCTCCACCCTTGTCATAAGAACATCTAAATTAGGTCGTTTGTGACAGTGTGAATTAAAGACACTTTTGTTTAACTTGACCGAGGTATGGGAACAAGAAGACAAAACGCCCAACGTAGAACAAAGTGAATGCCAGCCACAAACCGTGATTGCCCCAATATTGCACCGCAATAAATTGGGTCACTAAGAACAACACCATGGTTAGAAAGGTAGAGTTACGCACTGGTCGCGTCGTCCCTGTACCGGTAAAGATGCCGTAAAACGTAAGACCAAAACCAGCAACCAACGGAAATGCCAATAACCAAGGGCTCATGTCTAGATACAGCTCAACAAGGTTTGGCAAAGTGGTAAATAACGACACCACTTGATGTTTGAACAGCACTAACAGCAAGGTCAAGACAACAACGAACGCCGCGGTCCATTGCGTGTTTAGCTTAATCACGTTATCAAGCAATGTCGGATTCTTCTGGCCTACGGCTTTACCTGCGAAGACGCTCGACGCATTCGCCACACCATCGAACATGTAGCTGACGATAAAGGTCACTTGCATCAAGATTGCGTTCGCAGCAAGCACATCAGAACCAAGCTGAGAGCCTACACGCGCCATCATGTTGAAGAACACCAATAGACACACAGTGCGAAGCAGCAGATCCATATTGGAAGACGCGATAACTTTGAGATCTTTACGCGTCATTTTCGCGGTCTGAATGTAATCAAACAGCGGGAAGCGACAGGTTTTCAACACCAGCACCGCACCAATAACAAACGTCGAAATTTGCGCGATAAGTGTCGCTACCGCAACGCCAGCAATGCCCATATCGAAGTACAACACAAAGACGATATCCAGCACGATGTTCAGCACGTTACCAAACACTTGCGTGAACAAGGTTTCTTTGGCTTTCGCCTGTCCCATCAACCAACCAATCACGGTGTAGTTCAGCAGTACAAACGGCGCACCAAAGATCATGATATCGAAGTAAGTCTTAGCGTTTTCTGCCACGACTGCATCAGGGGAGATAATCAGCTCTGCCCCCATCCAAATCACGGACTGCAACGCAATGAAAATCAAGCCAAGGCAGAGCGAAAGCACGAAAGGACGGAATAAGCTGCTCGCTTGATCTTCTGGGCTATTTTTACCTAATGCGATTGCACTTTGCCCGGTAGTACTGACGCGGAAGAAGCCAAACAGCCAATACAAGGTATTCATGATGACGGTGCCGATCGCTACACCACCAATCATCTCAGCCACACCGAGTTTACCGATCACCGCGGTGTCCACCGCCCCCAATAATGGTTGGGTTACCGTAGAAACGATGAAAGGAAATGCGATTTTAAAATAGTCTTTATGAGTCAGGGACATCTTAAATTATGAACAAGATTAATTTTTATAAGGTCGCTATCATATGCGAATGGCGCCCGAACATGAACCAAAGTTCACCAGCAAGGAATAGCATTGATAATTGATACAACCAGCCAACGTATTCTCATACCAAAGCTTGAAATAGGATAACGACTTATGAGAAAAGCCAAGTTAACTGCATATAAATGAGTTTCTAGTTTGGAAAGATTAGCGTTTGGTTGAGCATGGCAGATCAGAATGTATCTGCCATGTCATAACGGTAGTGATTGGTGAAAAGAGACCGTACAGATGATATTTAATGCTTGTGGGTTTCATCTGACAATGTTTAGGTCGATACCAAGCCTTATGTTCTGTAAAGCACCTTTACAACATGCCAACCGAACTTGGTTTTAACTAGATGCGGCGTTAACACTTCGCCAGAAAAGCACACTTTGTCGAATTGAGGTACCATTTGACCACGGCGGAATTCACCAAGGTCACCACCGCGTTTGCCTGACGGGCAAGTTGAATACTTCTTCGCTAATGTCTGAAACTTTGCGCCTTTTTTCAGTTGCTTGATTATGTCTTCCGCTTGCTCTTTGTGCTTCACAAGAATATGTAATGCGGCTGCTGTATTTGCCATTGATCTATCTCTCACTATTCTGGTCGCGCAAGTGTACCCAATCCTTTTTAACAGACCAAACATTTCTTAATAATAGCTCAGCGGTAAAGGCCCAAATACACGAGGAATATAAAATCGTCTACATAATGAGTTTAAAATACAAACAAGTTTTGCTCAGTTAATCACTATTCTCTAAAAGATTGTCTAAAAAGCTCACATTTGTCTCTCCGATGGTTGAAGCCTTCGTCTGATAAGATTAGATTAGACACAATTCGGTGGTATTTATAAGGTTATTTTCATGGCAAAAGTCGTTAGCAAAGCGAATCAATCTCAGGGCATGTTGATGTTTAAGCTCACCCTGCAACAGAGTTTCGCTATCGGTACGCTAAAAGTCCGTGAAATCGTCCCGTACATGCCAACGACAAAGATCCCTTACTCGCATCATCACGTCATTGGAACCGTTACGATACGTAACTTAACAGTACCAGTGATCGATATGTCAGCGGCTGTTGGCTTTCGTCCTATTAATGAAGAAGAATATAAAAGCTGCTACTTGATCGTGACAGATTGCTTGCGAACCGTGGTTGCGTTTGTGGTTCGTAGTATAGAGAAGATCATTGAGTGTGATTGGAAAGCTATTGAAACGCCACCTCCGAGCGCTGGAAAAAATATTTTCGTGACTGGAATTACTCGCTACGAGGACAAAACTGTTCAAATGCTGGATGTGGAGCTGCTACTTTCCAAAATTTATCCGCAGTACGAGAATTCAAAGATACCAATGCTGACAGATATTGAGCGAGAACGCCTAAAAGCACTCAGTATTCTATTGGTGGATGACTCTTCCATCGCTCGTAAACAGCTGTGTGACGCACTCGATAGCATCAATATTGGGTATCAAATCTGTAAAAATGGTTTAGATGCATTGGAACTGATGAAAAGTGACGCTGCGGCTCATCGCCCAATTGATATTCTGGTCAGCGATATTGAAATGCCCGGATTAGACGGTTATGAATTAGCATTTGAAGTTCAGAATAATTCCTCTCTGAACCATTCATACCGCATTTTACATACATCGTTATCGAGCGAAATCTGTGTAGACAGAGCTCACCAAGTTGGCGCGCATGAGGCACTTGAGAAATTCAATGCAGGAGAACTAATCGAAGCGATGCTTCGCGGAGCAAAAGAGCTAGAAGCCAAAGCTATGACTTCTTAACTCTTATTGGACGAGTTGATTTGAGAATATAATGCAGTGCTTGTCCTATCCCTGATGCTCACATCCGCTAATTTCTCAGCTCACTTCTTTGGCATCGCGTAACTACGAGAAACGAATTCCGTCTCTTTGACTTGGTGAGCATGATTAATATAAGAAGCTAGGCTGTAAAGTACATTCGCTAATAAGTTCGCGTAACGAAACAAAATAGGTGCGGGCTGCTTCTTACCTGTATGTTCAACGGCAACTAATGCTCGTACCGTTTTTTTAGCTTGGCAACGGCACAAATGCAATTGACTGGCTGCCGGGTGCCCCCCGGGTAGAACAAAGCCTTTGAAGCCGCCATCAATACGTTGCTTGAGCAAAGCATAATCGGCCTTTAACTCTTCAACTTCCGTCTCTGTAATCGCTAATTTCCCGCGAACCGAACCATTTAGATGATAAACATTAGGCTGCATTCTTGTCAGTATATCGCGGCTAAACTCGTCCAACTCCATAGCGAGAACAAGGCCAATACGACTACAAAGTTCATCTGCTGTAATTTCAAAGTCACAAACCGGACTGTCCTCGTAAATAAACGGATAGCAAATCTCGCTCAATTCCTTACTTACAGGTTTCATGCTTTTGTTCCAATATAAAAAAGGGAGTCAGTATAACCTAACTCCCTTTAAACGTTCATTATGCCAAATGAGCGACATTCATATGATCGGTTTACAATCAGGCACTTTCGACTTTCTTGTGACCTTCTTGAAGGTGAACAAAATCGACTAAATCATCACCAGACACTTGATACGCCTGACCAAAACCTTTAACAAATAGCCCCGATTCTGGCTTTAAGTTGAACAAAACGAAATCCTCTAGCTGGCTTAGACCATCAATAATCTCACCAAAACGCTCTTTCATTTGTCCAACAACTTGTTGCCACATCTCTGTGTCTCGCTCAACTACATTTGCTACCGCATCAAAAGTTAAGCGCTTACGAGCAAACAGCTGCTTTGAAGACTCTTCATCTTCGATCATCATCAATGAAACATTTGGATTTTCTAAAAGGTTACGGGCATGACGAGCGATTTTAGAAATGAGAACGAAATAACCTTCCTGGTTTTGGACATAAGGCGCGTAGCTTACATTCGGGCGACCTTCTGCATCGACAGTTGCAAGCTGAAGTGTACGACGCTCCTGACGGAACTCTTTGATCTCTGGCCCTAAACGACCTTGCAAACGCTCTTGTTTAACTTGTTGATCCATATTGATACCTGACTTTACTAATTAGTATTCGAGTTAAGCCTCGATTATGTTTGTGATTACTTTTTTAATTCGGCTTGTAGGGCGCGAAATGCGGTTACTTGCTCTTCAATCAACTCGCGCTTTTCGTTACGGCCTAAATAAACCTTGAAAATATTGCTTCCGCACTCTGAGAAAAAACCAAAATAGTGACTCTCTCTACCCATAAACGGTTTACTGACTAATGCGACATTTTTAACGTTATCTAATTTAAGGTGGCCGTGCAGTTCACCTTCTCTACCCATTAAATTGTAATAGCCACGCGCCACTTTTCCTTTTGGAAACGGCGCTTTAACTTCAAAGATAGAACCAAAAGAGTGGACGATGGTCGTCACCGGGCCAAAACCAACCAAACTTTCTAGGATGCTTTGCGCTTGCTCTCCTGGTGCAATAGCCACCATTTCCTGAGGTAGAGCCGCAACAACCTCAAACTCGGAAATGCCAAGACGCTCTGCCATCGCAGCTGGCAATAATTGTGGTTCTTGCTCTAGTAATACTTCAACTTGTTGCTTGATTGATTCCATTGTGTCTTCCGTTTTTGTTCAATTTGTTTTCATTAATTATTGGATGCTTTCGGTACGGTTTCGTTCATCTCTGATGTGAGTACCTGAATACAACTTTGAGCCAATGACACTGCCCAGAAGCTGCCTGCAAGAGTAAGGACTGCGCTACGTTCATGTAGTTGTACTAAGCCTTTCGCTTGCCACACTTTAAATAGAGGCAATAAAAACCCGAACGCGTCCTCTCCCATAAATGATGGAAGTTGATTTGCTTGAACAATGCCACGGTCAAACGCAGATTTGAGTGCAGAAAAAAGTGGTTCTAGAGGGCTTTGCTTCATCATCATCGCGATGGTGCTTTGACCTTCTTTGACCGCTTTAATATAGGTCTCTAGTGTGCGGTGTTGCATCATCCCGTAGCCACCGATATTACCTCCAGCACCACAGCCAATTGGCAATACCTCTGCATAAGTCTTGGCTAAACTATTGTATAAACTACGCTCGCGGTTATCGATTGCCCAATGGTTCACACTCAGTTGCTTCATATGGTGTTTGGCCATAAAGTTCACACCGAGCTCATACATTCCCGCTTTTTCTGGTGTGGTCGCAGGTGGCGGGATTTTTCCCTTTTCTACGAGGTTGAGCATGGGAGCTGACCCGCCAACCACTAACTGATACAAATCCAGTCCGTGTGCGCCAGTCGAGAGGAAATCATTTAAATCTTGCTCTAACACTTCTTTGGTTTGATAAGGTAAGCCATAGAGTAAATCGATAATGACCGGAATTTTGTCTTCTTTGGCGATCTCGCTCACTCGTTTGAGGACATCTTCCCTATCATCTAAACGTTTTGCGCTGCGGCGCACTTGTGTATTAAAACTTTGCACACCAAAAGAGAAACGATTAAACCCACCCTCTAAAGCGCCTTGATACAACTCATCAGAAAAACGATTGATGCGACCTTCTAAGGTGATTTCGCAGTCTGCAGCCAAAGGAAAGTGGTCTCGGATAGCCTGGCCTAACACACGAACCTGTACTGGAGATAGATCCGTTGGCGTTCCGCCCCCGATATATACGGCGTGAAAAATACCATTTTGTGTCCAAGGTAATGCCGCTTTCTCTCTAAGCTCCTGCATTAATGCTTCAAAGTACTCATCAACCAGTGTGCGACTTGCAGCATTTTGAAAGAAATTACAAAAAGTGCAACGAACGCGACAAAACGGAACATGAATATAAAGACAGCGTTTATTGGTCGCTTTAATTGAGTTAGCCGTAATACTCGAAAAAATCGCCTGTTGTTGAGACGAGGGCACAGGTACGCTCGCTCCCCCGGCATGTGCAGAATGCTTCTTAACAAAAGCAAATCGCAATGGATCAGGACTATCACTGCCCAACACTGATTCATCAAGCTTATCGATATCGACGCTCATATATACTCGCTTAACTCCCATCATGTAAGGGATGGAAGCTGATCTTAAAAATTCTGCAAGAATCATAATTTGAGCGTAATGATAATGCAATTGATAATTGATCTTATTTCCATTGTAAGTAATAATCTGCCCAAGTTTTCATAGTTTCCCGAGATATTCCGTGAACGTACAAAGATATGTCATTGCAGGAGGTGCTTCCCTTGCCATCCATGCCGCACTTCTTTTTGTTTCTCAAGAGACAAAGGTGTTCGCGATGCCGGCTGGAAACCCAGCAAGTTCGGTAAGTCTAAATCTTGTGTCTGCTCCTCCCACTGTCGAAAAATCTACACCAGAAAATGTAGCGCCACCAAAAGAGCAGCCTCAAGACCAACCTGAACCAGAAAAGAAGATTGTAAAAAAACAGGTCGTCAAGAAAGACGCTGTTAAGAAGAAGGTAGTAGAGAAAAAACCTGAACCGGTTAAACAATCTAAACCTAAAGCGGTCGAGCCCACCAAAACCGTAACAAAGCAAAAGGTTCAGCCCGAAGCGAAACCAAAGAAAAAAACGGAACCGGTGAAGAAAGAGACGGTAGCTCAACAATCCGCACCTGCGAGCCAATCCAAAGGGGCAACATCTCAGCCTGTCTTGGTCGACAAACCAACGTTTGTGAGTCAACCAACACAACCCCGTTACCCAAGGTCTGCACAAAGACGCGGTATTGAAGGTGTAGCCTTGTATGAGATATGGCTAGATGAGAATGGTAACCAGATTAAACAGGTTTTGATTGAGTCTTCCGGCACAGAGTCGCTAGATGCCTCAGCACTTCGTGCGATCAAACAGTGGCAATTTACACCACATATTTCAGGTGGGCTAAAAGTCGCTCACCGAGTACAAGTACCTGTTCGTTTTAAGTTGGATGGATAATGGAACAACTACAAGAATTACAAACTCAATTTGGGCTGATGACATGGCCTTTGACCATTTGCTCAGCTCTAACCGTGATGATCATCGCCGAGCGATTATTCCATGTGTTAATTAGCCTTGGTGTAGGAAAGCGAGCCATTCGCCAAAAGCTCACAGGATTAGACCCAACAAATGGGAGCGAACTTGAAGCACTTGCTGAAGAGTTGTCGAATAAGCGGCCGCTTCTGTACCGTGGTGTTGCGATGTTGCTTGCTCATCATTCGTTTTCGAAATCTTTAAGAGAAGATGCCGCAGGTATTTGGCTGCAAGAAAAACGCCATCAGTTGCATTCCGGCCTTCGTTTGCTGACGCTGATTGGCGTCATCAGCCCTTTAATTGGCTTGCTTGGTACGGTACTTGGCTTAATTGACATGTTTAAAGGCATCGCGGTTTCAACGGGGAATATCACTCCGAATGATTTAGCTGACGGCCTAGGTCTTGCTATGCGCACCACTGCCGCGGGTCTCATTATCGCACTTCCTGCCATTTCAGGAGCGCAGATCATTGGTTTGTGGGCGGATCGTGTAATCGCCAAGCTTGAGCACACTTTAAACTACGTCAACTTATGGCTTGAAGGTATCTCGTTACAGCATGTCTCGCCAGACCACTCAAAAGTAACACTGCGCTCTTCTGAGAAGATTGAGGCTGCAACTCAATGATTAAAACACCACAAGAAAATAGTCGTAACGGTTTAACCCCCGATTTAACACCGCTGTTAGACATTATTTTTATCGTCATGGTTTTCCTGATGTTAACCGCAGCGGTCAAACTCGATTCATTAGACGTCAATTTACCGAGCACAGAATCTCAGGCTGTTGCAGATGTCGATAAGCAATCCATCACGGTAAATATTCTTAAAGACGAGCCTTACTGGGCTATTAACGGCAAGACATATATCGATTGGGACAACTTTACCCTCGCGCTGTTAGAAGAGAGTAAGTCAAGCGATAAACCGATTGTAATTGGAGCAGAAAAAACCGCGAATATTCAGTCGCTAGTACAACTTCTCGGCTTTTTACAAGAAAACGGAATTCAAGCAACTCAGTTACTCACTGAAGAGCCATCATAAAAATAAGTAAGATAGAGATCCTTTCAAAATGAAGAACACACGCATCACTATTCATGCTGTTGTCACGGCAGCTATTTCCCTACTTGCGAGTAGTCAACTTTTTGCCAATGAAACGCCATCCTCAGAGCGCGTTGTTAGCGCAGGCAGCGCCGTCACTGAACTCTTGCTTGAACTCGACGCTAAAGATAGCTTGGTTGCTATCGACGTCACCAGTCAATTACCAAAAGGGATGGAACTGCCTAAAGTGGGCTACCATCGTCGTCTTTCAGCGGAGGGGTTGCTCGCCTTACGTCCGACAAAAGTCATTGGTTCTGATGAGATGGGGCCGAAAACAACATTGAGCCAATTGAAATCGGCTGGCGTAGATGTAGAAATTGTTAATACTGATGCAAATGTCGAGGGCCTTTATCAACGTATTGATCAAATTGCGAACCTTATGGATCGCAAGGCTCAAGCTGAAAGCTTAAAGCAAGATGTCCAGGCGCAAGTACAAGCACTCAATGCAAACCAACCTGATCAAGCGAAGAAAAAGAAAGTGCTCTTTCTGCTGATCCATGAAGGGCGACCTGCAAATGTTGCGGGCTCACAAACGACACCCGATGCAATTATTCAACTCGCCGGCGGACAAAACCCAGCCGCTACACAACTCTCGTCTTACAAGCCTCTATCCACAGAAGCGATGGTAGAGATGCAGCCTGACGTGATTCTTGTTAGCGGTCGCAGCTATGAAACGTTGGGTGGTGCCGATGCAATTTTAAAAGCAATGCCGCTTCTTGCTGCAACACCCGCTGGAAAGAACAAAGACATCATAACGATTGATGGCCATGCTCTGGTAGGTGGTTTGGGCCTTAAAAGCCTTGCAGAAGCTAAACGCTTGAATGCACTGCTTTACCCATAGAGACATGACATGTTGTTAAGACGCATCCCCCTTTCAACGACGTTATCAGTGCTTAGTGGATTTTTAGCATTTATTGCTATCGCCTCTATTACCGTTGGCCCAATGAACATTAGCTTTGCTGACAGTTTGCGTAGCCTAACGGGAGGCAGTTCTGATCTCGCTCCTCACATTCAGTTGGTCATTAACGAAATCCGATTGCCTCGCACCATTTTGTGTATGTTCATCGGCGCTATTTTGGCAATTTGTGGTGTGGTTATGCAGGGCTTGTTCCGTAACCCATTAGCCGAGCCTGGTATCATTGGTGTGTCTGCTGGCGCTGCTCTTGGTGGTGCATTCGCTATTGTTGTATTTGCTGAATTTAGCCAAAACTATCCGCAACTAATGAACTTAGCGGCTCTGCCTCTTTTTGCTTTCCTTGGCGGTGCACTAACGACTATTCTCGTTTATAAACTCGGCACAAGTAAGTTTGGTACCTCAGTTACAATTATGTTGTTAGCCGGCGTTGCCATCAGCGCGCTCTCGGGTGCTGCGATTGGCTACATGAACTTTATCGCAGATGATCAGATGCTGCGAGATTTGACGCTTTGGTCGATGGGCTCATTAGCTGGTGCAAATTGGTCAGGGATTGCTCTATCTGCTGTAACACTCGTCATCCTATTACTCTGGTTTCAGAAGAAGTCGATGGCGCTGAATGCTCTGTTGTTAGGGGAATCAGAAGCAAGACACTTAGGAGTTCCGGTTCAAAAACTCAAACGTCAGCTTATTTTACTTTCTGCACTGGGTGTTGGTATTACGGTGAGCATCAGTGGTGCAATTGGCTTTATTGGGCTCGTGATTCCACACTTAGGGCGCATGCTCGCTGGGCCTGACCATCGAACGCTATTACCAATATCTGCCTTAATGGGAGCTCTGCTTCTTACTGCCGCAGATATGTTTGCTCGTGTTGCCGTGGCACCAGCTGAATTACCAGTTGGAATCGTGACCGCATTGATTGGCGCGCCCTTTTTCATCTACTTATTGTTCCAGCAAAAAGGGAAGATTTTGTAATGAACCAGATCGTTTTATCGGGGAAAAACATTTCGATGACATATGGCAACCGTGTGGTGCTCGATGACATCAACATTGATATCCGAGCTGGTGAAGTGACCGCCCTACTCGGCCCCAATGGCGCAGGTAAAAGTACTTTACTCAAGCTTCTATGCGGTGAGATCTCTTCGAATCATCACATCACCTACTTCGGTAAACAAAAGCATGATTGGGAGCCTGAAAAAAGCGCCAAACATATTGCAATGCTCCCGCAGCACAGCACCTTAACCTTCCCATTTCTAGCCAGAGAAGTAGTAGAGCTGGGGGCAATACCGCTATCACTGTCCAATAAAGAAACCACTAAACTGGCTTTACATTACATGGAACAAACCGACGTATTGCATTTAGCAGAAAGCCTGTACCCGTCTTTATCTGGTGGAGAAAAGCAACGACTGCATCTAGCACGAGTGATGACACAACTACATCAATCTGGCGAAAAACGAATCTTAATGCTTGATGAACCTACCTCAGCGTTGGATCTCGCCCATCAACACAACACGTTAAAAATTGCTCGTGAAACGGCAAAAGCACAGAACGCTGCGGTGGTTGTGGTGTTACATGACTTGAATCTAGCCTCTCAGTACGCAGACCGCCTTGTACTCTTGCATAACGGGAAACTAGTTTGTGATGACACGCCATGGAATGCACTAACGTCAGAGCGCATTGAGCAAGTTTATGGCTATCGCTCTATTGTGACAAAACATCCGACGCTAGACTTCCCTCAAGTGCATGCCGCAGCATAAAGCGTATCTCCTCTAAGCCGTCTCTAAAACACTTTGATACGACAAAGGCCCGCAATATGAGAATTGCGGGCCTTTGCTTTGATAGTGGCAGAATTTGGGGCTTTAAAGGCTATTACTTGCTCATTTGGATCAATGATCGACCAATCAACCACTCAAGCTCTTTGTCACCACCCGCACCAAACTGGCTTTCAACCATTTTGTATAAGCGGTCAATACCATTAGCAGCAAATTCTTGCGCATTTTCAGCGGTGACAATGTGATGGAATAGCAGTCGTAAAATCGCGAGAAACTCAGCATCTTCCAGCGCTTTAATCCAACTTTGTGAAAATGCATTTAATCCTTTATCAAACTCTAAGTGTTCAATAAACATTTTAAAGATACGGCCATCCAGTGCGGCGGTGAAGTCCGTTTTCTTAGGGAAGTGATGGCTAATACCGGTACGCGATATACCTGTCTGCTGGCTTAGCGTCGTGTACGACATTTTGTCGTAACCTAATCTGAGTAGCTGATCAATAACGGCATCCATGATCTTTTGGATAGTGATTTCGGTATCTTCTTTACTACGCTTTGGCATATTTTAAGCTCTTCTCTTTGTAAATCCATCTAACTCACTATTAAATGAGGCCAGAATGAAATCATTCTTAGCATTATACCCGGCTCGCCGATGCGGTTCGATTAGCGAAAACCTAGAAATCAGGTTGCTAAGCGCTGCACTTGAAAGCGCTTTGGGTATATGTATTGCGACTATTTAATATCATGTCGAGTTCCAAACCATAACGTCTTTACACTGCGTAATGTGTAATTTTCAGTTATGTTTTTGTCAATACATGCTACTCAAAATAAGGCGAAAAGTTAGTCTCATCAAAACCTTGCGCCAATTATTCATCGAAACTATTCAAAGACCAAGAATGATAATTATTAAAAATAATCAATCAAGAAATAGTCTTATAAATTAACCATTAGTTCAACTGGACTGAGCAAAATCTCGTCACTATGTTCGTTAATTGATTTTAAATGTTGATATATATCACATTAACGTTCTTGATGATTTAGTAATCCAATCTTTAACCCTTACTTAACAAGTGCCTATTCTGTTCCTTTTTTACGCAAAAGTCGTCATTTTTGTAGATACAGATCAAATACCTGATAGAATACCCTTAGTATTTACAAGAGGATTCGTTATGAGTGTCGAATTAGAAAAAAACCAAGTATGTGAGGCCTGCGGCTGTGCTGGCGAGATAGGCTTTATCATCAAAGAAGGTGACGAAGTTGCCGACGTAACGGTTTTCGCACAGACAAAAACAGAGCTAGAGTCTGAACTACAAAAATACATCGAGCTCGCTAAATCAGTATGTGCTGATGTTGAATACAATGTTTCAGAAATAACCGAAGAATCGAACCAAGCGACGGCTCGATTCAAATTTGAAGTAAGTGCTGAAAAACTTATCTTTGAATTAAAAACTCGCTCACTCGCGCGTTAGTAAATTACCACCTTCTAAAGAAGGTGGCTTTGTGTGAGCCCCCTAAAAGGGGGCCTTTGTTTAGTCCAGCGCCAA
>NZ_JAWOWA010000026.1:0-55189 GCF_033340195.1 Vibrio sp. 1457
CTACGAATAAACCATGTTTATATAATGTAGCTAATCCAGTGTGATAAGGGTGAGGGGTGTCCATACCATTGGCTACACCCATAACTTCATGTGGCCTCATGCCAAGACCTCGTTACAAAACAACCAACTGGAAGCAATACAATCAAGCCTTAATAAACCGTGGTTCCCTGACCTTTTGGATTGATGAGGAAACGATAGCTGAATGGCAGCAAAGCAAACAGGACAACGAGGCAGGCCTCGTCAATTCAGTGACCTAGCTATTACTACCGCACTGATGGTAAAACGCATTTTCTCTATGCCATTGAGAGCGCTACAAGGTTTCCTAGACTCCGTATTTAAGCTGGCTAACATACCGCTTGTTTGTCCGCATTACACTTGTATAAGCCGTCGAGCTAAGGAAGTTGAGGTTTCATTTAAAACCAAAACCAGAGGCGTGATACAACATCTGGCTATTGATGCCACTGGTCTCAAGGTTTATGGCGAAGGTGAATGGAAGGTCAAAAAGCATGGTACTGATGGGAAGCGCAGAGTCTGGCGTAAGCTACATTTAGCAGTAGATACCAGCACCCACGAAATAGTCGCAGCAGAACTGAGTTTATCTAACGTCACCGATGCTGAAGTTCTTCCCAATCTACTTAAGCAGACTCGTCGTAAAATCACTGAGATATCAGGTGATGGTGCTTATGACACAAGACATTGCTATTGCAATACGGATCAAGCGAGCGGTTCCGCTCATCCCACCAAGGGAAGGAGCAGCCTTCTGGGAACAAGGACATCCTCGCAATTTAGCGGTAGGTTGTCAGAAACTTTACGGCTCGAACAAGAAGTGGAAAAAGCGGTATGGCTATCATAAGCGCTCGCTATCAGAGACAGCAATGCATCGAGTGAAACAGTTGTTAGGTGGAAAGCTAAGCTTAAGAAATTACAACGCTCAGGTTGGCGAGACTTACGCAATGATCAAAGCGTTGAACAAACTTACAGGGCTAGGTATGCCCAAAACTCAGTGTGATGTTTAATAATTACTCAATTTTGGACATCTTCGCTTTCCATTTGAATTACGCAACAAAGCCAGTTTACCGTCAAAACTGTTACCGGCGATTTGAAGCACAGAACCTTGTAGATTCGCTTCTGCAATTTGTAGCTCGCCCTTTTTATTCGCGGTGATACCAAAGGTATTTAATCGTTTAGCTACCGCATCCATAAATTCGCGGCGCGCTTTTGGTGCGTATTTTTTAATGTTGTTCGTATTCATATGTTCTTGCGCCTCTTATTCTGTCTCTACGCTGCTTGCGGGTTGTAATGCAGTTCTAATGCGGGCAAGCAGTGTTTCCTGACGCTCGCGGTAAAAGTCCATAAACTGGTTTAGTTGTTCAGGTAATGATGTTATGGCTTGCGATTGCAGATGTGCTTGTCTTGCATTCACATCAGGCCACTGCTACGCATACCATTAATGGGGCATTTTTTGCCGCTTCTGGTTGTTGATTGTCTCTTCCAACAGTTGAAGGTTTGGCAGCTTGTTAGATGCCTCGATGAGTTCATCTAGCTGTTCAGCTGGGACACCAACTTTTGCAAGCTTGTTACGCGTAAACAAACCTTGAGGGTAAATGTGATCCACATGAAAGTGTCGTGAAAAATCGAATCCGGGGAACAACAAAGTTAACAAGGCAAAGGTACGCGGATTACCATAATCCAACTGCGCTAGTTCACTAATTTCCTCTGGGTCAAAGCGCAAGGATTTACCACGCTGTTGCATGGTCGCTTCAGTTTTCGCTAGCGGGAACCCCGTATCACCCGATTGTTTAATGTCTGAGCGAAGCATAATAAGCAGGGTGTCCAAACCACTTCCCCAGATGCCTGACGCTTTCAACAAGGACCTAATGAGCCAGTTTCTGATACATTCTCTATCGACCGCATATTCAACCCTGGAAAGGTAGCTTGCCGTTAACTTTCGGTGGTGCAGGTAATACGCCAACGGGAGGATGGCACTTGTTGCTCTGAGGTTTTGTGCATTAAAACCAAAACTTGCCAGCAACTGCATTGAGAGCAATAACGCATCACGAATTGGCGTCCAGTTCTTTTCCAGAATCGCCATGTTTTCCTTGTTAAAGTTCTCAACCTTAAAGCCCACGCTACCGATGTCAGAGAGCATTAAGCCTGCTTTTAAGACGAGATCTTTTGATACGTTGAATCCATCACCAACACGGTTCATCTCATCCACTAATGCATGAATTTCTTCACGGGCATCTAACGAGCTCCACTGGGCTACTGCTATTGAAAGTAGTAAGTCTGAGTAGGACAAGGTAGTACCGCCGCTATTCATGCGGATAAATATATTCAGAACACGTTCTAGGCTCTGATCACTTTCTTCGTAAAACGAAATCTTGTCTTTGTCATGGATGGTTCGATACAAGTGACGAAGAGTTGAGCGAGCCTCTTTGCGTTGCTCCGAACTCAACCTAGCATCATCAGCAACTTCACCGATAAGTGCATCTTCTTCCTCTTCCATGATCCGGCCTACACGGAACCTGTATTGTTCAGAAGCATCCAGAGAAGCTTTATCGTCGGTAAGGAACTCAAAGTCATACATCGACCCAGTTTCTAAGTCGGGCTGGCTTAACAGATTTAAGTGAAGCCTGCGCACAGGGAAGGCGTCATCATTACTCCACCATTTACCTGTCAGCTTCCACGCAAATGAGCCGCGTAAGCCGATATTCAAAGCAGTAATCCGCTGCTGTCCATCTAGGACGGCAATGAACTCGCGCTCCGGTAACTGAGTGACATTTTCACAATGGTAGTTATCTCGCTCATGGTAATGCTGCATGAACTGATAAAACTGATAGCTATCCCGGTTCCCTGGTTTTATCTTCCAGAATAGAAAGGTCCCAAACGGGTAATCTCTGTGTTAGTCGCTCAAACGCATCCGGGCTCACTTCTTCAATTAGCACATGATGCAGTTTTTCACGCTAAAGCATAGCCCTGAGAGATCCCCTCATAATTTCCCCAAAGCGTAACCATGTTTGAATAGATTTTGAGCAGGCAGGGTTGCAGCCACGAGTAAGTCTTCCCTTGTTATTGTGTAGCCAGAATGCCGCAAAACTTCCATGCCTAAGCGAACTGTTGAGAGTGCGTTTCGATTTCTGACTGTGTTAGCCTGGAAGTGCTTGTCCCAACCTTGTTTCTGAGCATGAACGCCCGCAAGCCAACATGTTAGTTGAAGCATCAGGGCGATTAGCAGCATGATATCAAAACGCTCTGAGCTGCTCGTTCGGCTATGGCGTAGGCCTAGTCCGTAGGCAGGACTTTTCAAATCTCGGAAGGCCTCTTCAATCTGCATTAGCTTCGAATAGATATTAACAAGTTGTTTAGGTGTTCGAATTTCAACAGGTAAGTTAGTTGCTAGAACCCATGGCTCTTTTGCCGACGCTGAGTAGATTTTAGGTGACGGGTGATGACAATGAGTCCGTGTCGAGCGCTGATTTTTTCGGCCTTTAGGGCGAGATTTATACAATAGAATTTGGCATGAGATTGGATTGCTTTTGGTCAGCCTCTTATCGCCTAAAGTCTTTGAGTGACTTGGTGAAATGTCGTGTAAGTTGCTGATAGGTTTCCAGTTTTCCGCTCCTAGGTCTGCATATTGTACTTTTCCTCTTACTCGACTTAACCAGTACCAACCCAGCTTCTCAACGGATTTATACCATGGCACTTTAAAGCCAGCATCACTGACAATGAGCGGTGTGGTGTTACTTGGTAGAATGCTTGCAAGGTCGGCTAGAAATTGGTCATGAGCTTTCTTTGAACACTGCTCTGAAAGCGGGAACGCTTTCTCATAAAGAGTAACAGAACGACCGTGTAGTGCGACTGAAGCTCGCAATACCATAAGCCGCTTTTGCTCACGAATATCAGACCGGTCAACAAGTACAATGGGCATCGTATTGCCCGAGCAGATAAAGCTAGCATGCCAACGGTATACAGCGAGTCGCTCTTTGTGGAGGTGACGATTACCTAACAATCGGTCGATTCGTTTGATGTTATGTTTTGTTCTCGCTTTGGTTGGCAGGTTACGGCCAAGTTCGGTAAGAGTGAGAGTTTACAGTCAAGTAATGCGTGACAAGCCAACGTTAAGCTGTTGAGTCGTTTTAAGTGTAATTCGGGGCAGAATTGGTAAAGAGAGTCGTGTAAAATATCGAGTTCGCACGTCTTGTTGTCTGATTATTGATTTTTGGCGAAACCATTTGATCATATGACAAGATGTGTATCTACCTTAACCTAATGATTTTTATAAAATCATTAGGGGATTAATCAGTACTTCGCATCATTTAATCAGGAATAGCAAAGATGTTGTACAAGAGGAAAAACAAATTGGTGACAGTCAACGCCACCAACGCCATCACTAAGAAGCAGTAATCCTTGTAACGTTCATCATCGACGCGCAGCGCAAGCCATTTTGCGATCCACTCACTCAACATGCATCTTCCTTAGTTTAAGCCAACTTATAAAATTTCATCTTAAGTTATCACTTAATTTCCACTCTTCGGTTTTGTGCTCGGCCAGTTTCACTGGCATTCGTGGTGATGGGGCGCTTTTCACCGTAAGAAACGCTTTGTAATTGCACAGGTGTTTGAGCATATTGCTTTAAGTAAGCTTCCACACTTTCAGCACGACGTAGCCCTAGGGCAAAGTTGTACTCTTCACTACCAACATCATCGGTATGCCCTTCTACCGTCAGCGTATTATTGGTTCTTAGCCGTGCCAAAAGCTGGTTGAGTAAATAGCGTGAAGCTGAAGTTAATTCGGCACTGTTAAACGAGAAGTAGACGCGCGCCAACGCTTCTTTTGATTCCCCTTGCCAAGATTTAGCGTGGCTCAAAAGATATTCAGCACAATTGCCTTGCACTCCGGCAGCAATCATCTGTTGTTCGATAAAAGTGGCACTGGCATGGTGCTCTCTGCTTTGTTCAATAAGCGGAAAAGCCGAGTGGTTAAGTAGAACGCGCCGACCCGGTGCGATTTGCACTTTCTGCTCAAACTCTAGGTCGATGCCGTTGCAGTAATGATGAAACGCGCTTTGATCTTGGTTGGGCGATGCATAGACCGAAGCAGCCCCAAAGCAAAGTAGTGATAAAGCAAGCGATAGCTGACGTTTGGTTGTGTTCATTATGGAAACTCCTTTGCTGAAGGGGACAAATAGTGGCCGAGAAAATCCGTTAATCGATAGGATTGGCGCACACCTTGGCGGCCAACCACCATGACTTGTGGGGTTTGAGTGGGTAGGTACTTAGCACTGTAAAAGCCTTGGTCATCGTGAATATATTCTGCTTCACAACGAAATGGGCGTTGCTCTTGAGCTAAATCAATAATGTAAACCGTCTCGTAACCACGAATTTTCTCTTCAAACAGCAGATGATTAAATACATTAACTTACTGTTGTTGCAGCTGATCATCACTATTAATAAAGAGCAATAAATTGTCTGCCCAGCTTGGCGTGGTGAATACGCTGATTAGCAAAAATAGGGTAATGTGTTTCATAGCGCTAAATGGCCTATTTCTTCGGTGATCAACTCAAGGATTTTGTTTTTGATATCGTCTCTGTTTTTTGCCGAAAAAACATTCTCTTCACCAACGCAGTTTTTCATCTGCGGGTAAGTAGTGATATCGTACGCAAAACCAACCGCTACCATCCTAGCTTTGACTTTCTCTCCACCAACAATTTGAGCATTCAAGGTCTCCAATATTTTCGTACACATACCTGCCGCTATCAAATTATTAGTATTCGTGGTAAAAGAATCTTCGCCATCTGACAAAATGATAATTAATCGTCTTGGGTTTACACCTGCCATGGCAAGTTGCGCACCTCGAATAATACCAGCATAAGAAGAAGTCCCGCTGATAGAACTTCCTTGTACAATAAATGTATTGACATCTTTTTTTAAAGAGTCAAAATCATTAGTAAGAGGAATATTAAAAAATGTAGAAACCCCAGACGCAGCACCATATGTAGTCAGCCTTTCAACTGAATGGGAAATATGAGACAAATTAAAGATGTTGTCAACGACTGTGTTTTTAGAAACATCACTATTCTTACCTGGTTGATAATAACTATTACATCTCTTATTAGAGCATATTATGTGATCATAATGTTTGAAAGAACCATTGGGTTGCTTTTCAACCGTAAAATAGTCAAATCCAACAACTGACAGTTTATTTTTCTTAACCATTTTTTTATTAAATTTTTCCAGTTCATCGGCAATCTCAGTAATGATCTCTTTCATCATAATATAACGTACTGGATTAGCCGAATTTTGTGGCCCGTTTTTATCCCAACGCCATGCCATAGAACCAGAGAAATCTGCAACCAAAACCACATCGACCGTTTCAGCATGAAATTTCCTTGCTGATGAATAACCACCCACCGCATAATTCTCGCCGAAACCAATAATAGCATCATTACCGGGGAACCAGGTTGGCTGGCTAATTTTGGCTGACACTTGATATTCAAAAAATCGGCGATTAGTGTTTTTACAATTGGCGTTGTCTTCACAGTTAATTTTTTTAATTTGAATGTCATTATTATTAATCGTCGCGGAGGGGAAATAGTACTCTAAATAGTTTTTTGCCAGTGCTGCATTATCGGAACCTTGCCCCGCGACAGCAAGGCTCGTCACTTCCACCGCTTCTAATAGGCGCGCTTTATCTTGCACTGCCCGAGCACCATCGGTACCTAGAGTGAATACCCCAAACAACAAAGGAATAAACAGCGCAAAAAGAATCGCGGCATGTCCGGATTGACGGTGTAAACGACAATATTGCTTCATCTTTATCTCCCCATGCTGATTGAGCGGCTGCTGACGCGAGAGAATTCTTTGCCAATTAAATTGCCATACCAACTCGGTGTCTCATAACACAATGTCACTTCGTAAAGGGTGGCATGTCGGCCAAAGGTCGTAACGAAGTCCAGCGGTTGCAGTGACTGGCTGTTATTGCAATTGATGCCTTGGGTGAAAGGCGCACGCACGTTTTTATTTTCTCGCACCATACGCACTTGAAAACCAAATTTCTCTGCATCGAAATTGCCTGAGGTTCTTTTTAACGAGGCCAGCACAATGTCATACAATTGAGTGGCTTCTGCACCAATCTGCTTTTCTGGCTCAAAAGGAAAATGATCCGCACCATAAATTTCTGTGCGCTCTTTCATAATGCTGGCGGCAGAATAAGAAAGCCGTTCTAATTTCCCTTTATAAGCAAGCTTGACCACCACATCCGCGCTAAAAACCAACAGCAAGGCAAAAAAAACGCCGACGATAGCAAATTCGACGGTAAAATTGCCCTGTTGTAACTTAGAGGGTGAATTTTTCACGCTGATACTCCTGAATCACCATCACCTCACGGGCAAACACCGTTTTATCATTCAAAAAGAAATTAAAAATCGGCGTGTAATCATAACTAATGCTATAGACAGCAATCGCCATATCTTTTGCATCACTGCAGTTCAGCTCATCGCCGTTCTCACCCAGGCAAATCTTTTCGTAATTGTGTAAATCGTCTAATTTTTTGACATATTGGATGCTAGTTTTGAAGTTTTTGGCGTCCACTACATAGCGCCATAGGCTATTTTGCTGTTGCAAAATCGTCTTGAACTGCGCTTCATAATCATCGCCATCGATTTTTTTTGTTTCCCTTGCCGCGGTGGCAATCGCTAAATCACCCAAACTCGAGACATAAGAGAGAAAGCTCATCTCAACCCAAGCCATACACATCAGCCAAAAGGCAAAGAAACCACCAACAAATTCAATCGTGGCAACACCCGATTGCTTTGATCCGCTCGCTGGCGATTGCTTAGAAAACAAACGACACATCTTTTGTCTCCTCAACGGGAATAACAACGTTTGTGTTATTGTTATTTGGCTTCAACAGATGGCTTTTTGAATTAGCCGATGCCTTTACTGGCGTGTGATTCATTAATTGCACTTCACGCAGGTTAAGATAGGCCAGATATAGTTCTTCATCGCTGTATTGCTGACCATAAAAAGAGCGTAAATGCTCATAGCTGCCAATTTTGGCCATTACCAAGGCTAAATTCGCGGTGACCATGTCATCCGCTTGGCCATTGAGATAAATCGGTAACAAACGCGCTGCAGCGCTTTGGTAATCCTGTTCCAATATATCAATCAGCGCCAAATTATTTTTGACCGTCACATCATCAAACATCAGCTCGCGGGCACGAATAAAACCTTCGCGTGCTTTTCGCCACTCCCCTTGCTGCGCATAGATGATGCTGATCGAATTTAAAGCCTTGGCACTGCTCGGATTCACTTGCAGAGCGGCTGACAGTGAACGTTGCGCCTGTTCTATCTGCCCCAGTTGATATTCTGCTCGACCTTGAAGAAAATAAAGTTCATCACGCGGCAAAGTTGTGCTGCTACTGAGTAAAGGAGTGAGCACAAATAACGTGGATTCCGGATCGTGACCATCGAAATAAGCCTGAGCCAATTTTAAACGTGTTTGTGGGCTTTCTTGCTGCTGAAGTTGAGCCTTATGCAACTCAATTAAACCCGCTTGATTCTTGGTTTTGATCAATAAAGATTCCTGATCAAACTCCAACGGCTTGTCACGATTTTGCGCCTGGCTTCCTTCGTTATTGGACGTTTGATATAAACTACTGCAGCCCGATAGTGATAAGGCACAGAGTAGCCATAGGGCATTAGCTATTTTGCTCGACACTTTATTAGGCATTGATCATCATCCTCATTACACCAGGGGCAGCAATTAAAATCACAATTGGCACCATAATAAAGACAATCAGAGGAATAGACATTTTTGCCGCCAATTTGCCAATTTTTTCTTCGATCTGCAGCATCTGAACCTCTCGAATATCCGCTGATAGGGTGGTCAAAACACTGTAAATCGAGCTGCCATATTGCAAACTTTGCTTTAAGGTGATGACGAAACTACGCATTTCATTTGAGGGCACCCTAGCGTAAAGCTCATCGAGCGCAGTCTCTAAACCGACTAAACGTGCTCTATCATCGGTTTTCACCAATAAATAGCTGATGTCTTTATCAAACCCTTTCATCTCTTTGGCAAGATAACTGATCGCGGCTTCAATCGTCATACCGGTTTGCACACATACCGCCATTAAATCCAGAAGATACGGCAGTTTATTGGAAATTTTATGGCTCAGGTTTTTTGCCCGAATCGCCAAATAGCTATCAGGTAAAATCAGACTTATCACCAACCATAGCGCCATAAATAGCAGTAGATTGTCTGCCAACCATACGGCTTTTAACGATAAAAAATAGATTCCCGCCGCGCCTAACAGCAATAGCGAATACTTGATCGGCATAAAATAGGTGGCGAACTTGGCATTATAAAAACCCGCTGCTAGCATTTTTTTCTGCTGCAAATGCTTGTCAGAGGAAAAGAGCCGATTAAGCGTTGCCGATAGTCGCTCAAGTAAGCTGACTTTTTCTGTTGTCTGCCCTGCGGTTTGATGCAGATAATAATCTTTCCAAAATTGCTTTCTTTTCTCTTTGCGCAGCGAAGCAAGCAGCAGCAATACACCGAGCATGAGTATGGCGATAGAAAAAAGTGGACCGACTTGACCAATTGAGGTCAAAGAAACATTAGCGAACACTCTTCATTAACCCCCATACAATCGCAATACCAATTGCTTCGCTGATCAATACGTAGTAAAGGATAGGGCGACCGGCAGGATCAAACATCACAAACTCGTAATTTTCAGGGCTAAGGTATTGCAGCATAAATAAGAAGAAAAACGGAATAGCGGCAACAATTTTGGCTGACGTTCGCGCTTCTGAGGTCAAGGCAAATTTCTTTTTTTCAATCGATCGAGCATTAAATAACAAGCGATTGAGGCGCAGAATCACTTCTTTCAGCTGACCGCCACGCTGCATATTGGCGCGTAAAGTAATCACAAAAAAATGAAAAGAAGGATAAGGAAAGCGCAGGCAAGCCTTACGAAACACATCATCGGGCGACTCACCAAGTTGTAAACGCTTGCCCATGATCTTAAACTCTCTACCGACATCGCTATTGAGTGTATTACCGACATACATGATCGCGTGAGTGATACTTTCGCCCGATGAGACGGCACTGCTGAGCATATTTAAGGCATCAGGAAAACTGTCTTCAAACTGAGTTTGTTCACGCTTTTGAAGCCAAAAATAGGCAAAGGTTAATCCTACGACCACGACAATGACCACGACCATCAGATCAGAGCCACGAACAAAACGCTGATTAAACTCGACGCCGAGAAAAATCAGTAAGGCAATAAAACCAAGCACCTTTAACAGCGCCAGTTTCCCTAGCTGCTTGCTCAGGCTTCTCCAGCTCTGATCTAGGCGGTCTTTTAATGTGCGATCGGAGAGTGACTTCATATCAATTGCTTGGTGCTCAGCAATCATGGAGTCGACATGCACCGTTTTAGCAAACTCAGCAAGGTAATCATATCGGGCACTTTTCCTTTGCCGCAAACCCACAAGCAGCAACAGGATGCCGATCATAAGTAGCAGCAACCACATCATGCCGATTTCTCCTCTAACGAACGAAAGGCTTGAGCGAGTTTCTCTTCCAATCCAAAAAAGCGTGCTTTTTCATACAGAACCGAGCGCTGCATTAAGCCAGAGGTAATAAAATTGCCATTGACTTTACCATCTTCACTTTGGCGCAAATTGGGTTGGAAGCGGAAAATTT
Source organism: Vibrio sp. 1457 (assembly GCF_033340195.1). Taxonomy (NCBI): domain Bacteria; kingdom Pseudomonadati; phylum Pseudomonadota; class Gammaproteobacteria; order Vibrionales; family Vibrionaceae; genus Vibrio; species Vibrio sp. 1457. Next base: position 10,711 of record NZ_JAWOWA010000026.1, read on the forward strand.
CTTCCAATACGACGCTTGAACCTTCTAGCCCAATCACTTCGGTGATGCTCATCACTTTACGGCTACCATCGTGCAGGCGACTGATCTGAATAATCAGATCCACAGCGCTGACTATCGTGCGGCGGATCGCTTCCAAAGGAAGGCTACTCGTTGCCATCATCACCATCGACTCAACACGAGCCAGTGCGTCTCTTGGTGTATTGGCATGCAGAGTCGACATCGAACCATCGTGACCGGTGTTCATTGCTTGTAACATTTCAAACGCTTCTGCACCACGACACTCACCGACAATGATTCGGTCGGGTCGCATTCGCAGTGAGTTGATCACCAAATCACGCTGATTAATCATCCCGGTATTTTCTATTCCTGCGGTACGTGTTTCCAAACGGACAACGTGCGGCTGTTGTAAACGCAGCTCGGCGGCATCTTCAATGGTGATAATGCGTTCATTTTCTGAAATGAATTGTGATAACGCGTTGAGCATGGTGGTTTTACCTGAACCGGTACCGCCGGAAATCAAAATGTTGAGACGGCATCTTGCTGCCACCATCAGCACTTGCGCCATCTCGGGGCTCATGGCACCAAATTCACATAGCTTAGTAAAGTCGATACTCTGTTTTTTGAATTTACGAATCGAAATGGCAGTTCCATCAATGGCAATCGGCGGAATAACAATGTTAACTCGGCTACCATCTTGCAAACGCGCATCACAAGTGGGTGAGGATTCATCAACGCGTCGACCGACCCGTGAGGCAATTCGCTTAGCGATATCAAGTAACTGGCGTTCGTCAATAAAGTCGATCTGTGCCTTTTCCACCAAACCGCCACGTTCAATAAAGACGTTATGATGACCGTTGATCATAATGTCACTGATGGTGTCATCATCCATCAAGGTTTGTAGAGGCCCCAAGCCTATCAGTTCATCCACTAAGTTTTTGACAAACTCTGCGCGGATGATTTTAGGCACGCTTAACCGTTCGCGATCAATCAATAGCCCTACGGCACCATCCAACTGCTTAGCCAGTTGTTCTTTGGTCATCTGCGCGATCGCTTCGGGCTCTAGAGCATCGAAAATTTGATTACGAATGCCCACATATATCGCTTTTGCACCGATCATGAGCGCGACAACCTCTGCTTCAGGGAGGCGAAGAAACTGGGTGTGTTATTTATCGTCTCGCCAAGGATCATGGCGCTAAGGTTTTTCAATGGCTCCGCGGCCTTTAACTTGGAAGTCACCACTCTTTGATCTTCCAAAACGGTACGATTGATGGTTTCACAAAAAGGAATTTCAATATCAATCGCTTGTTTTAAAATCGTTTCCGCATCTTGTTTGGTGGCAGATTGCAACTTCAGTGGCAAGGTGTGATTAAACACCGTCAGTAAACGTAGAGCGCGATTGCTGTTGCATTTATTGATGCGCTCTTTTAAGCGAGCGGCTTCACGTACGGACGAGACGGTCGGTTCAATGACAACTACCACTACATCCGCCTGAGCAACGAACTTATCTGCTTCAATAGCGAAACCAACCGAAGCAGAGAGATCTTCAAGGATGAAATTCACATCCTCCGATAACTGATCAACGACAGCGTTGCTGTAATCAAGTAGGGATAGGCTGTCGAGCTGCTCTGAGGTTAGGGCTAAAATCGACAGCATGTTGCTATGCTTATAGACCATGCTCTTCGCGGAAGCAGTGTCGAGAGAAGAGGAGAGCGAGCCTTTCTGAATTCGTCGTTTTTCCATTTTGCGAATACCAAGCAAAATGTCTAAATTGCCGCCATGAAAATGCTGCTCAACGATCAAACAGGAGGTTTTGCGTACACTGGAGAGTTGATGAGCCACTTCGGAGGTAATCAAACTGGTCCCTACACCACCTTTACTGCCGAGTATCGTGATGTACTTGGCTCTGCGTTTCTGGCCTGGCCCGCGGTGGCTATTGCGTTGGCGGTTATCGTAGACACTCTTAACAAAATCAATCAGCTCTTGCTTGGTCACAGGCCAAAAGACGTAGTAAAAACCCATGCTTTTTAAATTACGAATGGTCGAAATGGCATCTTCACTGCCGACAATGATCACAGAAGCATGATTGGGCAGTAGGTGACTGATTCGTTCCGCGTCTTGGCTGATATTGAGGCTGTTATTGAGTTCCACAATCACAATTTCGATATCGGATTGACGAACATGCTCCGCTATCGCTTCATCGCTATTTTTAACAGTGACAGGCGGCACTACCCCTTCAAAGCGATAGGCTTCCATAACCAACTCTTGGCATTCACTGGTTTGATAAAACAGTACTGTCGTGATCTTCTGTTGTTCAATCACTTCGCTAGACTGTTTTTTACTTAATCGATCGACTAAATCAAACATAATAAGCGCTATTCCCCTACAGCCATCTCTGGAGATGCAATTGGATGGTTTGTTAACATTTTTTGTGGGTTGACCATAGATTGCCAACGCAACGACTCGCTCACGCAACCATTACTTTCTTGGCTAAACTGGCTAATATTTACCGCATCACACAAGGGTACGACGACACGATGAGCGACGATTTCAATTTTAAAATCGAAATGTTGGCCAAAGCCTGCCGGCATTTTTTCTACCCGAACACTTTCTGGGGCGACGCCTAGTTTGCACAGCTGTTTTTCCGCTTTTAGTGCAAAGCGTTCGCCAGCCTTGGTACTCCAATACAGCACACTGTTTTGCGTTGTCAGCTGGTGATGTTGTTGAACCAAAAATTGCTCCAAAGAGTGTTGTGCTTGAGTCACTTGTTTCGCATCGGTTTGCAAAGACAAACTGCTGTGCACGGGGTAGACATCTATTGCCGGGCCGGGCTTGTCTGGCAAACCTGAGCTGCAACCTACTAGCGCAGTACTGAGTAAAAGCACACTCAAAGTTGGATTTTTCATTGTTTAAACCCTCCCGTCGCCAGGATTTGTTGGCTAAGCTGCTGTTCGATGGCAGGACGCTCTTTAGGCAATGCAAAGAAGCGTTCCAAAGTTGAGCTGCGCTGCATGGTGGGCAGTTGAACACTCAATGGCTCAATCGGCTGAACCAAATTTACCGTCGCAATGATCACCAGTTCCGTTTTATTGCGGGTAGTTTCGGTATGACGAAACAGAGCGCCCAGAATAGGAACATCGCCAATAAAAGGAATTTTACGCAGCAATTCTGCTTCTTCTTTATTAAGCAAGCCGCCCAATACAAAGCTTTGACCATCACCGAGTTCAACCGTAGTACGAGCGCGGCGAGTTTTTAGCGCAGGTAAATTATAAGTTGAATTGGCGTATTGGGTATCGAGTGAACTGACTTCAGGCATTAAAGACAGCCTGATTTTGTCATCACGTTGCACTTTGGCCATCATCTCTAAACGTACACCAAACTCTTTATATAAAACGTTGGTGCCGCCATCGACGATGGTTACAACGGGTAACTCCCCCCCGACAAGGAAACTGGCTGTTTCACCCGAAATCACCGACAGATTTGGCTCGGCAAGTACTTGCCCGACGTTATCATCGCCAATGGCCGTGATTAAAGTGATGATATCGCTGCTGCTAAATTGCCTTAATGGGTTAACAAACACGCCACTGCTTTGACCAATACTGCCAAGTTGAATACCAAACTTCTCCATAAAGGTTTGCGAGACTTCAGCTATCGATAGTTTGACATTGATTTGCTTAGTACTGGCGACTTCAATGTTGTTGACCACCCCTTCAAAACGGCGTTTTTGCATAAAGTCCATTTTGTAACTGTTATCACCAATTTTCCATTCTACATCCGTGTCGGTTGAGGATTTTCCGAGCAGTTCACCCACCAGTAGGTTAATTTCATCGCGCTCTTTTTCAGTTGCAACGGTACCACTGAGCACCACCTGTTGACCTAGATTGTAAATCGAGACTTCAGCGTGCGGATATTTGATCGCAATTTGTTGCTGGATATGTACCATGCTGGTGTTAACGACCAAACGGCGACTGGCTAGGGTTTCACTGTTTTCGCCAAAGACCAGCAGGCTGGTATTACCAACTTGTTTACCGAAAATCACCACGGTTTTACGGTCAATGACCTGATAATCGGCGACTTTCGGATCCGAAATAAACACCGATTGGATTTCTCTATCCAAACGTAACGTTTGCGCATCCCCTTCGGCTAAATTGAGGATCCGCTGCGCTGCGGCGGGCAGGGCAATCACACTGAGCAAAACCGCGAATACGCCATACACATAACGCTGTATCATTTTCTCTATCCTTAACGTGTTGTCGCGCTGCCAGCACGAAACTCCTGAATCGCTTTATAATCGGTTAATACATCGCCTGCGTTGGCGGAAAGGTCGCTGGCTAAACTGTTTCCAGTCGAAAGATGGATCTCCAACTGGGCAATATGGCGAGCGATGGTTAACGTTGCAACTTGCTTACGGGTTAGCTCAACAATCACATTGGCTTGGCTGGTCAACTCTTCGTTACGCCCAGAGCTAGATTTAGTTGGCTGTTGATTGACTTGCAACACTTTGACACCCATTAGCACTGGGGTAAGCGAAACGGTTTCAAAACTACGCACCGTTTCTTCGGTCGCCAGATTCTGCTTTAAAGAAGAAAGAGCAAGAATATCGACCAAAATACCAGGGCGAATTACACCACCAATCACCGATTGAGGATTAACCTGAATGGCAAATGGCACATGGTTCGGGGTTAAAATCAGATCCAAATACGCTGGCTGTTCAGGGGTTATCAACCACTCGGGCCAAACCACTTCACCAGCAGCCAAATCTCTCTCGATACGTAGATCGGCCACAAAAGTGAGTTCAATATCTTGATTCACCCCCAGACTGAGCGCTTGATCCTCATCGACACGTCGCAGCTCAAGATCAGTACGGGAGACTAATTGGCCTTTTTGTAGCGGCTGTTTTGCCAGCCACACTTGATATTGCTTGATGGGCGTGTTAGATGTGGCCTCTTCAATTGGCGCAGAAGCGATCGGTGTTGAAGGAGTAAGCAATCCATACCCGCCAATACCAATAACCATCAGTGCTAATGCAATTAAAAGCTTGGAATTCATATCACCGTCCCAAGTAAGAAAAATTGCTTATCTTGACTTTCTCTAAACATCGCCATTGATGAGTCAAAGCAAAATATGGCGGTGATTTTGCAGATAAGCAGGTTGTGACTAAATTGCCATTGGATATCAAAGTTATTGAATATAAAATTATTCAGACTTTATGTAAAAGTTATAAAATTTCATTTTTTGCTCGCCTCTCAAGCAATAACTCAACGGCGATCAAAGCGCAGAAACGACAATGGCTAAGCCACCGACCAAACAGATCGGCACTCCATAAGGAATACCGCGTTGGCGTACTTTGGCTAAATCTGTAAATAAGCCGTAAAACAAATATCCTATCGCCATTACACCGCCAAAGAAAACGATGCCTAATAAGGTTAACGGCATATAAATAGGGTCAATGCCTAAGCTTAGTATGGCTAATAGCTTGGCATCGCCCGCCGCTAGAATACCGAATCGAAACAGCAGAAGACCAATAATTAATATAGCCAAAGTGTAAGGCCAGACTTGCCAATTAGGCTGGACTAGCCAGCCTAGAAATAGCACGATTGTAAGTATAGAAAGATAAAAATTACTAATTGTCCTATACATAAAATCATTAAGACATATCAGCAACAATATCGAAAAAATTACTATATACAACAATTGACTATTTGATATCGTTTGCCGCACCGATTTTAGTGGTAATATTTGAAATGGCTGTTGTTAAAGCCGTTTTTAGTCCATTATCCCCATTGAAAACTGCTAGCACAATTGCAGAGATCGCTACACCAATAATTGCGTATTCAATCGCTGTTACACCGCGTTGGTCTTTGGCAAACGATTCCAGCAGCAGACGAGTTTTTACATAAACTTTCGTTAACATGATTTTTCCTTTTCATAATTAAATATTTTTTGAAAAAGTCTTACCTCAAACCAGACTTCCCAGATTTCAGTCTTTATCATAACGAAAAAACTCTTGATGTCTATCGTAAATATTACAATTTGTTTTTCAACTCAACACACTCACTAGCATCATCTCAAAAATGAGGCATATTGCACTGAATTTACATTACTCTCGGCTTTGATGTGATGGACGCATCTCCCTTCTAGCACCGATGTACCAAACTAATGGTGCAACCAGTAAGAACAGGAGTAATCATCATGTCTATTAAAGTTGTCGGTATCGATATAGCCAAAAACCTCTTTCAAGTATGCGTGTTGAGTGCTGATGGGCAAATCTTGTCAAACCGAAAGGTAAAGCGTGACAAGCTTCTTGATACAGTACGTCAATTTCCAGAGCAAACAGCTATTGCGATGGAATCATGCGCAACTTCGCATCATTGGGGAAGAATATTTCAAGAGCTGGGCAATAGGGTCGCTCTTATCCCAGCTCAGCACGTAAAACCATTTGTTGGGCGACAAAAGAACGATGCCAACGATGCGAGAGCTATTTGCGAGGCCTTTTCAAGACCCGATATTCATTTTGTTCCCGTTAAGTCTGTTGAGCAACAAGACCTCAAAGCTATACGCAGTGTTCGTAAACGTTTAGTGGAAAACAGAACAGCGCTTGCTAATCAGATCAGAGGACTTGCTGCTGAGTACGGAGTGGTTTTCCCTTTGTCTATTAAATCACTGCGGAGTCATTTGCCGTTAGCGATTGAAGATGCTGAGAATCAGTTGTCCCATGTTATGAGAAGCTTACTTCAAACGCTGTACTGTAAATTTATCAATATCAGCGACGAAATTGATAAAGTTACTCAAAGTATAACCAGATTGAGCCAACAACATCCAAGGTATGAGGCAGTTAAGAATATCTCTGGTTTTGGTCCGATTTTGACTGCTGCAATTATTAGTGAAGTAGGCTCTGGCAAACAGTTTCAAAATGGTCGGCAATTCTCAGCTTGGTGTGGATTAGTTCCCAAACAAAATAGCTCGGGTGGAAAAAGTAGCCTAGGGAAGGTGCGAATAAGTCCTGCAATTTAGGTCTTGATCAAGCCCTTCTCTTTACCAGCCTAAATTTTAAACGCTAAATTTCGAATTTAAGCCAATTAATGGGCGTTTTAGGCCAGATTTTAGCCCTATTCCAGGCTATTCCCGGATTTCAGACAGATCTTGGCTGTCGTCACAACATCTGGTCTACTTTAAACAGGTTTGCCAACGTGAATAACATGGCTATACCCATTCAACTTGAAGATACAGGTTTCAATATCTGAAAGTTATCCGTAATTCTGGATGACAATGAGCCTGCAACTTCTGGTAGCGTTACATCGAAAAACTCTTTGATGGCTGAAGTAAATTCTGGCTTGGAGGAGAAGTAAATATTGTTCCTCACATGTTCATTCATCACTTTCCAAAGCCGCTCGATTGGATTTAAATTTGGACTGTAAGGTGGTAAGTAATGAAGCTCAATATTGAGCACTTTTGCCGCATTTCTCACCAGCTCTGACTGATGATAGGCGGCGCCATCAAGAACTAGGTGAACTTTTTGCTCCAACGGGTAATGCTCCTTTTTGAGCTTCCAGAAGAAGCGAACGATGCTCTCGCTGTTTATCGTCTCATACGTTTCTGTCACCGTTGCGCCAATATTTTGAAGCGGTAACGCACCGATAATATTAAGACGAGTTTGACTGCCTGTTGTCTCAATCACTTTGCCTTGGCCTTTTCGTATCCAGCCATAACTGAGTTTTTTGACTGCGTAGGATGAACGGCATCCATGAACAGCACTGGGTCTTCGCTGCTTTTTAGCGTCTCGTTATAGTATTCGATAAAGGCTTGCTGCATCTCTGGATTAAACTTGTGCGGTACACCTTTCGGCTTCTTATATGAGAAACCGTGATGATGTAACCACTTGTTCATTCCAGCAACGGTATAACGGATACCAAACTCTGCTTGTACATAAGCGACAATTTGATGGATATGAAAGTACGTGTTTTCAGCCAGATGTTCGATAAGCTGCACGGTTTGCCCAGCAGAAAGTCGGCTTTGACTACCGCCATTTTCAGGCTTGAGTTTTTCAGAGAGAACATAATCACTGAGATGACGAGCGACGGTCGATTCGTGAATACGAAGAGCTTGAGAAATCATCATCTGACTCCAACCTTCAGAGGCAAGTAAAACTGCTTTGATGCGGTCGCAAACTCGACTATCACGTTCAATGTCGTGCATTTGTTCGAGTTGCAGTTTCTGTTGTGGAGTCAGTGTAATTTTCATGGTTCGTAGCATGATCCTGCTTTAAGGAAAAATCAAGCACCTTCAATGATCACGGGTATAACTGTGAGTCATTTTTCATCAGTCCCTTATAACGCGTTTTGATGAACCCGAACTAGCACTTGATGATGCGAAATGGGTGTTCCACTTTTGCACGGATACTGGCTTTCAGGTATTCAATCCTGATGACAGTTTTGTTCTTACGGGGATGCTTTTTCAATGCGCGAATTTTGCTGGGGCGCTCGGCGATTAACCATTCCACATCAGCGTCTTCCAGCTCTTCCCGTTTCTGTGCGCCCTGATAACCGGCATCGCCGGAAACGAATTCCTCTTCACCGTGCAGCAACTTATTCAATGGGTTTAGGCCATGTTCGTTGGCGGCAGTAGTGACTAGCGTATGGGTGAGACCGCTGTTGGCATCAACGCCAATATGGGCTTTCATGCCGAAGTGCCATTCATTGCCTTTCTTGGTCTGATGCATATCTGGGTCACGTTGTTTGTCTTTGTTCTTGGTGGAACTTGGGGCTTCGATAATCGTGGCATCCACCAAGGTGCCCTGTGTCATCATCACGCTGCAGTCAGACAGCCATTGATTGACTGTTTTGAACAGCTTGCGTGCCAGTTGGTGTTTTTCGAGTAAATGCCGGAAGTTCATGATGATGGTGCAGTCTGGGAGCGCTTTATCCAGTGATAATCGTGCAAACTGACGCATTGAAGCAATTTCGTATAACGCATCTTCGGTCGCTTCGTCACCAAGACTGTACCATTGCTGCATACAATGAATGCGGAACATTGTCTCAAGTGGATACGGGCGGCGGCCGTTGCCGGCTTTTGGGTAAAAGGGTTCAATCACTTCGAGCAGTTGAGACCACGGCAACAGGTTGTCCATCCGGGATAAAAAAATCTCTTTACGTGTTTGGCGGCGCTTGCTGGAAAACTCACTATCGGCAAAGGTGAATTGTTGGCTCATGGGTGTTGGTCGTTGTGATGGACTGTACCACTATGATCTCACATTAGGGACTTATTCGCACCTTCCCTAACACAGTTCGCCTGTCTGCTTCAGACAACAAGTTTGCAACGGACTCGGGCAACAAATGGAACAACCAAGCCATCGCCAAACAATCGGTTGCAGCTCGGTGTCCTTCATAAAACCAACCTAAGCGAAGCAGCAGGTACTCAAGCTTTCGACTTTCAAAACCCAATGCTTTCCAATCTATGCCACTGGCTGAACAGGCCCAAGATAGATGGCCTAATGTGACAAACCGCTTTTCAAAGAAAGGACGATCAAACTGTGCATTGTGCGCGACCACCAGCGGATCATCGGATAACCAACTCGCAACCAGTGCATCATCAATGCGCTGGCGTTGCACCATGTCATCGGTGATACCGGTTAACTCGGTAATCAGCTCAGGGATTGGCTTGCCGGGATCTTCATACAAACTGATCACATCAACAATCGACACAATCCGCTTAGCAGAGGGGCTGTAAAGCACCTTAACCAAATAGTAGAGAACCACCATTGGCTGTTCATCACCGACCACAGCAGAAAGTTCAAGTGGCCAGGACTGCGGTTTACGCGTTAATGGAATGCGCTCCAGCAATCTAAAATCTTCTGGTCTTTCTGGGATATCCGCGAGGCGCTCTAGCGGAAATGGTGCAGGGGCTCTTGTCATTGATGGTTCCTCTTCAATTCTGTTGTTCGCTTTGGGTTATTTCACTGTGCCCTGTTCGTTTATAAACGCGTTTGTACAAAATGCACCTTGGATACCTCAGCGTTTTTTTAATCTTTCTACTGGGTGAACCCATGTATGAAGGCTTTGGCTAAGCCTTTCAGAAAGTCTTAGCTAAACCGTTTAGGCAACCCTTACCGATACCCTTTACGTATGGCTTAGCCAACCCCTTTTCAAACGGTTGCAAAAGGCTTGAACCGAGTTCGACTGAGCATTTTAATGATTCTCCTGACTTCGCTTTAAGCCAGTAAATTCAATACGAAGCAGAATTTTACTAACTGTTTTGAAACCCTTTGCGAAGGGTTCAACAAGCCTTGTCTGACGGTTACCTAACCCATGCGTTAACCAGTAGCAGTAACAGGATCAGTAACAGAAACAAGAGCAGTAGGCAGAAGCAGTATTGTCCAAGCCTTGCAGGCTTTGACGAGGGCGAGCGATCCCCCACATCTAGTTTTTCATCACAAAAAATAAATCACCGACAACACAGCGTCTTACTCGAACAACTACAATTTTACCTACAATTTTACTTGTAGAAATCAGCATAGCATTAGATACTGTATAAACAAACAGTATTGATTATAATTTTTCGAGGTTCGTCATGAGTATCTCGCTGATAGGCCGTAGCGGCGCACTTGCCTTCATCAAAGCCAAGCGCCTTCGTATTCCATTGTTTATGGAACGTGTTTCTGCTGGTTTTCCCTCACCAGCGCAGGATTATGTTGAGCAAACGCTCGACCTCAACGAGCTGTGCATCAAGCGACCGGCTGCAACGTTCTTTGTGCGTGTTGAAGGTGATTCAATGATTGATGCCGGGATTCACCCAGATGATATTTTGGTGGTTGATCGCTCTGTCCAAGCAGAACACGGTGACATTGTCATCGCTGGTATCCATGGTGAACTCACGGTAAAGGAGCTTCAACTAAGGCCGTGTGTCATGCTGATCCCAAGAAACCAGGGGTATGAACCCATCCATATTCCCGAAGGGACAGAGTTAGAGATATTTGGTGTGGTCACCAATGTGGTGCGAAACATGCGCCGTAAGTCGTGACTGTCCCATGCCTGTATTTGCCTTGGTGGACTGCAACAACTTTTACGCCAGTTGTGAGAAGCTGTTTCGTCCAGATTTAAAAAATACGCCGGTTGTGGTGCTGTCCAACAATGACGGCTGCGTGGTTGCACGGTCGCGTGAAGCTAAGTTACTCGGTATTAAAATGGGCGTACCCGTCTTTCAGATCAAATCTGAAATGCAGCGCCATGGCATTTTGGCTTTTTCATCCAACTATGCGCTGTATGCAGATTTAAGCAGTCGAGTGATGCGCACTTTGGAAGAGATGGCACCACGAGTAGAGGTTTACTCCATTGACGAAGCGTTTTTGGATTTAACCGGTATTGAGTCTGCCATATCCCTTGTCGAGTTCGGACAACAAGTGCGAGAGCGCATAGGCCACTGGATTGGGATCACCGTCTGTGTAGGCATTGCACCGACTAAAACACTCGCCAAACTGGCAAACCATGCCGCTAAAAAGTATCCAGCCACTCAGGGCGTTGTAGACCTGACCAATCCAGATCGGCAACGTCGATTACTCGCATTAGTCCCAGTTGATGATGTTTGGGGCGTTGGTAGACGGCTTTCTAAGCGTTTAAATGCTTTGGGTATCACCACAGCCCTAGACCTAGCCAATGCCTCTCCTAGAGCCATCAGAGACCAGTTTTCAGTGGTTTTAGAGAGAACCGTCCGAGAGCTCAATGGTGACTCGTGCATTGAACTTGAAGAGATCCCGCCAGCTAAGAAACAAATTGTCTGTAGCCGTTCATTTGGCGTAAAAGTAACGCACTTTGAATTGTTACGTGAGGCCGTCTGCGAATACGCAACCCGCGCCACTGAGAAGCTACGCAAAGAACAGCAGCAAGCCAAAGTGCTGACCGTGCTCATACGTACCAGCCCCTTTAAGGACAACGAGCCGCAGTACAGCAACTCTGCATCGGGTGAATTGCTAATCCCCAGTTGCGACACGCGGGATTTTATCGAGCTGGCCAATCACTTACTCAAGCGGATTTGGAAGGATGGTTTTCGTTATGCCAAAGCGGGCGTCATGCTATCTGACTTTTACGATCTTGGCATGTTTCAGTCAGGACTATTCGATGACGTATCGACCCGCTCAAATAGCCAACAGTTAATGTCTGTATTGGACACCATTAATCAAAACGGTGCCGGAAAGGTTTTCTTTGCTGGACAAGGTACGAAGAAAGATTGGTCAATGAAGCGAGAGCATTTATCTCCCGCCTATACAACACGCTGGGACCAGTTACCACGAGTGAAGTAGACCCTGCGATTCAATAGGCATTCACTCTGCGACGCAGCATGTTGAGCTTATCAACCTGGCGTCGAATATCACTGAAAAATTCCTCTTTCTCCATGGCCAGCGCTAGCTCCCACTCTTTGGCCAAACCTTGGCAGTCCAAAAATGAGTATCTGAGCTTCGTCTTGGAAATACGCAGCCCCTTGCTAAAGACCACGCGTTTGCCTCGTTGACCGTGAAAACTGTTGATGTACCACTCAATGCCAAAGCCATACTTAAAGTCTCTGATACGGACACCAAGCAGCCCCCAATCTTTAAAGGGCTCATTCTCACGAACCTTGTAATGGGTAACCCAAAAGTCATCAACTTCAGCTCGTGCCAGCGCTTTTAGCCTGTCCGTTTCTTGCTGAAGTAAATCTGATACCTCTGCTTTCCATTGTTCATTGACGATTTCTACCAAACCAATTTCCCCATCCAATTAACCCCAAAAGCCAAAACCACTATCCGTTTGGCTTTTGGATCGAAACGCCAAACGTAAAACTGCCGTAACAATCACTGTTTGGCGTCTCGATATAAATCAACTCGCGCAATCCCATACATGACAAGGGATACAGGCCGATTTCACTTAAAAGCGCCTAAAAAGACGTATCGCCATGAAGATACAAACCGTTTGGCGAGTTCAGGCCAGAATGCAAACGACGTTTGGCGTCTCGATTTTTTTGACTCAGTCATTCGCCGCCAAACAGAGCCTATTCTCATACTTTTGCGAAAATGCAATAGGCAGATAGATGAAAGGATTTGTCACCTTTCTGCCCACCGCCAGTGCACCGAATCCTGATAATGACATTTGAGTGAACCGCCAGAGTACTTGGAAATGCCCAAGCGTGGTCAGTGCGGTTGATTGAAAACCGTTAGAGCACTTTGAGTGCACAGGAGATAAGTATGTTTGTACTAGGCGTAGATATCGGTTACTCAAACCTGAAGCTGGCCATTGGCCAATCAGGCAGTGAACCGAAAACCATTATTCTGCCTGCGGGTGCCGGTCCTGCGGATCGTATGCCGGATCGTATCAGTGGAGGCGATGATGAAACCTGTTTGTATGTGTCTGTCGATAATGAGCGTTGGGCCGCCGGTGTGCCAGCTGGACGCCTTCAAGGCTGGGAACGAGAGCTTAACCCCGAATATCCCACCACAAAAACCTATAAGGCGCTTTTTCATGCTGCCTTGTTAATGGCTGAAACTGACTCCATCGATTTGGTTGTCACTGGATTACCGGTTTCCCAGTTTCATGAACCACAACGTAAGTCAGACCTTGTGCAGCGTTTAAAAGGTGTCCATCAAGTGACGCCTAAGCGCAGCATCACTGTTCATGACGTCAAAGTGCTGCCGCAGCCTGCCGGTGCCTATATGGATCTGGTTCAAACAGGTGGTGATTTGGGCTTGATTGAAGAAGGTCGCGTCGTCGTCATCGATCCAGGCTTCTTTTCTGTTGACTGGGTTGCCCTTGAGGCCGGAGAAATTCGCTACAGCTCATCAGGAACCAGTCTTCAGGCAATGTCCGTGCTACTGGAAACGATTGATAAGCTGATTTCGGAAGATCACGGTGCCAAAGTGGGTATGGATCGACTTGAAAAAGCCATGAGAACCGGCGACTTGCAGGTGCTGCTATTTGGAGAAAAAGTCGATGTTTCACCTTGTCTGAATACTGCCATGAAAAAGGTAGCGCCTGTTGCTCTTACAGCCATGCGCCAATCCATGCGTGACGAAAGCATTAACGCGGACTTGGTATTGATCGCCGGAGGTGGGGCCTTGACTTATAAGGAAGCGGCCAAGGAGATTTTTTCACGAAGCAAGATCATCGTGCCGGAGCAGTCTGTTTTGGCGAACGTCCGAGGCTTCTGGTTTTATGGGGCCTGATCATGAGAGTCGTCGTCAACATTCCCCCAGGGAGCCACCCTGAACTGCTCAAAGAATTAGAAAAGACGCCGCCACGGGAACGCGCTGAGCGTCTGCGGATGCTGGCCACCTTTGGCCTAATTCACATGAGCCAAACCAATCTATCGACGACATCTGCACCGGTGGATGGCCATGCACCAGATGGTGAAGTGACTTTTATGAGTACAGCGCCAGAACCCGAAGCAGAATCACGTAAGCAATCATTAAAATCAAAACTAGGGCTGGGCTTATAACATGGCGTTATCAGTTAGCTGGCTCGATGCCAGGTTAAATAAAGAAGCAAAAGAAACCGTAGTAAAAGCCGACCGAGACGGGCTAAGCGCTCGGGTATCGCCCAAGGGCAAAATTGTTTTTCAGTTTCGTTATCGTTTCGATGGCAAGCAACAGCGAGTAGACATAGGTACTTACCCACTTATGAAGCTTGCTGAAGCCAGGAATGAGCTGGATAGGTTAAGGGCGGTACTCGACCAGGGCAGAAACCCCAAGCTCTACCTACAGCAGGAACGGGCCAAGTATTCTGCCAACCAAAGCTTCGAATCGATTTTTCGAGACTGGATAGACTCTGCCGGTAAGCAAAGGCTAAAGGAGAAAACGTGGCACTACCAAAAACGCAGCAGTGAAATATATTTGCTGCCTCGACTTGGCAAGTACCCATTAACTGACATCAATGAATTATCCTTACGAAACTGTCTTCGTGAGGTTTCGGAGTCGTCCCCTTCAAACACAGAACGCCTGGTGTCTGTGCTGCACAAGTTTTATGACTGGCTGATTGATGAACAAATTTTGGAAATTAACGCTGCCGCTGGGATCACAGCAAAAAAAGTTGGCGGTAAGAAAGGCAAACGAACTCGGGTGCTAAATGACAACGAGATCAGGATACTTTGGCGCTATTTGCACGAGTCAAAAATCACTGAGAAGAACCGCATCTACATAAAGCTGCTTCTGCTATTGGGCGGTCGCAAGGGCGAACTCATTCAAGCTGAAAAGCATCACTTTGATTTGCAATCTGCAATGTGGACAGTGCCTATAGAGATCCGCAAACAAGGTGAGAAAATAGGAGCGCCGATCATGCGGCCATTAATCAAACCAGCTATCGAGCTGATTGAACTGGCGATGCAGATGAGTAAATCAACTTACTTGTTTCCCGCGAACGGACAAGAAGCACTTGCCACAAATGGCTTTGATACCACTATTCCTAACAATGTGAAAATCTGGGCTCGCAGGTCGCTTGGTATTGAGATGGAACATTGGTCTATGCATGATCTACGCAGAACGATGCGAACACGAATGTCGGCCATCACGACGCAAGAAGTTGCCGAGTTGATGATTGGCCACAGCAAAAAAGGGTTGGATGCTATCTACAACCAATATCAGTACCTGGATGAAATGCGTCATGCTTACGACGTTTGGTATCAACAACTAGAAACCATCATCGAGCCGACAGGCTTTCCATTCAACTGGCGTTTCGGACAGTAAAAGAAAGAGGCTCAGTCCTCTTTCTTCTCATACTCTTCCAAGTCTTCAATGTGCCACAGCTTGTTTCGTGTATTTCGGTTGATACGAGGTTGCGGCAAGCTGCCATCTTTTATTCTTCGCCAGAGCGTCGTATAGCTAATGTGGTAACGAGCCATCACTTCGTAAGACGTGAGAAAAGGGGTTACTTGGTGCGCTACTGCTGTCATCTGCATTCTCCTGAAAATCAATGTAAAGCTATCATCGCCTGATTCATCACTTGTTGATGGTCAGAAAGATGCATGATTTGTTCAGAAGATCAGCCGTATAAAAACACTGGTATCATTATTCAGTTTACCAAACGTCCAATTTTCGGCGCAAAGCGCCGTAAATTAGCGTGAAGTTAAACCATCATTACGACAAACATCGATATTCACACTCTAGCTTCCAGAAATTCAGCGTAGCGGTATGCTTCGTAAGTGTGTTTCGATTGCTTCAATCATCGATTTGGTAAGCGGTAAATGCGCTTTTTCTTTCGCCCATACCTCATGAAAGCCTGCTACGGTTTGTTTGGCGGTATCTAACACCAATTTTTCTGGCAGCATGGCTTTAGCTGCTAGGTGTGATAACTCATCTAACGTGAAATCACTGAATTTCTTGCTACGGCTCACCTTCAGCGACGCACTATCATCGGAGATATAAGGAATGGTCGAGACAAAGTCATAAGCAGGTGCTATTGATGCTGTGCGCTTATCTTTATAGATCACAGACCAATTCTTCAAATGCATATCTGCATTTCCAATTAGCGTATTGAACACCAATCGGCGAGTAAATTCTGCGATATCATCGTCTTGGCCTTCGATGCCGATAACCTGAGCAATATTGCGCATACTGGCTTTTTTGTATTTATCTTGAGGATAAACGCCAAACACTTGCGCAAAGTCCTCAATGTGCACAGCTTGACCATCTGCACGATCAAAACGTTTGATCACAAACGCACTGTCACCAAATTTGCCAATGCCATTTGGGATATTAGCAATCTGATTAATAGGGAGTAACTGCGTTTCTGGCACATTCATTCCCAACATTCGAGCCAGTTCCATCATTGAATATTCATTTTCTGGCACAGCTTCAAATCGAGACGACGGTAATTTTACAATCCAAGAACCACCTTGACCGGTTGCTGGGATCGTCAAACCGCCATTTGCCTGCTGCACCGCTGAAAACTTCAATTGCACTCCCGCCAATGAAAAACGCATTGGCCCATCAGTCTTCTTTTCATCTTCTATGTCTTGATACACATTCGGTGGTAAGGATTCACCATTCGCAGGCTCAACCGTGATCGCGCCAGCCAGATCCCGTCCCAGTGCCCACAATAGAAAAAATTCTCTCGCGGGGTTCACTCCGGCACGCTCTGCTAGGTAATTTCTCATCGTTTCTTCTGGCAAAAGGTTAGAGAAAAGCGGGGTTAACTTAGTTTGGGTCGGTTTGAAGCTAGTCAGCAGGCCACCTAGCGAATCTTTAAAGCTAAGTCCTAACACGGGCCGCGATTCATCATGAATGTACGAATCCATAAAGGCAAAAAGCGTTCTGTCATTGCCCACGTTGGTGATAGTGGCAATGGGTTCACCGTACAGCAACACGTTGAGCGTAGAGACATGGTTAGTCATCGTCGTCTTCCTCTAACTGATACGCGGGCGACATTGACTCACCCTCATCGCTAATGCCGTTAATACCTTGGCCACTTCGAATGATCGACTTGATGGCAGGTACAGACTTTTTAGGCGCAACCAATAGCTCTAGGTCTAGTACACGGGCAAGTGCAATCAAACTGGATATTCTTAAATCAACACTGCCAGACTCGATTTTCGAAATATGGCTTTGAGGCACACCCGAACGAGCACTTAACTCTCTCTGGCTAAACCCCTTTCGTACCCGAGCTTCTCGAAGACTTTCTAGTATCTGCTCTGTTACATAGCTCATTTCGATATGCCTTAATGCATCAATTAAGAATAATTATATACAAAAACATATCACAGTACCTTAAATAACACAAATTTGATTAGCCATTACATATCAAAAGCCATGACCAGATACATAATTACATATAAGTAGAAGGAGATTTTTGTCATCGACAAAAGAGCGATACTCTCGCTGATAATCGCCAACTGACGCATCAAACTCCCTAAGTACTTTTGTAGCTCAGCCCTTATACAGCAAGGGCTACAGAAGAACTCGCGTCAAATCGCCAGAAGATAAGTGCAACAAAGAGGAAGTTTGTACACAGTTACAGGAAATTTTGTACACACAAGTCGAAAAACAAGTGCAAAATGATGGTGTAAACAGCAACTAAATTTGAAGGTAAGTCTGATATCTCAATTAGAAATAACCGTATTGGTTCGCTTCAAGCATCTTCAAAAACGAACACTAAAGCGAAAATCACGCCAACAATAAACTCCCTCATTAAATTTTGTAATTTGGTACAGAAGAAAACATTTACCAAAAAAAGAGACTCTTTTTAACGGTAGTACTTTTTACGCCAAACCCAGTAACCACAAGGCCTACAGCCAGGTTTGTGTCATGGAATTTTCGCAAAAGGCCTCTAAAACGGAATTTGTACTCAAGTTTGTACACACTTTCCGAGGTTACGCTTGAACATCATTGAAAAGCAAAGAAACGAGAAAAGGACAAAAAGCCTTTAAATTCAGTAAGTAGAGATGTAATTGTGGTGTGCAATGAAAGGTGGTTTTAAGCGTTGAAAGGCTGGGCGGCATCAGGGTGAGAAATAATAGCGAACGTTCTGCGCTTAGACACTTCGCCTAAAAAAAGGGGATTTGACATTAGTTAATCTTCTAAATTACTTTCATGCTCACAAAATAGGCAAGCATATCTACTATTCGATATTGTGCGGTATTCTCGCTTATTATCGCTGTGCTAGCAAACTGGAAAGACATGAGCTGAATTTACTCGGCTCACCAGCCTTTACCTGCAACTAACAAGGGAAAGCCAGCTCCACACAAAGAGATGTAAAAATTCAAAAAATTGTTATTACATATTCAAAAGCCTCGAATCCGGATACGCATTTAAAGCATAAGTGTTGATGAGGTAATTAGTAACGGCCTAAAACTAACTCAAAAATAAGTAACTCATGATAATGGCGTCTTCCTTACCATTTCCCGATTTAGCTGGGTAATAGTTGTAACGACGGTCCACTTCATTAAAACCTGCTTGCTCATAAATATGGATAGCTGGGTGATTACTTTCACGCACTTCTAACCAAGCACTCTCTGCTTTGGCTTGTTCACAGTGTTCAATAAACGCGTCCAGCAATTTTTGCCCTAGCCCTCTGCCCTGTTGAGAAGGCGCTACTGCAATATTTAATAGTGTCACTTCTCCAACAATATTCTGTCCATAGAAGTAACCAACCACTTGAGAGCCTTCCAGCATCACATGATGGCAAGCACCGCGACTGGATAAGTCACGAACCAAAGATTCAGCCCAAGGGTGAGAATGTGCTTGCTGCTCGATTTGCCAAACTTGGTCGAGGTGCTCTGCACGCATCGGCGTAATTTCAATTGTCACGCATTAGCTCCGTTAAGAGTACGAACAGATTTGTTGCCACAATGCGCGGCGCTGTTCGTTATTACCATCAATATCTTGTAATAGTGGCGAGGTCAGGTGCTTTGCCTTGATGCTTTTATCAGCCTCACAGCCTGCAAACCACACCCACTCTAGCTGATGTTCACCCAGCATGGATAAGCGCTCAGGCTCTAGGTGTAGCGCATCATCAAGCGTGAGCTTAATGCTTTTTAATACGCGCTCAAACATCAATGCCGTCTCGTTTTCTGGACATATTGGCGATACCAATAGGAGTTTACATGAACTTTGCAAATCCAATAATGGCGATTGATAGCCTTCCAGTCTTTCAGGGTGTACCAGCTCCCATGTGCTGATCCCCATTTCACGTAAATACTGTTTCTCGTTAATTGACATTTTCCGTCACCTATTTGAACGAGGGCAATCCTATCAAATTATCGCGATTATACCTAAAGGACTTCAAGGAACACCTGAACACAATGAGATGATTTGGATATTCCTGAACATAGCGTTTTGCCAACGGCCACACATTGGGTATGACATATGAGGTACATTATGAAATTCTTAAATACGCTACGACTTTGCACACTGGTAGCCGCCACCAGCATGAGTGTTTTTGCTAATAACAGCGATGAGTGGGAGCTGATTGCAACGAAAACCGTTAACTTTCATACAGAAACAGATACCGTGACACCAAATAGCCTATTCCGAAACCGAAGCTTCAGTAAAATAAAACTAAAATGTGTGCAAGGAACGGTAGACATTAATGGTTTAAAAGTCGTCATGACAGATGGTAGTGAGAAAAAGCTTTCCTCTATGGGCGTACTAACAAGCGGATTGTCGACTCGTGCCTGGAGCCTTCCAGGTACAAAAGAAGCCAAGCTAAAACAGATTGAAATGACTTACAGTAGCTGGGGAAGCACAAAACTCAGCCTGCTAGGGGTAAGTAAAAAAGCGAAAATAGAGGTCTGGGGCAAAAAGAAAAGTAACCAGTCATCCTAACCTCCCTATCTCAGTTTTCAGTGAATAAGAAAGAAGCCCACTTAGTCGTGGGCTTCTTTCATTTACAGTTCAGAGAACTCTGGCGCATAGTCTATGCGTCCGGAGCGTCCAGCACATTGACCTTCGACCAACTCTGCGACTCGAAATGCACCTTTAGGGACATCCCAAGCACATTCAAAGCCCATCTCGTCGCATGATTGAAAACCCTGGCGCGCGTAATAATCAGGATCGCCCAACACCACACACACTGGATAGCCAAAGTCACGCAGTGAATCAAAACCTTCTTTGATCAACTCTGCAGCGATGCCTTGGCGACGGTAATCTTCATGAACAGCCAATGGCGCTAGCCCTTGCCATGACAAATCTTCACCATTTAAGGTCACAGGGCTAAATAAAGCATGGCCTATCACCTCTCCCTCATCTGTACACGCGACTAAGGAAAGCGTGAATTTGCTGTTTTCGCGCAAACGCATCACAAGCTCAGCTTCAGCTTCCGTCGGGAAGGCGTGTTTCAATAAGCGGTCAATGGTAAGAATGTCCGCTGGGGCTTCAGTTCGAATAAGCATTCGCTACTCCGGTTGGTTGTGCAGGCGCTTGAACTCCTTTCTGAACAAAATCAGCCAATTGATTCAAAGCGACTTGCATTGCTTTCGGTAACTGCTCTAAGTCGACACTGTCCATTAAGTTTTTCACTTCTAAGCCAAGCTCAGTATCACCTTCAATTGAAAGGCGACGTTGGAAGAACAGTGTGTCAGGGTCTTCTTTACGACCAGCAATCAGTACTAGGTCGTTTAGATTACCACTAAAACTCACATCTTCCTGAACTGGTTTTTCAGCTACCACCAATTTTTCGTCTTGATAGCTGATGTACCATGCTAAGTTCAAGTCTTTAATCGCAACTTTTAACCACTTGTCTTCAAGGAACTCAAAGTCACCATCTTCCAAGGCTTCTTTAAACACCATTTTTAGCCCTTCTAGCAACGCTTTTTGCTGAATTGGCTGTGGTAATAACTGGACTGGAGAACGCAAAATATTAGCTGCGTTCTTTACTAGTTGACTGCGAATCTTGTTTAACACGTTCATTATCCGTTACTTTGTCATTAGGTTGCTTATATTAAGCAATCGTGGCGATGAGATTACTGTTATGTATCAATAAAGTGCTTATTTTAGATTGGTGGTTTATTGCTCACTAACGCTTCTTTTTTTGAACTTACGTGTATTATTGATGCGAACAGGTGGATAAACACTTTTACAACCGTATTTTCAAAGTTATAGTTATCTGAGCGTATCCATGTGATTGTCGACTGCACAGCTAAAACCGCGAGCCCTTTAATGGCAGGTAACACTTTAGCTTGGTGGTAGACCGCCGCAGGCTTATCAGGGTGTCGCTTTTTATACACGGACGAATAATCTGGCTCATTGGAGATCGGTAATACCCTAATGCCTTCCCAGCAATTAAAACATTGGTTTGCCACGCTAACCTCAAATAGCCCTTTCTTCTTTGCCATTCTTGATAAAAAACACAATTATCGAATGGTAAGTGACCGTTACTGCGATATCGCAGGTTTAAGTCATGAGGAAATCGTCGGCTTAAACGATTGCCAAGTGCTGGGTGAACAGTTTTATAAGAAGCTTGCACCATACTATCAGCGCGCGTTCAAAGGGGCACATGTCGAAGCCGAAATCACGCTCGATGAAACCGACCTTGAAACCAGTCTTCACTTTAGTCTTTCGCCAGTTTTTGAAGATAACGACATTCGCTTTGTTGTTTTTCACGCTGTCGATACTTCAGAAAAGCAGATACTCGTTCGCTCCTTAGAAGAGTCCGAAAGTAAGTTTGCGAAGTTAACACAACTGCTACCAGACGGCTTACTGCTTATCGAGGATGATATTGTCATCTCTGCGAACCCCGCATCAGCGCGCCTTCTCGGACTTAACTCTCCTCATGAATTGTTGGGCGAAGAGCTAAGTCGTTTATTCATCGATGAAAACAGTAAAAAGGTATTTAGTCATCGATTGAGTACATTAATTTCTGACAAACCTTTTGTCTGCTTAACCAGCGCAAGATGCGGCTTTGAACGGAAAGTTCAGCTACACGCGGATTCCACGGCGATATTAGGTAGCGAATCTCAAATTATCCTAATCCAAGATGCTGATGATGCGCCCAAAAACCTGTCTTCTGCATCGAATGAAGACATACACATTGACTCGCTCACCAAACTCTACAACCGCTTTGGCTTCACCAAACGTTTGGAACAGCTGATCAAAAAGCAAACACCGCTTCTGGTGTTCTATTTGGATATCGATAACTTCAAAAACATTAATGACTCACTTGGTCACCATATTGGCGATAAAGTGATTCAAGAGGTATCGGCCCGTCTTAAACGGTTACTGCCAAACCAAGCGATTATTGGTCATTTGGGTGGCGATGAGTTTGGCGTCATTCTGCCGGAGCCAGAAAACACCCGCATGGCTGAAATTTTGTCCGATCGCATTATCTCATTGATCAACCAACCTTTCGACTTGCACCACTTCAGTAAACGCCTTGCGTGTTCAATTGGTAGCGTTCGATACCCTGAAGACGGACAAGATGCGCGAATCCTACTACAAAATGCCGATACTGCGATGTATGAAGCCAAAGATCGTGGTAGAAATCGTCTGATCAAATTTAACGATCAAATGAACAAAGAAGCGCGTATGCGTTTGTGGCTTGAAATCGAACTGCAAAAAGCATTGCAGCAGAACGGTTTGGAAGTGTGGTATCAACCTAAGGTTAACGCGCGAGACTTCAGTATCAACGGCGCAGAAGCGCTCGTTCGTTGGAAGCATCCAGTCGAAGGGTACATTAGTCCTGGCTCATTCATTCCTGTCGCCGAGCGCGCTGGGTTAATCGAACACCTTGGACGTGTCGTGATGCGTGATGTTTTCAATACGGTAAAACGTTGGAAGCAACAAGGCATACTGCCAGGCCGTGTCGCCATCAACCTCTCTCCCGAGCAATTTGGCAACCCACAGCTGATCGACTTTATGGAAAAGCTGCTTCGCACTACCGAGCTTGATCCAAGCTGCATTACCTTCGAGCTAACCGAAAGTGCCGTGATGAGTGATAGCGAACATACACTGCAAATGTTGAATGCGATTAAAAAACTTGGCTTCGCTCTCTCTATAGATGACTTTGGTACCGGCTACTCTTCTCTTTCTTACTTAGCGCGTTTCCCTATTGACGAGCTAAAAATCGACCGCACTTTTATTAATGATATCGACACACTACCGAAACAAGTCACTGTGATTGAAAACATCATCAACCTAGGTAAGTCGCTCGACTTAACTGTCGTTGCCGAGGGGGTGGAAACCCATCAGCAAGCGACCCTGCTCTCTAACCTTCAATGTAATGCGATTCAAGGATTCCATTTTTATCGCCCACAGCCAAAACATGAAATTGAAGAGCTGTTTGTACAGAATCGTCGTCACAAGAACTAACCCCGACCCAATGCCCTTACTCGCAAGGGGTAAATATCGACTTTATTGAGCTAAACCTAACTTAGGTCAATTTCGCTATTCATAATTCTTCATAAAATGCGGACACCTTTTTATTCTCAATGATTGTGAGCATATGGAACTCTTGTGTCCCGCGGGTAACCTGCCTGCGTTAAAAACTGCGATTGATTGCGGTGCCGATGCCGTCTACATTGGTTTCAAAGATGATACCAACGCCCGTCACTTTGCTGGCCTCAACTTTAACGGCAAGAAATTAGAAAAAGCGGTGCAATACGTTCATGACCGCAATAAAAAAATTCATGTCGCGTTGAATACCTTCGCTCATCCCAATGGCTTCGAGCGCTGGACGAACGCAGTAGACAATGCAGCGGCACTGGGTGTAGACGCGCTGATTGTTGCAGACATTGCAGTGCTGGAGTACGCGGCTCGCAAATATCCCGATCTGGAACTACACCTTTCAGTGCAAGCATCAGCGACCAACGTCGCAGCCATTGATTTTTACAAACAAAACTTCAACGTAAAACGGGTAGTATTACCTCGCGTTTTATCGATTCATCAGGTCAAACAGCTTTCACGCAACATCACTAGCGATGTCGAGTTAGAAGTCTTTGCTTTTGGTAGCCTTTGCATCATGTCTGAAGGTCGCTGCTACCTATCGTCATATATGACAGGCGAGTCTCCAAACACTGTGGGAGCATGCTCTCCAGCTAAGTACGTTCGCTGGCAAGAAACAGAAAATGGTCTGGAATCCCGCCTTAACGACATTTTGATCGATCGCTACAGCGCCGGTGAAAATGCGGGCTACCCTACCTTGTGTAAAGGTCGTTTCGAAGCAGAAATCGAAGGCGAGAAAAAACGCTACCACGCACTGGAAGAACCAACCAGTTTGAACACCCTCTCTATGCTGCCAGAACTATTTGCTGCAAATGTGGCGTCTGTAAAAATTGAAGGTCGCCAACGTAGCCCAGCTTACGTAGAACAAGTCACTCGAACATGGCGAGCCGCGATTGACCGTTACCAAGCAAACCCAGAAGCTTATCAAGTCGAAGCGGCTTGGGATGCCGCATTGGCAAACGTGTCTGAAGGTACGCAGACCACACTTGGTGCTTATCACCGCAAATGGCAGTAGAGGTTAAGATGGATAATTCAATGAAATACGCGCTTGGCCCGCTGTTGTACTTCTGGCCAAAACAAGACATCGAAGCGTTTTATGAACAAGCGAAATCAAGCTCCGCGGACATCATCTATCTTGGGGAAACCGTATGTTCAAAACGTCGAGAAATGAAGCCTTCGCATTGGCTTGAAATCGCAAAAGAGCTGTCCGCATCTGGCAAGCAAGTGGTGCTATCAACAATGGCACTACTGGAAGCTCCGAGTGAAGTAAACATAATGAGGAAGTACATCGACAACGGTGACTTCGCGATTGAAGCAAATGACGTATCTGCTGTTCAATTGGCATCAGAGCATAAAGTGCCTTTCGTCGTTGGCCCTGCAATCAATACTTATAACGCACACACGCTCAACTTATTTTTGAAGCAAGGTATGATGCGTTGGTGCATGCCTGTCGAGCTCTCTCGCGAATGGTTAAACGATACTTTGGTTCAGTGTGACGAGCTTGGTATTCGTAACAAGTTTGAAGTTGAGGTATTTAGCCACGGTTATTTGCCTTTAGCGTATTCCGCTCGCTGTTTCACAGCCCGAGCTGAAAACCGAGCGAAAGACGATTGCGAAACCTGCTGTATCAAATACCCTACGGGTATCCAGGTCAGCAGCCAAGAAGGACAAGAAGTCTTTAACCTTAACGGCATTCAGACACAATCAGGGTATTGCTACAACCTCATCAATGACTTACCAAGTATGAAAGGACTGGTTGATGTGATCCGATTAAGCCCTCTTGGTATCGATACTTTTTCAGAGTTAGAGCGTTTTCGCTCAAACGAATACGGCGATAATCCTGAAAAGCTCGAAAGCCGCCAATGCAATGGCTATTGGCATCAACTAGCGGGCTTAGAAGTAAAAAACATTTAATCCTTAAAGAAAAAAGCGAGGTCTACCCTCGCTTTTATCTGTTAGCTTTTGTTAGCAGGCTTGCACCCTTGGTTCGACAGAACTCTCATTAAGCAGCTTTTTCACATCTCGCCACAACATACTGATCACGACCAAACTCAATGCAATGTTAGACAATGGGAAAGCTAACCAAATGCCTGTCACGCCGAAAAGTTTCGGCATAATGAATAAGAATGGCAACTGGACCAGCATGTTGCCTAGTGTTACAAACATGGCTTTGCTGCCTTTGTTTACTGATTGATAGTACGCGGCCGCCACAACTAAAAAACCATCTAAGAACAACGCAAACATGTGTAAACGAATCCCGATCACCGTGCTATCAATCAACTGTTGGTCTGCATTATTAAACACCGCAACCAGTTCGTACGGGAAAAGGTTCATCAAAACAACGAACGCCACCCCACCAAGCACAGATGTCCCCATCGCGACCTTTAATAACTTTCTAATGTTATCCTGATTACGTGCACCGTGGTTGAAGCTCACTAAAGGCTGCATACCATTCGCAATTCCTTCGGCTATCAGATAGTAAACCGTCACGATGTACCCCAAAATCGCGTACGCTCCGATCAACATTGCACTTCCGTATTGAGCAAATAACGCGTTGTGCAGTGCCACCATCACAGAGCCGTAGGCATACATAAAGAAACTTGATGTACCTATCATGATAATCTTTGGTGCAGCATCAACCTGAACTTTGAAGTCGCGGATACGAAGGCGTAATGTTGCTTTTGAAGTAAAGAAGTAACCAATACCGAGCACAGTGACTACTAATTGTGCAAGTGCAGTGGCAATAGCGGCTCCGGTTAACTCCCACTCCAACCAAGCAATAAATACGTAGTCTAATACGATGTTAATAACGGCACCGATGACCATCAAAATCGTTGCTAAGTTCGGGCTGTCGTCATTGCGTAACAGAAACGGAACCGCGATAGAACCCAACGTGAATACGCACGCGACAATCAGAATATGCAAATATTGCAGCGCAAGTTCAAACACTCGCCCTTCCGCTCCTTGCCAGCGAATAAATTCATCCGAAAACAAGAACAATATTGTAGCAACGATTGGCATCAATGCCGCTAACAACGTCAATCCGGTCGTTAGGATTCGCTTAGCGCCTTCATGATCATTCTCTCCTTGCTTGATCGAGGTCAGTGCACCAGTCCCCACCCCAATCATCATTCCTATACCGAGGATCGAACCGATAATAGGCCACGCAACATTGATCCCAGCTAATCCGTCAGCGCCAACATAACGGCCAATAAAAATGCCATCAACTATTTGATACAAACCGTTTACGAGCATTGCTGCGACGGTTGGAATCGTATATTTCCAAAACTGTCTATAAATTGAGTTTTGCATGACTGCCACCAGTAGTTAGCAAAGCTAACCATTTAATTAGCAAGGCTAACTAAATGGTTAAATTAAATAAAAGAAAAATGAAACACCAAAGGCTAATGCGTACAGCGGAGGCCTTTGGTTTAGTTTAAAATGACTTATTGCTCAATGCTTTATTCAGTAAAGCTTGTAACTGCTCAGCTTCTTGCTGATTTAATTGTTGCATCATTTGTTCAGAGATATCTTTGTACACTACCTGCTCCAAAGACATTTTTTCTGCGACTTCTTCTGTAAGCAACACACGCTTAGCACGAGCATCCTCATTACATGCGATGCGTTTCACCAAACCCTTTTTTTCCAGACGCACAACCATTGTCGACGCGGAAGGCTTAGTCACATGCAGCTCTTCTGCAAGATCGGTTATTCGCACACCCTCAGGGTAAACCTGAATCACACGTAAATAATCGAACTCATTAAAGCTTAGATGTGATAATGGATCTTCTTTGGCATAGACACGCCAAGCTTTGGCGCAAAAACGCTCTAAATCAATCAAGCTTTCTTCTAATGCCATAAAAGCCACCACCACTTAGTTAGCAAGACTAACTATTTTAAATGAGTCACTCATCAAGTTCAATCATAAAAAAAAGCCGCTCTCATCGAGCGGCTCTAAATCATTCAATTTCCAGCTTCTTGGCAGCCTTTAACTTGGCCAATCTATCTTGCTGTAATTGATCGTAGATTTGCGCCAATTCCAAGAAAGAATAGCGATGCTCAACATAATCGTAAACGTTGAACGAAATCGCGAGCTTATAAAGTGAGATGGCACTTGCGATATCACCTTCAAGCTGATTACGCTTTCCAAGGTAGAAATACGTTTCCGTCAATCGTTCAGCTAGGCGATAATTCTCTCTTGTTCCATCCATAATTGCTTTAAGCGCGTCTTCGTCCGAGACATCTCGCAGCATGATAGCAACAAGAACCCACCCCCACTCTTCACTGCGATCACGTAAATAACGCTGTTGAAGATTGGCTTTTGCTTGCTCTGGATTTTGCTCAGCTTCGATGATGTACAGCCATAATGAACGAAAAGGATCCGTTGGCATTTCTTGATAATGCTTGGTCATATCTTCTAAAGCGAGATCGATTCGGCCACCATAATACAGTGCAATCGCACGGTTGCGCTCAGCATAGGTATTATCAGGAGCCAACTCTATGGTCGAGTCAAACGCTTCATATGCCGCATCAAACTCTCCTACTTGGGTAAAGTATACCCCCAAGAGATTGAAGATGTCCGGCTGAGCGGGATTCAACTGCAAAGACTGGTTAAAGTCCAAACGGGCAAGATCACGCAAACCAACGCTGTCGTAGTAGCTACCGCGCTCATAATGCATTTTAGCGCGCACTTCATCACTAAGGTCGGGACGTTGTAGCAACTGCGATAGACGCGCGATTTGTACTTCTTGTTGAACACTAGGCTGAAGTGGCACCGCCATCGGTGGATATAACCACTTTTGTGCTGATTGTTGAGAAGTATTTGCACAACCGGTCAGCGCGATAGCAACACATAAAATTGCGGTTTGAAACCATTTCACTAATTGATACTCCTGTTTGGACCGCTCAAGATTTGTTTCTCTTAATGCAATATAGGCGATAACCTCGTTTGAGGTTAATACATCGAAACAAACCAAAAAAGGGGAGCGAAAATGCTCCCCTTTTATAACATGCTTTCAGGCCCTTAATCTAATAAAAGGCTGAAAGTCTCATTTTGTCTTACTCGTCTTTAGCAGCCGGTGCTTCAGCAGCAGCTTCTTCAGCTGGCTTTTCTACCGCTTCTTTCATGCTTAGACGTACACGGCCTTGGCGGTCGATTTCAAGAACTTTAACTTGAACTTCTTGACCTTCAGCTAGGTAGTCAGACACTTTCTCTACGCGTTTTTCTGCGATTTGAGAAATGTGTACAAGACCATCTTTGCCTGGAAGAACCGTTACGAATGCACCGAAGTCAGCTAGACGTGCAACTTTACCTGTGTAGATACGGCCCACTTCCACTTCAGCAGTGATCTCTTCGATACGGCGGATAGCTTCTTTCGCAGCAGTGCCTTCAGTTGCCGCAATCTTGATAGTACCGTCGTCTTCGATTTCGATAGTTGTACCAGTCTCTTCAGTTAGAGCACGGATAACTGCACCACCTTTACCGATAACGTCTTTGATCTTCTCAGCGCTGATCTTCATCGTGTGAATACGCGGAGCAAATTCAGAGATGTCTTCACGAGCACCAGAGATAGCTTCATCCATTACAGATAGGATGTGCTTACGTGCGCCTTGAGCTTGGTTAAGCGCAATTTGCATGATTTCTTTAGTGATGCCTTCGATCTTGATGTCCATTTGAAGTGCAGTGATACCAGTGTTAGTACCTGCTACTTTAAAGTCCATGTCACCTAGGTGGTCTTCATCGCCAAGGATGTCAGAAAGTACAACGAAATCGTCACCTTCTTTAACAAGACCCATTGCGATACCAGCAACAGATGCTTTGATTGGTACACCTGCGTCCATAAGCGCAAGAGAAGTACCACATACTGAAGCCATTGAAGATGAACCGTTAGATTCAGTGATTTCCGATACAACACGTACTGTGTATGGGAACTCATCAACAGAAGGCATTACTGCAGCAATACCACGCTTCGCCAGTTTACCGTGGCCGATTTCACGACGCTTAGGAGAACCTACAAAACCAGTTTCACCTACACAGTATGGAGGGAAGTTGTAGTGCAGTAGGAAGTGATCTTTACGCTCACCAGTTAGCTCATCGATGATTTGAGCATCACGCTGAGTACCTAGCGTTGCCGTAACGATCGCCTGAGTTTCACCACGAGTGAATAGCGCGCTACCGTGAGTACGAGGAAGAACACCAGTACGTACATCTAGTGCACGAACCATGTCTTTTTCACGACCATCGATACGAGGGTTACCTGCAATAATACGGCTACGTACTACTGTCTTCTCTAGATCATGGAAGATAGTGTGGATTTCTTTTGTGTCTGCTTCAGGATCTTCAGCAAGAAGAACTTCATTTACTTCCGCAGCGATCTCATGGATGCGGTCGTAACGAGCCATTTTCTCAGTAATTTGGTAAGCTTCAACAAGTTTAGCTTCTGCTAGATCAGCAATCTTATTTTTAAGCGCTGTGTTCTCTTCAGGAGCAACCCAATCCCAAGCAGGAGTTGCAACTTCTGCTTTGAATTCGTTGATAGCTTGAATAGCAACTTGTTGTTGGTCATGACCATAAACAACCGCCGCTAGCATTTCTTCTTCAGTTAGGTTGTCCGCTTCTGACTCAACCATCAGTACTGCTGACTCTGTACCTGCAACAACAAGGTCAAGCTTAGAAGTTTCTAGTTCAGTTTGGCTAGGGTTAAGTACAAGCTGACCATCGATATGACCAACACGCGCCGCACCGATAGGGCCGTTGAATGGAATGCCAGAGATAGCAAGAGCAGCAGAAGTACCGATCATTGTAACGATATCTGGCTGAACATCTGGGTTTACAGACATTACTGTCGCGATAACCTGAACTTCGTTTTTAAACGCGTCTGGGAATAGCGGACGGATTGGACGGTCGATTAGACGAGCTGTTAGCGTTTCGCCTTCAGAAGGACGACCTTCACGTTTGAAGAAGCCGCCTGGGATTTTACCCGCAGCGTAAGTACGCTCTTGGTAGTTAACCGTTAGTGGGAAGAAGTCTTGACCTGCAACGGCTTCTTTTTTACCTACAACAGATACGAATACAGACGTATCATCCATTGTGACCATAACTGCTGCTGTAGCTTGACGTGCAATAACGCCAGTTTCTAAAGTAACTGTGTGGTTACCGTACTGGAACGTTTTAACAACTGGTTTTTCGAACATTGTTATTCCTTGTTTCTAATCTTCCTTTAGTGCTTAAAGAAATCTTAGATGTGTTAATTGACACTCAAGGCATTACGAATCGCGACTAGTAAAAAGAAACTCGGAAATTCCTTTTGAATAGTCGCGACCTTTTGGTCGACGTGGTTGACTGTAATGCTATGAGCTTTTGAGAAAACCTCTTACAAGGTTTAGCCGCCAGTATTATAACGGCATAAGTCTAATTTGGCTAAATTTAGGCAACAAAAAAGGGGCATAAAGCCCCTTTTTAGACAAACTGCTATGCAGTCGCTGATTAGCGACGTAGGCCTAGACGTTTGATTAGGTCTTGGTAGCGAGCTAGGTTTTTACCTTTTAGGTAATCTAGAAGCTTACGACGACGAGAAACCATGCGTAGAAGACCACGACGGCTGTGGTGATCGCCTTTGTGCGCTTTGAAGTGACCTTGTAGGTGGTTGATAGAAGCTGTAAGTAGAGCTACTTGAACTTCTGGTGAACCAGTGTCGCCTTCGCCTTGTGCGTATTCTGCAACGATTGCTGCTTTAGTTTCTGCATTCAGAGACATAATTCTCTCCTAATAAGAGTAGGTTTAAAGTTGTAGCAGCCAATCTCTGATTCAGCCGCTACGCGAAGCGCGGATTATAGGGAAATTTCCTATCTCGTGCAATATAAAAATACCGACACTCAGGTCGGTATTTTCAATCATTTACTTGGATGCAACGTCATCTCGGAACACGACCAATCGCTTAGGAGCGATTTTGCCATCTTCGTTCATTTCGCCAACGCCAATAAACAAGCGTTCTTCACCCATAGTAAGGCGAAGTGAGCCCTCAGTCGGAGCACCAAATACTTGAACGGGCTGCCCATGTTGGACCATATTCGCCAGTTCAGGCACCAAGTTGACTTCTGGTAAGTCTTCTACCGCTGTATCCATTGGCAAAAGCAGTGGGTCCAGTAGTTCTCGAGGCGCTCGTTCCTCGCGGTGAGCTTGCTCTAGCAACTCATTTAGTTGCTCAAGTGTTACCATATTCTCGTAAGGGTATTTAGCAACACCAGTACGACGAAGCATAGTTACGTGCGCACCACAACCTAACATTTCGCCCAGATCATCAACGATAGTACGAATATAGGTACCTTTAGAGCAGTGCACTTCCATCTCTACTTCATCGCCTTCAAAACGGTGAAGAACAATCTCATATACCGTGATCTTACGAGATTCACGCGGAACTTCGATGCCTTTACGAGCGTATTCATACAAGGGTTTACCTTGATACTTCAACGCAGAGAACATGGAAGGCACTTGATCAGATTCACCACGGAACTGATCGATGCACGCTTCTAGCTTGTCTAACGTAACATCGACTGGACGCGTCTCTACAACTTCACCATCCGAGTCAGACGTATTGGTACGTTCACCCAGCTTTGCGATCACGCGGTAGCGTTTATCAGAATCAAGAAGAAACTGAGAAAATTTTGTCGCTTCACCCAAGCAAATTGGCAGCATGCCTGTCGCTAATGGGTCCAAGGCTCCAGTGTGGCCTGCTTTCTCAGCAAAGTAGATTCGCTTTACTTTTTGCAGTGCATCATTGGAAGAGATACCTGTTGGTTTGTCCAACAGTATAACGCCATTAATTGGACGACCTTTACGACGACGAGCCATTATTCTTCGTCCTCACGACCAGAATCTTTTTGCTTTTGTTTGTCTGAACTAACGACTTCAGACACTAGGTTAGACATACGCATACCTTCAACAAGCGTATTGTCATAGTGGAAGCGGATTTCTGGCGTTAAACGTAGACGAATACGCTTACCTAACATCATGCGAATGTGCACTTCGTGCTCACGTAGCGCTGCTAGACATGATTCTGGTGTTTGCTCACCCACACACAGGAAGGTCACAAATACTTTTGCGTAAGCTAGGTCACGAGAGACTTCTACGTCTGAGATCGTCACCATGCCAAGGCGAGAGTCACGAACTTCACGTTGAAGGATCATCGCTAGTTCTTTTTGCAGCTGCTGTGCAACGCGCTGCGTGCGGCTAAATTCTTTTGACATATCTTTACTCTTATATAGAAAGAATGGGGGGTTGGTCAAAGCCAGCCCCCCATGGTGTATTCAACAACCAATTACTACTTATCTTTCAAAGACAATATTAGTAATTTTAGTCAATTAGTCTAGAGTACGTTTAATTTCA
Source organism: Vibrio sp. 1457 (assembly GCF_033340195.1). Classification (NCBI taxonomy): domain Bacteria; kingdom Pseudomonadati; phylum Pseudomonadota; class Gammaproteobacteria; order Vibrionales; family Vibrionaceae; genus Vibrio; species Vibrio sp. 1457. Next base: position 43,980 of record NZ_JAWOWA010000026.1, read on the forward strand.
ACGATTTCGAAGACTTCGATTTGGTCACCAACGCGAACATCATTGTAGTTCTTAACGCCGATACCACATTCGTAGCCATTCTTAACTTCTTGAACGTCATCTTTGAAACGACGTAGTGACTCTAGTTCACCTTCGTAAATAACAACGTTATCACGTAGTACACGGATTGGGTTGTTACGCTTGATCACACCTTCTGTAACCATACAACCAGCGATAGCGCCCAGTTTCGGTGACTTAAACACGTCACGAACTTCAGCAAGACCAATGATCTCTTGCTTGAATTCTGGAGCAAGCATACCGCCCATTGCTTGTTTCACTTCATCAATCAATTGGTAAATGATTGAGTAGTAACGTAAGTCAACAGCTGCGGCTTCAACAGCACGGCGAGCAGAAGCATCTGCACGAACGTTAAAGCCAAGGATGATTGCGTTTGAAGCTTCCGCTAGTACTACGTCAGTTTCCGTAATACCACCTACACCAGAACCAACGATGTTCACTTTAACTTCGTCAGTAGATAGCTTAACTAGTGAGTCTGCGATTGCTTCTACAGAACCTTGAACGTCTGCTTTAAGTACAACGTTAAGTTCAGCAACTTCACCAGCAGTCATGTTAGAGAACATGTTCTCTAGTTTAGATTTCTGCTGACGAGCAAGTTTCACTTCACGGAACTTACCAGCACGGTAGTTAGCTACTTCACGCGCTTTACGCTCGTCACGAACTACTGTTGCTTCATCACCTGAAGATGGTACACCTGAAAGACCTAGGATCTCTACAGGGATAGATGGGCCAGCCGAAGTAATTTCTTTACCTAGCTCATCACGCATTGCACGAACACGGCCGTATTCTTGACCACAAAGAACGATGTCGCCTTTGTTTAGTGTACCTGATTGAACAAGTACTGTTGCAACTGGACCACGACCTTTATCTAGGCGAGATTCAACAACAACACCAGATGCCATGCCTTCAGCTACAGCTGTAAGTTCAAGAACTTCAGACTGAAGAAGGATTGCTTCTAGAAGACCATCGATGTTTGTACCCTGTTTAGCAGAGATGTGAACGAACATGTTCTCACCGCCCCACTCTTCAGGAATAACGTCGTATTGAGCAAGCTCGTTCTTAACGTTATCTGGGTTCGCGTCTTCTTTATCGATCTTGTTCACAGCAACAATTAGAGGAACGCCTGCCGCTTTCGCGTGCTGAATCGCTTCTACTGTTTGTGGCATTACGCCATCGTCTGCTGCAACTACAAGAACAACGATATCTGTTGCTTGAGCACCACGAGCACGCATTGCAGTAAACGCTGCGTGTCCAGGAGTATCAAGGAACGTGATCATGCCGTTGTCTGTTTCAACGTGGTACGCACCAATGTGCTGAGTAATACCACCCGCTTCGCCAGAAGCAACGTGTGTGCGACGGATGTAGTCAAGTGTTGACGTTTTACCGTGGTCAACGTGACCCATGATAGTAACAACTGGAGCACGTGGAACTGCTTCCGCGTTAGTGTCACGGTCAGATAGTACCGCTTCTTCCAGTTCGTTCTCTTTACGAAGAACTACTTTATGGCCCATTTCTTCAGCAACAAGTTGTGCTGTTTCTTGGTCGATCACTTGGTTGATAGTCGCCATAGCGCCCATCTTCATCATTACTTTGATAACTTCTGTCGCTTTAACCGACATCTTGTTAGCAAGTTCTGATAGAACGATCGTTTCGCCAATTACAACGTCTTGCTTAGCAACCGTTGCTGACTTATCAAACCCGTGCTGCATTGAAGTCGGCTTAGCAAGTTTGCCCTTACGACCTCTACCGCCACGTTGGTTGTTACGGCCACCGCGAGCTTGGTCGTCTTTACCCGAAGCTGCTTTTTTCTTCTTACGACGACCGCCTTCTACTTTGCGATCTGCTTCATCTTCGGCTTCACGTGCGTATTGTGAAGTCGTTACATGGTAATCTGTATCTTCCATATCACCCTTTTTCTCTTCTGCAGCAGACCAACGCTCTTTATTCTTTTCAGCCAATTCGCGAGCTTCTTCAAGCTTGCGCTGACTTTCCTCTTCAGCCTTACGCTTAGCTTCTTCTTCCTGACGACGTTTAAGCTCGTCGGCCTCTTTTCGCGCTGCTTCTTGCTTAATTTTCTCTTCAGCATCACGCTTTGCTTTTTCTTCAGCATTACGTTGTGCATTCGTATCTACGTCTCGCTTCGCTTTTTCTTCAGCTTCACGTTTCGCTTTTTCTTCCGCTTCACGTTTTGCAGCTTCTTCAGCTTCACGTTTCGCAGCTTCTTCAGCTTCACGTTTTGCAGCTTCTTCTGCTGCACGTTTTGCTGCTTCTTCTGCTTCACGTTGTGCTGCTTCTTCAGCTTCACGTTTCGCTTCATCTTCAATTGTGCTGCGCTTCACGTATGTACGTTTTTTGCGCACCTCAACCTGAACATTCTTACTCTTACCACCACCCGCGTTCACACTAAGTGTACTACGAGTTTTACGCTGAAGCGTAAGGCGAGTCGGCTCTGAATCACCTGATTTATCACCGTGTTCTTTCTTTAAATGAGAGAGAAGCTTCTGCTTCTCTTCATCAGTAACATTGTCAGAGCTCGCCTTTTTAATGCCAGCGTCAGCAAGTTGTTCAATCAAGCGGTCGACTGGCGTACCAATCTCATCACTCAGTGCTTTAACTGTTAATTGTGTCATGCCGCTTCCTCCTTGCCGAAAATTATGCTTCTTCGCCGAACCAACAGATGTTACGTGCGGCCATAATTAGCTCACCTGCACGTTCTTCGGTCAGGCCTTCGATACCTTCTAAATCGTCAATACCTTGGTCAGCAAGATCTTCCAGTGTCGCTACACCTTTCGCTGCCAATTTAAATGCCATCTCACGCTCAAGACCTTCAAGTGCAAGTAGGTCCTCAGCTGGTTCTAGACCTTCAAAAGACTCTTCTTGTGCTAGTGCGATCGTCGTTAGTGCATCTTTTGCACGTCCACGAAGCTCTTCGATTAGTTCTTCATTCAAACCATCGATTTCTAGTAGCTCGTTAACTGGCACGTATGCGATTTCTTCTAGCGTTGAGAAACCTTCTTCAACAAGAAGTTGAGCGAAGTCTTCTTCAATATCTAGGTACTTCATGAAGTTTTCAATAGATGCTTGTGATTCTTCAGCGTGTTTCTTCTGAAGATCAGCAACTGTCATAACATTCAGTTCCCAACCGGTTAGTTGAGATGCTAGACGCACGTTTTGACCGTTACGACCAATAGCTTGCGCTAGGTTGTCAGCTTCAACTGCGATGTCCATTGAGTGTGCATCCTCATCAACGATGATAGAAGCAACATCAGCTGGCGCCATTGCGTTGATAACGAATTGAGCTGGGTTATCATCCCAAAGAACGATATCGATACGCTCCCCACCAAGTTCGCCAGAAACAGCTTGTACACGTGCACCACGCATACCAACACACGCACCTACAGGGTCGATACGTTTGTCATTTGTTTTGACAGCGATCTTAGCGCGAGAACCAGGATCACGTGCTGCGCCTTTAAGCTCGATAATATCTTCTGCGATTTCAGGCACTTCAACACGGAACAGTTCTGCCAACATTTCTGGCTTAGAACGAGTGATGAACAATTGGAAACCACGTGCTTCAGGCGCGACTTTGTAAAGAAGGCCACGTACGCGGTCGCCTGGACGGAAGTTTTCACGAGGAAGTTGGTCATCACGCAGGATTACCGCTTCAGCGTTATTACCAAGATCAAGCACGATTGTGTCACGGTTTACTTTTTTCACGACACCAGTGATTAGATCACCTTCATTGTCGATGAACTGTTCAACGATTTGTGCGCGCTCAGCTTCACGAACTTTTTGAACGATAACTTGTTTAGCAGTTTGAGTCGTAATACGGTCAAACGTTACAGATTCGATTTCGTCTTCTACGTAGTCGCCAAGCCCGATTGAGTCATCTTCGTATTGCGCTGCTTCTAGTGAGATCTCTTTTGTAGGGTTCTCAACGTCATCAACAACTAACCAACGGCGGTAAGTGACAAACTCACCGGTTTTACGGTCAATGGCAACACGTACGTCGATTTCGATTTCGTATTTTTTCTTTGTAGAAGTTGCTAGAGCAATCTCAAGAGCCTCAAAGATACGCTCACGAGGTACCGCTTTTTCGTTCGATACCGCTTCTGCTACCGCTAAAATTTCTTTACTCATTGTATTTAGCCTCTAAGCTTAAACTTTTTTAGGGAACTAAAATTTAGGGATCAGGTTAGCTTTGGAAATGTTACTTAGAGCAAACTCTTCTTGCTGACCGTCTACAGTAATTGTCACTGTTTCGCCATCAACACCGTGGATAATACCTTTCCACTTACGACGGTTTGCTACAGCCATTTTCAATACGATGCTGACCTCGTGACCAATAAATTGCTCGTAATGTGCTGCTTTAAAAAGTGGTCTTTCTAAACCTGGAGAAGACACTTCTAGGCTGTAAGCAACAGAAATTGGATCTTCAACGTCTAAAACTGCACTAACTTGGTGGCTAACTTCTGCACAGTCGTCTACGTTAATACCATTTTCATGGTCAATGTAGATACGTAACGTTGAGTGCGCGCCTGCACGAATGAATTCTAATCCAACTAACTCATAACCTGATGCCGCTACTGGCGCGTCAAGCATTTCAGTAAGTTGTCTTTCTAAACCAGTCATTTAACCACTCCAGAAACAAAAAAAGGGCTCAGAGCCCAATCAAAAAACCAAGCAGTATCTGAGCTATTTCAAAAAGCTCAGATAACAAAAAACCCCGATAGTCGGGGTTTTATGCTGCTGGACCCTGATACGTTAAGAATAGCCAACAATTGCTTTTCTTAACTCGTAGTGTGGTTAGCACTACGCAAACTTGCCAATCTACGATTTCCTTTTAAAGAAAGAGATTGGTTGCGGGGGCCGGATTTGAACCGACGACCTTCGGGTTATGAGCCCGACGAGCTACCAAGCTGCTCCACCCCGCGTCCGACTTGCTGAGCATTATACTCGCAAACAAGTGATTTACAAGTTTGTAAATACATGGTGCCGAGAGAGGGACTCGAACCCTCACACCTAAGGCACTAGCACCTCATGCTAGCGTGTCTACCAATTTCACCATCTCGGCATCAAAACCTTACAGCTTATTGAGGAATTTCATCACCCGCTGGGGCAGGAACTTCACTCGCTGCATCCTTAACTTGTTCAACAACTGGTTGACCTAACGTTGGGTCTACCCATTGTGATTCAGTCTGGTGCGTAGACATACGACCAAGTAACAAGCTAACGATAAAGAATACGGTTGCTAAAATAGCAGTTGTTCGGGTTAAGAAATTACCTGAGCCGCCAGCACCAAACACTGTGTTTGAAGCACCAGCACCGAACGAGGCTCCCATATCTGCGCCTTTACCTTGTTGAATCAACACAAGGCCAATCACACCAAGCGCTGCCAACAGGTAAATCACAAGTAGAACTGAAAACATTTTTTCCACCTATGTTCCAAATTGTTGAGCCAGCGCCGTTCAAAAGAATAAATCATTATGAACAAGGCTAGCGACCTCCTAACGGGAGGCGGAGCAATACTAGCGAAAGCCAGTAACGCTGACAAGGGAAAATTAGTAAAAAATCAATGCCAATGCGTTAAGCGCTCAAAAAAAGGGCAAAAGATGCCCTTTTCATTCAAGACATGCTTTAACGCAATGATTAACAACTTGCTTTAACAGCCTCAGCGATTTTCAATGCTGAGTGTTGAACTAGTTCACCATCTTCGCCTTCCACCATAACGCGGATCAAAGGCTCAGTGCCAGACTTACGCAGCAGTACACGCCCTTTATCACCAAGTGTCGCCTCTACTTCAGCGACAGCGTTTAATACAGCTGTAGCTTCAAGAGGGTTACTTTCTCCTGAGAAACGGACATTTTCTAAAACCTGAGGATATAGTGTCATTCCTTGCGATAGTTCATATAAAGACATATCGCTGCCAATTACAGAAGCAAGTACTTGAAGTGCAGCAACAATCGCATCGCCGGTTGTGACTTTATCTAATAAGATCACATGGCCTGAGTTTTCAGCACCAATTTTCCAACCTTTTTCTAGCAGTTGCTCCATGACATAACGGTCACCAACAGCGGCACGTACAAACGGAATGCCTAGCTGCTTTAAACCATTTTCCATACCCAAGTTAGTCATTAGTGTACCAACAACACCACCCTTTAGCTCACCACGACGAAGAGCATCACGAGCGATGATATAAGCAATTTGGTCACCATCAACTTTGTTACCTAGGTGATCGACCATAATGATGCGGTCACCATCACCATCAAATGCGAGACCAAGGTGCGCTTGCTCTTCAACAACACGCTGTTGAAGTGCTCGTACGTCTGTTGCGCCCACTTTTTCATTAATGTTGATGCCGTTAGGCTCTACGCCCATAGCGATAACTTCTGCCCCAAGTTCTTTGAAGACATTTGGAGCGATGTGGTACGTTGCACCGTGCGCACAGTCTACTACGATCTTAAAGTTCGCAAGGCTCAACTCAGATGGGAAAGTACTCTTACAGAATTCGATGTAACGACCAGCTGCATCATTTAGACGGGTTGCTTTACCAAGCTCAGCAGACTCCACACATTCAATTTCTTTATCTAACTCAGCTTCGATCGCCAATTCGATATCGTCAGGTAGCTTAGTACCCTCAGAAGAAAAGAATTTAATTCCGTTGTCGTAATATGGGTTATGTGATGCAGAAATCACAATACCAGCCTCGGCACGGAAAGTCTGAGTTAAATATGCCACAGCTGGAGTTGGCATGGGACCAGTAAATGTTGCTTTAAGTCCCGCAGCTGCAAGGCCTGCCTCTAGTGCAGATTCAAGCATATAACCTGAAATACGTGTATCTTTACCTATGATAACTTTCTTTGTGCCTTGTTTCGCTAGTACACGACCAGCAGCCCAGCCAAGCTTAAGTACGAAGTCTGGAGTGATTGGGTATTGTCCTACTTTACCGCGCACACCGTCAGTACCAAAGTAACGTCTTTCATTCGACATAAACTTTCCTTTATTATTTTTAAATATTGTTTTTCGTCATCTCAACAACTTTCATTGCTTCGATTGTCTCTTCAAAGTCATGCACGCGAATGATCTGCGCGCCTTTCATCGCGGCAATCGTAGCACAAACAACACTTGCGTTCGTACACTCTGCCGCTGGCTTGTCTAACAGTTTGAAGATCATGGATTTACGAGACATGCCAGCCAAAATAGGCAGGCCGAATTCATGAAACTTTTCAAGATGAGCAAGCATATGATAATTGTGTTCGATTGTTTTGCCAAAGCCAAACCCAGGATCGAGAATCAGTTGAGATTTATCAATCCCTGCTGCTTCACACGCCGCGATACGTTCTTCTAGAAAAGCCGACACGTCCCCCATTAAATCATCATAATGAGGGTCAACTTGCATGGTCCTAGGCTGACCTTTCATATGCATCAGACAAATTGGAAGGTTTGCTTCTGCTGCGACTTCCAGAGCACCTGGCTCTTGCAGCGAGCGGATGTCATTGATCAAATCAGCCCCAGCATCAATTGCTTGACGCATCACTTCTGCTTTACTGGTGTCAACGGAAATCCACACATCATACTTTTCACGAATGGCTTTGATTACTGGGACAACACGCCTAAGCTCTTCTTCCAAAGACACATCCGGTGCACCAGGTCTTGTCGATTCACCACCAACATCAACAATACTTACACCAGCCTTTATCATTTTATCAACTTGAGCAAGAGCAAGTTCAATTGAGTTGTATTTACCGCCATCCGAAAAGGAATCCGGTGTCACATTTAGAATGGCCATGACATGTGGACGCGAAAGGTCCAAAGATTTGTTATTTGCTGTAATCATCATCATAAACACAAAAACCCCGAGATAACTCGGGGTTTAATATTATCGATACTCTTTATTCAGAGTCTTTCTTTTCAGGCGCTTCGTTAGAAGTTGTTTCAGAAGAGCTAGGCTGTTCTGCATCTTTCGCAGTCTCCGTTGCTTCTTCTTTAACTTCTTGCTTTGCTTGAGGCTTGTCGCTGTCTTCTGGTTTGCTTGCTGAGTTATCACTCCAGCCCGCAGGCTCACGAATTTCAGCTTTGCGCTCCATTAAGTCATCAATCTGGCGAGCATCAATGGTTTCATACTTCATCAGCGCATCTTTCATCGCATGCATGATATCCATGTTCTCTTGAAGAATCTTCTTCGCACGATCGTAGTTGCGGTCAATGATCTGACGAACTTCGTCATCAATCAACTTCGCTGTATCGTCAGACACATGTTTAGTCTGAGTTACACTACGCCCTAAGAACACTTCGCCTTCATCTTCTGCATACAGCAGAGGGCCAAGCTTTTCAGAGAAACCCCATTGAGTAACCATCTTACGAGCAATATCTGTTGCGCGCTCGATATCATTAGAAGCACCGGTTGATACTTTGTCAGCACCGTAGATAAGTTCTTCTGCTAAACGACCACCGTACAAGCTAGAAATCATTGATTCTAGGTGTTGGCGAGACATACTCACGCGGTCCTGCTCTGGAAGGTACATTGTTACACCCAACGCACGACCACGTGGAATGATAGACACTTTGTACACTGGATCGTGTTCAGGAACCAAGCGACCAACAATCGCGTGACCCGCTTCGTGGTATGCGGTTGACTCTTTCACTTCCTCAGACATCACCATTGAACGGCGCTCGGCACCCATCATGATTTTGTCTTTCGCAAGTTCAAACTCAACCATAGAAACGTTGCGCTTGTTACCACGCGCAGCAAACAGAGCTGCTTCGTTAACTAAGTTTGCTAGGTCAGCACCAGAAAAGCCTGGAGTACCACGTGCGATGAGAGAAGGCTCTACATCACCCGCTAGAGGGACCTTACGCATGTGAACTTTTAGGATCTGTTCACGGCCACGTACATCTGGAAGACCAACTACCACTTGACGGTCAAAACGACCAGGACGCAGTAGCGCAGGGTCTAGCACGTCCGGACGGTTAGTCGCAGCGATAACGATAATACCTTCGTTACCTTCGAAACCATCCATCTCAACGAGCATTTGGTTTAGTGTTTGTTCACGTTCATCATGACCACCACCAACACCTGCGCCACGTTGACGGCCTACCGCATCGATCTCATCGATAAAGATGATACAAGGTGCAGCTTTCTTTGCTTGTTCAAACATGTCACGCACACGAGATGCACCAACACCAACGAACATTTCTACGAAATCAGAACCAGAGATAGTAAAGAATGGTACTTTCGCCTCACCGGCAATGGCTTTCGCTAGAAGCGTTTTACCCGTACCAGGAGGACCAACCATTAGAACACCCGTTGGAATCTTACCGCCCAGTTTTTGGAAGCGGCTTGGATCGCGTAGGTAGTCCACCAGTTCTTTCACGTCTTCTTTTGCTTCGTCACAACCAGCAACGTCAGCAAAAGTTGTCTTGATTTGTTCTTCGCTCATCATTCGAGCTTTGCTCTTACCAAAAGACATGGCGCCTTTACCACCGCCGCCTTGCATTTGACGCATGAAGAAAATCCACACACCAATTAGTAAGATCATTGGGAACCAAGAGATGAAGATAGTACCAAGCAAGCTTTGCTCTTCTGGAGGCGTGCCTTGTACTTTCACGTTTTGGTTAATTAGGTCATCTAGAAGCTTTTGGTCATACACTGGCATGTAAGTGACCATTTTGGCACCGCCGCCACGACGAACAAAGCTAATTTCACCGTCTTTAAAAGTTGCTTCTTGAATCTGGCCTTGGCCAACTTCCTGTACAAACGTGGTGTAATCCACGGTTCTGCCATTGCTTTCTCCAGGGCCAAAGCTCTGGAATACCGACATCAATACGACGGCGATAACAAGCCACAGAATTAAATTTTTTGCCATGTCACTCAAGGTGTAAGCCTCTCGATAACTAATTGTAATTAAAGGTAGGGTACTACAGTTCATTAACTGTAGCTATAGTGTTAACACGCTCTCAAGAGAGCAAAATGGTTAACCTTTGTAACCAGTGGCTACGACGAAGACCTCTCGAGAGCGAGCTCGCGATGAGTCTGGTTTTCTAATTTTTACGGCTTTAAACATGTCTCGGACTTCTTTCACATACTGATCGAAGCCTTCCCCTTGGAAAACCTTTACGACAAAGCTACCATTAGGCGCTAGAACTTGTCGACACATATCTAAAGCTAATTCAACTAAATACATAGCGCGAGGTTGATCAACAGAATTGTTTCCCGCGATGTTAGGCGCCATATCAGACATTACTACGTCTACCATGGAAGGTTGGATCCTTTCTAGCAAAGCTTCCAATACCGCATCATCACGAAAGTCGCCTTGTAAAAAGCTAACGCCAGCAATCGGGTCCATAGGAAGCAAGTCACACGCAATGATCTGACCACTGTCCCCTACTATCTTAGCAGCATATTGAGACCATCCGCCCGGCGCGGCCCCCAAGTCGACGACTGTCATTCCAGGCTTTAACAATTTATCTTTCGTTTGAATCTCATCGATCTTGAAATAAGCACGTGAGCGGTAGCCTTTTTTTCGGGCTTCATTCGCGTATTTATCATCAAAGTGTTCTTTCAACCAACGACCAGAACTAGCCGAATGTTTTTGTTTACTCATTTTAATCCCAACAAGGCACAAATTGGAGCTATTGTTTTAATAGGCGCTACCTATTACTCAATAAATTATAGTCTTCAGCAATAGATGGCGTTAAAATAGCTTTTTTCAACCCTTATTTTAAAGAAAATTGGCCGCGTAATGAACCTAAGCACCAAACAAAAGCAGCACCTTAAAGGCCTAGCTCACAGTTTAAAACCTGTTGTGCTAATGGGCGCAAATGGACTTACAGAAGCCGTGCTAGCAGAAATTGAAATCGCTCTTAACCATCACGAACTTATCAAAGTAAAAGTTGCTTCGGAAGATCGTGAAACAAAACAGCTAATCATCGACGCTATCGTACGTGAGACGGGCGCTGAAAAAGTTCAGACTATTGGTAAAGTGCTTGTGCTATACCGCCAGTCTGAAGAGCGTAAAATCGAAATCCCTCGTAAGTAACTCTACTTACGTTGCTGAAGAAAAAAGGTCGCCTGAGGCGCAATGTAGTTCACTTAAGAGGAGCCGCGTAGCGATTAACAGGGTATCGGGTCTTTGATATTTTTACCGCCCTAG
>NZ_JAWOWA010000027.1:0-54856 GCF_033340195.1 Vibrio sp. 1457
GCGGGGTGGAGCAGCTTGGTAGCTCGTCGGGCTCATAACCCGAAGGTCGTCGGTTCAAATCCGGCCCCCGCAACCAAATACAAGACGATAGATTGAGTACTTATTTAGTATACAATTGTTAAGTCGTCTACGGATGCGCCGCTTGATTCAACGCCTGCTTCTCGCAACCAATCACATCGCTCTTTTCATAATGCTGCGAAGCATGAATCCCCAAAAGCTAAACTTTTATCCGCATCATATGATGTCGGACGATTTCGTTTGTGTTTAAAACACGATATGAATCGGCTGACGTACAAGTATGATGAGGCTTCGCGTGTTTTATCTACTTTAATTAACAGAGTTATCCACATACGTCGTTCTGTGGATAAGTTGGTTGATAAAGTGTTTTTAGCTTGACTTTTTATGATGGGGAAGAAAGATCTTTTCTCTAAAGTGAAGTTGAAACAACAAAGAAATATCAATTAAATCTTTGTTATATAAAGAAAAAATAAGTTTTTTGTCGGATCGAGTACGTTAAAATACGATCATTAACTGGTATTTTTTTGATCCTAGTCATTTCTCCGAGCTGTGTTTAACTTTTTTCTGCTAGCTTGTTTTTCTTGAATCTCAAATTTTTTTCCACATTACAAAATTGAGAACAAGGTCATGAATTGAACATGCAAAAGTACTTTCAATCTCTTGCATATAGACTACGCTCTATGCGTCTCTCGGCAGTCCCTTCTCGACTATCCTTATTAAGCGTTGCTTTTTCGTCTCTATAGATGAATTACTCTCAGTGGGGAGTTGATTCAGTTGCTCTGTCAAAGCCCATTTAATGTGCTCATCAAGTAATTTATTTTCACCTTGCCGACTTTCCAGCGCATCTATGATTCGCTGACTATATTCTGCATTACCAAGTGCGACAGCGATGTTACGTAGCCACTGTATATGACCAATACGACGGATAGCGGAGCCTTCCATATTTTTTAGAAAAGTCGCTTCATCCCAGTTAAACATGTCGACGAGGTCAGGGTTTTTGAAACTGTCACGACGGTGGAAATCATCTTGCTCCGTTATGTCGGCGTAGCGGTTCCATGGGCAAACCAATTGACAGTCGTCACAACCATAAATGCGGTTACCCATTGGCTTTCGAAACTCTTCAGGAATCACGCCATCGAACTCGATGGTGAGATAAGAGATACAACGCCTGGCATCGACAACTTTGTCTTCAACGATGGCTTGTGTTGGACATGATGTAATGCATGCTTTGCATTTACCGCACTGATCAACGCTTGGCTCATCTACGGGTAGTGGTAAGTCGATAAGTAGTTCACCTAAAAAGAACCACGATCCACAGTCTTGATCTAAAATCAGGGAATGTTTCCCGGTCCAACCTAAGCCCGCTTTTTGGGCGAGAGGTCGCTCTAATATTGGTGCGGAATCAACGAAAGGTCGGTAACCATATTGACCAACCTCTTGTTCAATAAGTTTGCCGAGCTTATTTAGCTGCTTTCTGACGAGCTTGTGATAATCGCGCCCTAGTGCGTAGCGGCTAATATAGGCATGACTTTTATTCGCGAGGTTCGAAGCGAATTGAGCCTCTGGTGGCAGATAGTCCATCCGGACGCTGATAACACGAACGGTTCCCGGGAGTAGCTCATGGGGTCTAGCACGCATCATACCGTGACGAGCCATCCAATCCATTGAGCCGTGATAGCCTGCATCAAGCCATTTTTGTAGTGCTGCTTCATGTTCACTCAGATCAACGTCGCAGATCCCAACTTTTTGGAAGCCGAGTTCTTTTCCCCAAACTTTGATTTGTTGTGCGAGTTGTTCGTAGTTCATGTTAACCACCGGAATAAAGGGGGGCGGATCTTAACGGATCTCTGGCTTTGGTGCTACCCAGTTAGGTACGTTTTTGATGTTGTGAATACTGCTTATTGAAGTCATTTGCATATATTCTAAATCTAGGTCGATACTAAGATGATTAAGATACCGTTTATTGGATACTTTTTTCGCACATATGACATTTGAAAGCTTGTCTCTCAAAACCAACACGGTTTACTATTCCTGTTCTTTTGATTTTTATATAGTCAACGATCATTAGTTAGAGAAGCATCAATGAGCACGAAACAATTCAATTTAAAAGATGAGCATGAAACGGTTGCACTAGGCACCGCTTTGGCTCAGCTTTGTTCCCAGCAAACCACAATTTATCTGCATGGTGATTTGGGTGCAGGTAAAACAACCTTTAGTCGTGGTTTTGTCCGTGCTCTTGGTCATCAAGGTAACGTGAAAAGTCCAACTTATACTCTAGTCGAACCGTACCAGTTGGATCAGTGGCAAGTATATCACTTCGACCTTTATCGTCTTGCGGATCCTGAAGAGCTTGAGTTTATGGGTATTCGAGACTATTTCACAGACGATGCGATTTGCTTGGTTGAATGGCCTGAAAAAGGGCATGGCTTACTGCCACAACCGGATCTTGATGTAAACATTCGCTACCAAGGTGAGCAACGTGTAGCCGAACTAACAGCTAATAATGATTATGGTGTGCAGTTACTCAGTCGATTGGAGCTATGTTGAGTTTTTCAAATTTTAGAGTAGTGGCGACGTTTGTCGCCACTTTTCTCCTTCTCATCCCCAATTTAGCATTTGCTAACGTCGTTAAGAGTTTTCGAGTTTGGCCTTCACCTGATGAAACGCGTGTTGTCATCGATTTAGGCTCGGAAGCTGACTATTCCTATTTCTCTTTATCAGGGCCGGATCGCCTTGTCGTGGATTTAAAAAGCACGACGATGCAGGCCAGACTGCCTGTTACTGTTACGGATAGCCCTGTTTTAAAACTGGTACGAAAAAGCTCGCCTCCAGAGAAGGGCACTTATCGTTTGGTGTTTGAACTAAAAAAGAGCGTTCAAGCGGAATTATTTAAATTAAGCCCAACACCAGGTGGGCAGTATGGTCACCGCTTGGTGATTGATTTACCGCACGGTAAGAAGGCATCGACCTCTAAACCGAGTAAGCCAGCGGCGGCCAGCAAAGACATGAGTTCAGTTCAACGAGCTCAAGAAGTGTTAATTGTTATCGACCCTGGTCACGGTGGGGAAGACCCTGGCTCTATTGGCCCTTCACGTCGTAAGTACGAGAAAGATGCGGTATTGAGTATCTCAAGAAAAATTGCTGCTCAGCTCGATGCGACTCCTGGTATTAAAACGCGCATGACTCGTACGGGAGATTATTTTGTAAACTTAAACCGTCGTGTCGCGATTGCTCGTGAAAATGATGCGCACTTGCTGATTTCCATTCACGCAGATGCGTTTACTTCACCGAAGCCTCGCGGTGGATCGGTCTTCGTACTAAATACTCGTCGTGCAAATACCGAAATTGCTCGTTGGGTCGAGAACCATGAGAAACAGTCTGAGTTATTGGGCGGCTCGGGTAATGCGTTCTTCACGAAGACAAAAGATCGTAACGTGAACCAAACTTTGTTGGACTTGCAGTTTAGTCATTCACAAAAAGAAGGCTATAAGCTGGCAACAGAAATCCTAGGTGAGATGGGACGTGTTGCGCACCTGCATAACACCAAACCGATCAACACCAGCCTTGCGGTTTTGCGCTCTCCACAGATTCCGTCTGTGCTAGTGGAAACGGGCTTTATTTCTAACCCAACAGAAGAGCGTTTACTGTTTCAACGAGCGCACCAAGATAAGTTAGCTCAGGCTATCACTAAGGCGGTCGTCAAGTACTTAAAAGATAACCCACCAGAGGGTACGGTGTTCTCGCCTTCAGCGAAGCCAATGGTACATATTGTAAAGCGTGGCGAGTCATTATCGGTGATCGCGAACAAATATGGGCTTAGCTCTAAAGCGCTGATGTCGGCAAACAACTTGAAGTCGACAGGCTTGGCAATTGGTCAGAAGCTCAACATTCCTTCTGCTGGTACGATTAAAGTGCCAAGTAAACCGATTACTGTTGAGACAGAAACCATTACGCACAAGGTTAAGTCTGGTGAGTTCTTAGGTAAGATTGCGAATCACTATAAAGTGAAGGTTTCAGATATCCGCCGAGAGAATAACTTGAAGTCAGATACCTTGTGGGTAGGGCAAAAGTTGAAGATAACGGTCGCGGTAAAAGATAAACCGATTCGTAAGCACAAGGTTTCTCGGGGTGAGTTCCTTGGCAAAATAGCGTCCAAATACGGCGTTAGCGTATCGAGCATTCGTAAAGCGAATAACTTACGCTCTGATCAGCTAGCGGTTGGGCAAGTCCTGATCATTCCAAACAAGTAGGTGAGCTTCTAACTCATTATGACGATTAAAATTTTGCCAGCCAGACTTGCAAACCAAATCGCCGCAGGGGAAGTGGTCGAAAGACCTGCTTCTGTGATTAAAGAGCTGGTTGAAAATAGTCTTGATTCTGGCGCAACTCGAATCGATATCGATATCGAGAAAGGAGGCGCAAAGCTGATTCGTGTTCGTGATAACGGAAAAGGTATCGCGAAAGATGAACTCGGCTTAGCGCTCAGTCGTCATGCGACATCTAAGATACATACCTTAGATGATCTCGAAGCCATTATGAGTCTAGGTTTTCGCGGTGAAGCGTTAGCCAGTATTAGCTCAGTCTCGCGTTTGACGCTCACGTCGCGTCCTGCGGCACAAGAAGAAGCTTGGAGTGCTTACTCCGAAGGGCGTGATATGCAGGTGAAGCTTAAGCCAGCAGCGCACCCGATTGGCACGACTGTTGAAGTGTTGGACTTATTTTTTAATACTCCAGCGCGTCGCAAGTTTCTTCGTACGGAGAAAACCGAATTTGCTCATATTGATGAGTTATTGAAACGCATTGCGTTAAGCCGCTTTGATGTCACCATCAATGTGCGCCACAACGGCAAGATCATTCGTCAATATCGTGCGGCGAAAAATCAGCTTCAAACCGAAAAACGTATTGCAGCTGTCTGCGGTAACGCGTTTGTTCGACACATGCTCAGAATCGAGCTTGAGCATCAAGGGTTAAATCTACATGGGTGGATTACCACGCCAGAGGGAGCAAGGCAGCAAAGCGATTTACAATATTGCTATGTGAATGGCCGAATGATGCGTGACAAATTAATCAATCACGCGATTCGTCAAAGCTATGAAATGAGCTTAAAGCCAGATCAGTTTGCTGCGTATGTGCTCTTTATTGAGCTAGATCCGCACCAAGTAGATGTGAATGTTCACCCTGCTAAGCATGAAGTGCGTTTCCACCAAGCTCGTTTGGTGCATGATTTCATCTATCAAGCTCTGACGGATGCACTTTCACAAAGCGCTGTGATTGATAAACCACAGGTGAATGAATCGGCATTTCATCGCGTGGAACAGACTGAATCCGAAGAGATTGAGCATTCGCCAGAGCCTGAAAAAGTACAAGAGCCAGCATCTTCACCAGTACCAGAGCGGGTTTATCAAGCGATAGAGAGTACACCGGCTTATCCTGGACGCAGTGATTATGAAGTGAAGCCTCGTAATAGCGGTCCTAGTGAAACCTCCGTGCGAGAGGCGCGCGTAGTGGAGTCATTCAAACGTAATGATTGGGTGGAATCCAAACCTGCACCAAAGCCAAGTCACAGTAAAGAGCGCCACGTAGAACCAGCGCCAACTAAACAAGAAGTACGCGCTTATCACGAGCTGCTGAAAACGCCAGAGTTTGAGGCTCAGGCAGTCACTCCAATAGCGCCCCAAACGATAACTTCGCACACATCAATGCCATCGATTACTGCATTAGGCAAAGCGCTGATGGTGGTCGATGAACAATTTGTTTTGATGAGCAGTGACAGTGGGGCGGCGTTAGTCTCGTTACCTAGAGCAGAATTTTATCGTGTAAAAGGCCAGCTCACTCCAAGCGATGGTGCACTCAAGGCACAACCTCTGCTTGTTCCTCTATCTATTAAGTTAGAGCCCGAATTAGTGAGACTGGCCCAAGATTATCAACAAGATTTGGCATTGCTTGGTATTCAATTGAAAGCGAGAAACGAGCACGCCTTAATGGTGATGGGCGTCCCAGCTCCGCTGCGTCAACAAAACTTACAAAATTTAGTACCAGATCTGTTATCTTACGCGCAATCTTGTGTGAACGAAGGTATAGCAGCGGCTCAGATGCTGTCTGAGTTGATAGATTGGCTCGCATTACAGGTCACGACAGTGAAGAGTCACTATACTTTTTCTGAAGCCATTCAAATTATTGCGGAACTTGAACAGCTAAGACATGGTCAATTGCCATTAGAAGATACAAAATTCGTATCCGCTGTTGATTTCTCTGCCACGATAGCCAAATTAAAACCATGACAGATAAACTACCTTTGGCGCTATTTTTAATGGGGCCAACTGCATCAGGCAAAACTGAGCTGGCGATTCGTCTTCGTCAAAAATTTCCGATTGAGATCATCAGTGTTGATTCTGCTTTGATCTACAAAGGGATGGATATCGGTACGGCGAAACCGGATGAAAAAGAGTTAAGTTTGGCGCCTCATCGCTTGATAGATATTTTGGATCCAAGTGAATCTTACTCTGTCGCCGACTTTCGTCGAGATGCATTGAAAGCGATGGATGATATTGTTGCAGAAGGAAAAATTCCACTTCTTGTGGGTGGAACAATGCTGTATTACAAGGCGTTACTTGAAGGTTTATCACCACTTCCTGCTGCAAATCCTGAAATTCGTCAGCAAATTGAACAAGAGGCATTGACTAAAGGTTGGTCAGTGTTGCACGATGAACTCAAAGAGGTTGATCCTGTGTCAGCCGCGAGAATCCATCCCAATGATCCCCAACGTTTATCTCGGGCATTGGAAGTTTTTCGCATTTCAGGTAAAACTTTGACTGAATTGACTCAAACGAAAGGTGAAAGCCTACCATACCGAGTCAAGCAGTTTGCAATAGCTCCCAAGGATAGGGCAGAACTTCACCGTCGGATTGAACTCCGTTTCGAGAAGATGATGGAAGCGGGCTTTGAAGAAGAAATGAAAGCGTTATATTCGCGAAAAGATCTTCACCCCGATCTTCCTTCCATACGATGCGTCGGTTACCGACAGATGTGGGAGTATTTAGATGGGGAGTGTACACGTGACGAAGCGGTATTTCGTGGCGTATGCGCGACTCGTCAATTGGCCAAGCGTCAAATCACCTGGTTACGCAGCTGGGATGATTTAACTTGGTTGGATAGCGAGAACATTGAACAGGCATTAGAAACGATGTCGGAAGCAATAGCATCTGATTGACATAGCTGTGTATAATGTGATCGTTTTTGCGTGAACGCACTCTCAAAGGATCTGTTGTTGGCGGTTTTTATACTATGCTGCTAATTACTTAGAGTGCATTTTTGATTCGTTTAGCTCAGATGCAAAAGCCGTATCTTTTGCATTGCACCACTAGCTAAATAATTACAACTACAAATTAAATAAGGAAAATAAAAATGGCTAAGGGGCAATCTCTACAAGACCCATTTCTAAACGCGCTACGTCGTGAGCGTATCCCGGTATCTATCTACCTTGTGAATGGTATTAAACTACAAGGTCAGATCGAATCATTCGATCAATTTGTGATCCTGCTGAAGAATACTGTTAACCAAATGGTGTACAAGCACGCGATCTCAACAGTTGTGCCGGCTCGTCCAGTGAGCCATCACAGCGGTGAACGTCCACAAGGTGAGCGTCCACAAGAGAAATCTGAAGATTAATTCTTCATCGAGTATTTTTAAAATAAGGAGTTGATTGCTTGTTTGACCGTTATGAATCCGGTGAGCGAGCCGTACTTGTTCATATCAACTTCACGCAAGAAGGTGAATGGGAAGATCTGGCTGAGTTCGAAATGCTGGTTTCTTCTGCTGGGGTAGAGGCGCTACAAGTGGTAACTGGTAGTCGTCAATCCCCACACCCTAAATACTATGTCGGAGAGGGTAAGGCCCAAGAGATTGCTACAGCGGTACAATCAACGGGTGCCGAAATTGTGATTTTTAATCACGCCCTCTCTCCTGCCCAAGAACGTAACCTCGAAGCACTGTGCCAATGTCGAGTTCTCGACCGCACTGGTCTTATTCTCGATATCTTTGCTCAACGAGCTCGAACACACGAAGGTAAGCTACAGGTAGAGCTGGCTCAACTTCGTCATATCTCTACTCGTTTGATTCGTGGTTGGACACACCTTGAAAGGCAGAAAGGTGGTATCGGTTTACGTGGCCCGGGTGAAACCCAGCTGGAAACCGACCGTCGCTTATTGCGTGACAGAATCAAAGCCATCCTGCGACGCTTAGACAAAGTAGCGAAGCAGCGTGAACAAGGGCGCCGCGCCCGAAATCGAGCTGAAATCCCAACGGTTTCACTTGTGGGTTACACCAACGCGGGTAAGTCGACACTCTTCAACCGTATTACAGAAGCTGGCGTGTACGCGGCTGATCAATTATTTGCTACTTTGGACCCGACTTTACGTAAGATAGAGTTAGCAGATGTTGGTCCTGCCATCTTGGCAGACACGGTTGGTTTTATTCGACATTTGCCACACGACTTGGTTGCGGCCTTCAAGGCAACCTTGCAGGAAACGCAAGAAGCTGACATTTTGTTACATGTTGTTGATGCCAGTGATGAGCGTTTTCGTGAGAATATTCAAGCTGTTCATGAAGTACTAGAAGAGATCGACGCGCATGAAGTGCCGACTCTGGTTGTCATGAACAAAATCGACAATCTAGATTCGCAGAAACCACGTATAGAACGAGACGAGGAAGGCGTACCTCGCGCAGTTTGGGTTTCAGCAATGGATGGGTTGGGCATTGATGTCCTGTTTGAGGCTCTGACGGAACGTCTGGCGTCACAAATGGTCGAGCATCAGTTGCGAATTCCTCCACAGTATCAAGGACGATTCCGTAGTACCTTCTTCCAAATGAAGTGTATTCAACGTGAGGAATATGACCAGGATGGTAACTTGTTGATCGATATTCGAATGCAGCAAGTAGATTGGTCTAGACTTGAAAAAAGAGAAGGGGCAGTTTTGACTGGCTTTATAGTCACTTAAAGGACTGCTACAGTATAACGTCATATCAAATGATGGAGCTTTCTAATGGCGTGGAATGAGCCTGGAAATAACAACGGCAACAATGGCCGCGATAATGACCCTTGGGGTAATAATAATCGTGGTGGCCAGCGTCCTGGTGGCCGAGATCAAGGTCCGCCAGATTTAGATGAAGTGTTCAACAAACTGAGTCAAAAGCTGGGCGGCAAGTTTGGTAAAAAAGGCGGCGGTGGTTCTCCAATCGGCGGCGGTGGTGGTAGTGCAATTGGCTTTGGCGTGATTGCTCTGATTGCTGTTGCAGTTTGGTTCTTCGCTGGTTTTTACACCATCGGTGAAGCAGAGCGTGGTGTTGTACTGCGTTTAGGTAAATACGATCGTATCGTAGACCCAGGTCTTAACTGGCGTCCTCGCTTTATTGATGAGTACGAAGCGGTAAACGTACAAGCGATTCGTTCACTACGTGCATCTGGTCTAATGCTGACCAAAGATGAAAACGTTGTAACAGTTGCGATGGATGTTCAGTACCGAGTGACTGACCCATACAAATACTTGTACCGTGTAACCAATGCAGACGACAGCTTGCGTCAAGCAACGGATTCTGCACTACGTGCAGTAATTGGTGACTCATTGATGGATAGCATTCTAACCAGTGGTCGTCAGCAAATTCGTCAAACTACGCAAGAAACACTGAACCAAATCATTGATAGCTATGATATGGGTCTGGTACTTGTTGATGTGAACTTCCAGTCTGCTCGTCCACCAGAGCAAGTGAAAGATGCGTTTGATGATGCAATCGCAGCACGTGAGGATGAAGAGCGTTTCATTCGTGAAGCTGAAGCATACAAGAACGAAATCTTGCCTAAGGCAACGGGTCGTGCAGAGCGTTTGAAGAAAGAAGCACAAGGTTACAATGAGCGTGTCACTAACGAGGCTCTTGGTCAGGTAGCACAGTTCGAAAAACTATTACCAGAATACCAAGCAGCGCCTGGTGTAACGCGTGATCGTCTGTACATTGACGCAATGGAAGAGGTGTACTCAAGCACTTCGAAAGTGTTGATTGACTCGGAATCAAGCGGCAATCTTCTTTACCTTCCAATCGATAAGTTGGCGGGACAAGAGGGCAAAGCAGATACCAAACGTAAATCGAAGTCATCTTCAACCTATGATCAAATTCAACTTGAGTCTGATCGTACACAAGAAGACACTTCGAACACGCAGTCTCGTTCAACAGGTTCACGTCAAGGGAGATACTAAGAATGCGTAAGTTAATGATCCCTGTACTGGTAATCGCACTGGCATTAATGTTGATGTCTTTGTTTGTGATTCCTGAAGGTGAGCGTGGTATCGTGGTTCGATTTGGTCGTGTCTTGAAAGACAACAACGACATCACTCGAATTTACGAGCCTGGTCTGCATTTCAAGATGCCTTTGTTTGACCGTGTGAAACAACTTGATGCACGTATCCAAACAATGGATGGCCGTGCAGACCGTTTCGTAACGTCTGAGAAAAAAGACGTTATCATTGATACCTACGTGAAGTGGCGTATTGAAGATTTTGGTCGCTACTACCTCGCGACTGGCGGTGGTAACTCGCTAACGGCAGAGGCACTACTTGAGCGTAAAGTGACGGACGTGCTTCGTTCTGAAATCGGTGCTCGTGAAATCAAACAGATCGTATCTGGTCCACGTAACGATGATGTGCTACCAGAAGACGCAAGTGCCGATGTTGTCGCAACTGAAGCGGCTCGTGAGGCGCTTGAGATTGATGGTGAACGCGACCTAATCATGTCTGAAGTATTGAAAGACACGCGTGAAAGCGCAATGAAAGACTTGGGTGTTCGTGTCGTTGATTTCCGAATGAAGAAAATCAACCTGCCTGATGAAATCAGTGAGTCTATCTACCGTCGTATGCGTGCGGAGCGTGAGTCCGTTGCTCGTAAGCACCGTTCTCAAGGTCGTGAAAAAGCGGAAGTTATTCGTGCTCAAGCAGAACTAGAAGTAGCAACTATTCTAGCTGAAGCTGATAAAACTGCGCGTGTGACACGAGGTGAGGCGGATGCTGAAGCTGCGAAGATTTATGCTGAAGCATACAACAAAGACCCTGAGTTCTTTAGCTTCCTACGTTCGCTACGTGCGTATGAGAAGTCCTTCAGCTCTAAGAGCGATATTCTGGTGCTTGATCCGAAGAGTGAGTTCTTCCAATACATGAACCAGTCGAAGGGCAGCATGGAGAAATAATCTCCGCGTCTCATTGAAATAAAAGGCTCCTTAGGGAGCCTTTTTTGTATCTGATGCTAAGTGCTAGCTCATCATGATGGCGATGACGGCTCCAGCAACTACTAGGCAGCCACCGATGCGTCGTAGCTGATTGTTGGGTTGTTCACTTAATTGAGCCACCATATTCCGCCAACCGTTAGGAGCAATCAGTGGCCCAATGCCTTCCACGATCAAGACGAGCCCAATCGCCAACCATATGGATTCAGACATAGCGCTTTCCAGTCGAATAGAGAAAGCTAAATACTATCAGTGATATGCTGATTTCAAAATGAACAAAGCGGCAAGATGACATTCTGGTAGCAACTCTGTGAACAAAAAATGACTGCAAGAAGCGTGATTCGGTGCTAGAATCCATTTTTAACTAGCAATCAGACTTGGAAAGATGGGAAATAACGTAGTCGTTCTAGGCACCCAATGGGGTGACGAAGGTAAAGGTAAAATCGTAGACCTTTTAACTGAAGATGCAAAATACGTGGTACGCTACCAAGGCGGTCACAACGCAGGTCACACTCTCGTAATTGACGGTGAAAAAACCGTTCTTCACTTAATTCCATCAGGTATCCTTCGCGATAACGTAAAATGTGTTATCGGTAACGGTGTTGTACTATCACCTGAAGCTCTACTTAAAGAAATGAAGCCTCTTGAAGAGCGCGGTATTCCAGTACGCGAGCGTCTTTTCATTTCTGAAGCATGTCCGCTAATTCTTCCTTACCACGTTGCAATGGACCAAGCTCGCGAAATCGCTCGCGGTAAAAAAGCTATCGGTACTACTGGTCGTGGTATCGGTCCAGCATACGAAGATAAAGTTGCTCGTCGTGGTCTACGCGTTGGCGACCTATTCGATATGGCGACTTTCGCAGAGAAGCTAAAAGAAGTCATGGAGTTCCATAACTTCCAACTAGTTAACTTCTACAAAGCGGAACCAGTAAGCTACGAAGAAGTACTTGAGCAAGCTAAAGGCTACGCTGAACTACTAACGTCAATGGTTATCGACGTAACTGACGAACTAGACGCAGCACGTAAGCGCGGCGACAAGATCATGTTCGAAGGTGCACAAGGTACACTACTTGATATCGACCACGGTACTTACCCGTACGTAACGTCTTCTAACACGACTGCTGGTGGTGTTGCTGCAGGTTCTGGTTTTGGTCCTCGTCACATCGGTTACATCTTGGGTATCGCAAAAGCGTACTGTACTCGCGTTGGTGCTGGTCCATTCCCGACTGAACTATACGACGGTTTAGATAAGCAAGATCCAATTGGTAAGCACTTAGGTGAAGTTGGCCACGAGTTCGGTGCGACAACTGGTCGTCTACGTCGTACAGGTTGGTTCGATGCTGTTGCTATGCGTCGTGCAATCCAAATCAACTCTGTATCTGGTTTCTGTCTAACTAAACTAGACGTACTAGATGGTCTAGAAGAGCTAAAAATCTGTACTGGTTACAAGATGGAAGATGGCTCCGTGCTAGAAGTTTCTCCGATGGCTGCTGAAGCATTCGAAAAAGCAACGCCAATCTACGAAACAATGCCTGGTTGGTCTGAGAACACATTTGGTGCTAAGTCACTAGATGCTCTACCACAAGCCGCTCTTGACTACATCAAGCGTATTGAAGAGCTAACTGGCGTTCCAGTAGACATCATCTCTACAGGTCCTGACCGTAACGAAACTATCATCAAAGTTCACCCATTCGAAGCTTAATTGATAGCCGTTAAAGATTGCAAAAGCCGACCTTCTGGTCGGCTTTTTTGTATCTGAACAAAAACAGCGTGACTCTCATATGGCAAGCTTTTGCCGCTGAGCCTAAATCAGAGGCAAAAATTGTCTAAAGCTTAGCTGTTTTTTGCCGATAAGGTTATCAAGCAGAGGAGATCCTTCACCGATCTTTGGTTTCTTAGATACCTTAAGGGTACGTTTATGAAGTTACGAACAGTGGCTGCTTCACTGTTGTTGACCTTGGTTGCTACCACAGTGAAAGCCAATGTTGCTGATGTGGGGGCACCAGTTCCGATCTATACCGAAGCAGAGCTGATAAAGCTTATTGAGCAAAATAAGCACTTACAACGTGTGCGCGCTGATAACTGCCAGCTGGTGGAGGATATCGTAGCTCGTGCGACTCGAATTAACTTACCCGCTTATGAATTTCTGTACGGAGATATGTTGGCTTGGGGTGTGTGTGTCGAGCAAGATGTCGAACTGGGTCTTTACTACATCGAAAATGCAGCGCATCAGGGGTTACCAGCTGCACTAGAGCAGATTGGCCGATACTATTCGCGTGGCACTTTAGTACAGCAAGATAAAGAACGTGCAATTCCATATTTGCGAGAAGCTGCGTCAATGGGAAACCTAAACGCGCGTATTCATCTGGCCGAGTTGCTTTTACGTGATTATGGCAGTCCACTCGATTACGAAGATGCGTATCGTTGGTTATATAACTCTGTCACAGCAGATAAGCGGCAGCATAAGCGCATAACTGTATTGAGAAACGGCCTTGAACAGCGCATGCCACAAAACGTTATTGCTCGAGCTAAACGGCGAGACACCTTTTGGTAACGCTTCAATATTGCAAACAACTTCATACAACAAAGCCCACGTCACGTGGGCTTTGTTGTTTTCCCGATAGTTGGTAGCGCTTAAACCACTTTGTGTGGACCGAAGCATTCGTAATGGAATTGCTCTTCTGGTACGCCAAGTTCTAATAGCTGTTTCGCTACGTGCTGCATAAATCCTACAGGACCACAGAAGTATACCTGCACGTTATCTTGCTTTAATGCAGCTTCAATTTCATACAGATTGACAAAGCCCGTGAAGTGGAAGTCTTCGCCTAGCTTGTCTTCTGCCGTTGGTTGGTTATACCAAACGAGCGCGTTCATATTTTCTTTTTCTGCAACGAGTTGGTTTACGTGTTGCTTGAAAGCATGCTGTTGGCCATTTTCTGTTGCATGAACCCAAGTTACAGGTGCTTGATGTGCTGAGAGACTTTCTAGCATTGACAGCGTTGGAGTAAGTCCCACACCAGCAGAAATTAGAACAACGGGTGTTTGTGGTTCGGCATCCATAAAGAAATCACCGGCAGGGGCCGCAAGCTGCACTTTTTCGCCAATGTTCAGGCTATCGTGCAGGTAGTTCGACACTTTTCCGCCTTCTTCACGTTTTACTGAGATACGGTAGGTGTTCTCTTGGACCGCAGAAGACAGGCTATATTGGCGAATTTCTTGGTTTTCTAACTGGTCACTGTTGATGTAGATGCCAAGGTATTGTCCCGGTTTATACGGCGCCACTTTTTGGCCATCGGTTGGCTTGAACACAAAGCTGCAAATGTGTTCGCTCTCAATCTTTTTATCGACTAATTCAAATTCGCGTAGACCGCGCCAGCCGCCTTCCAAAGCTTCATTTTGTTGGTAAATTTGTTCTTCGCGCTGAATAAATACATTCGCAAGTACGCCGTAAGCCTCAGCCCAAGCATCCAACACTTCTTGACCTGGATTAAAAAGCTCATCGATTGTAGCAAGTAAATGCTTACCAACGATTTGGTACTGATCTTCTGTGATCAAAAAGCTCGTGTGCTTATGCGCAATTTTCTCTACTGCGCCAAGCAGAGCTGGCAAATTTTCAATATTGGCAGCATAGGCACAGATAGCGTTGAATAATGCTTCACGCTGATCGCCGTTACGCTGGTTACTCATGTTAAAAATATCTTTCAACTCAGGGTTATGAGTAAACATACGCTCGTAAAAGTGCGCGGTCAGTTTTGGTCCTGTTTCGGCGATGAGTGGTGCGGTCGCTTTGACGATCTCGATAGTTTGATTGCTGAGCATAAGGGCTTCCTACTTTAAGTTGTATTTATAATGCATGTTTGAAGTTGTATCTCAAATGTATCTTTCGATCAAGAAAAGATTTACACTTTTATCGATAGCTCAAGTTTGGGGTTTTAGCATCACCAGTGGGTTATTGAGTCGCACTTTGGGAGAGAATATGCAGTTAACTAGTTTCACTGATTATGCGTTGAGAACCTTAATTTTCTTGGCTTCGTTGCCGGAAGATGAGTTAACCAGCATTACCGAAGTGACGGATTTATTTGGTGTGTCGCGCAACCATATGGTTAAAGTTATCAATCGGTTAGGGCAGTTGGGTTATGTCCATACCGTGCGCGGAAAAAACGGTGGTATCCGGCTGATGAAGCCAGCGTCTGAAATCACAGTCGGTGGTGT
Source organism: Vibrio sp. 1457 (assembly GCF_033340195.1). NCBI lineage: Bacteria > Pseudomonadati > Pseudomonadota > Gammaproteobacteria > Vibrionales > Vibrionaceae > Vibrio > Vibrio sp. 1457. The sequence goes on from NZ_JAWOWA010000027.1 coordinate 15,497, forward strand.
TGTGCGCGATTTAGAGCCGTTAGATTTAGTCAACTGTGGTGTGGATTTTTGCCATATTACCCCTGCTTGCCGCCTCAAAGATAAATTGGCGAAAGCAAAAAGTGCCTTTCTGGCGGAGTTGGATGACTGCACGATTGAATCCTTGCTCAGTGACAATTCTGAACTTTTGATCTTGCTGGCTCGTCCTTAACTCATTTGCATGCCTAGAGTCGATCTCGATCATTCTTTTTTCAAAGCAATTCTGTAGCTTATCGAGAGACTCAGATATACTAGCCATATACCTTCCTTGCTAGATAGGCGTGCCTATGTCAGACAATATTCCAAACGATCCTTTTGCAGATCGTGAATCCAAAAATTACGAAAATCCAATTCCAAGCCGAGAGTTTATCATCGAGTTTCTAGAGCAAGCGGGCGTTCCAATGAATCGTAACGACTTGTTTGAGGCACTAAAGCTTGAGGGCGAAGAGCAATACGAAGGGTTGCGTCGTCGGCTACGTGCGATGGAGCGAGATGGCCAACTGGTGTTTACCCGCCGTCAGTGCTATGCATTGCCTGAAAAACTTGAAATGGTGAAAGGTTACGTGATTGGTCATCGTGATGGCCATGGTTGGGTACGTCCAGAAGGCAGCGTCGGCAAGGATGATGATATTCTGTTACCGCACCATCAGATGAAGAACATCATCCACGGTGATTTTGTCTTAGTGCAACCGACAGACAACAGCAAGCGCGGCCGCCGTGAAGGACGTTTGGTGCGTGTGCTAGAGGAGCGCAATGATCAAATCGTTGGTCGTTTCTTCCTTGAATATGGATACTCCTATGTTGTCCCAGATGACTCGCGTATCAGCCAAGATATCCTGATCCCAAATGAGCACAAAGCGGGTGCACGCATGGGTAACGTAGTCGTAATTGAAATTACTGATCGTGGCTCACGCTCACGCGGCATGATGGGTAAAGTGGTTGAAGTCCTTGGTGAAAACATGGCACCAGGTATGGAAACACAAATTGCGATTCGTACACACCAAATCCCTCACGAATGGCCAGAAGCCGTCGATAAACAAATCGAAAACTTAGGCGAAGAAGTACCAGAAGAAGCGAAAGTTGGTCGTGTGGATCTACGTGATTTGCCACTAGTGACCATTGACGGCGAAGACGCACGAGACTTTGATGATGCCGTTTACTGTGAAAAGAACAAAGAAGGTGGTTGGCGTTTATGGGTAGCGATTGCTGACGTCAGTTACTACGTTCGTCCTGACTCTGCGTTGGACAAAGAAGCGATAAATCGTGGTAACTCAGTATATTTCCCGTCGCAAGTTGTGCCGATGTTGCCAGAAGTACTATCGAACGGCCTATGTTCGCTCAACCCGCAAGTAGATCGCTTGTGTATGGTGTGCGAAATGACCATTTCCGATACAGGTAAGCTGTCTGGTTACAAGCATTACGAGGCGGTGATGAACTCGCACGCTCGTCTCACATATAGCAAAGTGAGCGCGATTCTAGAAGGGGATGAAGAACTACGTGAGCGCTACCAGCCGCTTGTTTCTCATCTAGAAGAGTTGCACAAGATGTACAAAGTGCTGAAAGAAGCACGAGATCAACGCGGTGCAATCGAATTTGAAACCGTTGAAACCAAATTTATTTTCAATGCGGAACGTAAAATCGAAAGCATTGAGCCAGTAATTCGTAATGACGCGCATAAGATCATCGAAGAATGTATGATTTTAGCCAACATTGCTTCGGCATCGCTGGTAGAAAAAGCGAAAGAGCCCGCGCTTTATCGTATCCACGAATCTCCAGGTGAATTACGCCTGCAAGGTTTCCGTGACTTCTTAAGTGAACTTGGTCTTGAGCTAAAAGGTGGTTTAGAGCCTTCACCAACGGACTATGCTGATCTCGCACGTCAAATCTCCGGGCGTCAAGATCAAGAGTTGATTCAGACCATGCTGCTACGCTCAATGAAGCAAGCGGTATACAACGCAGATAACGCGGGGCACTTTGGGTTGGCATTGAAACGCTATGCGCACTTTACGTCGCCAATTCGTCGTTACCCTGACTTGTTACTTCACCGTGCAATCAAGTATCTGATTGCTAAAGAAGAAGGTCGTAATCAAGATCGCTGGACACCAACAGGTGGCTATCATTACTCGTTTGACGACATGGATTTTTACGGCGAACAATGTTCGATGACAGAGCGCCGTGCTGATGATGCAACACGTGATGTTGCGGATTGGCTGAAGTGTGAATATATGCAAGACCACGTCGGTGACGAACTAGACGGTGTTATTGCTAATGTCACTAGCTTTGGCTTCTTTGTACGTTTAACGGATTTGCACATCGATGGTTTGGTACATATTTCTACCCTTGCGAACGACTACTATCAATTTGACCCGATTGGTCAACGACTTATTGGTGAAAGTTTCGGTAACATCTACCGCTTAGGTGATGCAGTAAAAGTAAAAGTACTGGCTGTTAACCTCGATGATAAGCAAATTGACTTTGAATTGGTCGAAACAAGTCGTAAGCTACGCGGCGAAGGTAAGACTGCGAAGAAACGCGCAGCGGAAGCAAAACGCAAAGCGAAAGATAAAAAACGCGCTGCGACTCGCTCTTCATCGAAAGAAGGTGGCGCGGCTCGTGCAGTTCCTGCGATAGAGCCAACTAAACGCCCAGAAGAAACGGGCGCAACGAGTAAGCGTAATGGCCCAAAACGTAGTGACGCCGAAGGCAACGAGAAGCCTAAAGTGAAAAAAGCACGTAAAAAGAAGCCGCACAGTAAGCCGAAGAAAACTAAGCGCACTAAAAAAGAAGCGCAGTAGGTTGAAGCGCCAACTTAGTTCAAACTCGGTTGGCGCAGGCAATACGACCAGAACAACAGGTTAAACAATGAGTAACGAATTTATCTACGGCATTCACGCAGTGAAGGCGGTATTGGAGCGCGAACCAGAGCGTTTTATCGAGGCGTACGTTTTAAAAGGTCGTCAAGATGATCGCCTAATGCCAATCCTAAATGATCTTCAGGTTTGTGGTGTTTCTATTCAGCAGATGACACGTAAAACCTTGGATGACAAAGCGCGCGGTGCAAATCACCAAGGCATCATCGCTCGTGTGAAACCAGCGAAGCAGCTGAATGAGAACGATATAGATGACATCCTGGCGCAGCACGAATCACCACTGCTATTAGTGTTAGACGGAGTGACCGATCCACATAATCTTGGTGCGTGTTTACGTAACGCAGATGCGGCAGGTGCTGCGGCGATCATCGTACCGAAAGATCGTTCTGCGCCAATGAATGCGACGGTAAGTAAAGTCGCTTGTGGTGCAGCTGAAGTCGTGCCATTGATCCGAGTGACTAACTTGGCTCGTACTATGCGTACATTGCAAGAGAAAGGCATCTGGTTTGTTGGTACTGCGGGTGAAGCAACGCACGACATCTACCAAGCCAAACTGACTGGCCCCCTTGCTATCGTAATGGGGGCAGAAGGTGACGGTATGCGTCGTCTAACTCGTGAAACCTGCGACGATTTGATTAAGATCCCAATGGCTGGTAGCGTTTCAAGCTTGAACGTATCTGTGGCATCCGGCATCTGTTTGTTTGAGGCAGTTCGTCAGCGTATTGCTGCAAAGTAACGACGAAACAAACAGTTACTGTAGAATCAGACATAATGATAAAAACAAAGGATGGGGTGCCATCCTTTGTCGTTTTCACCGATTTATAAATAAAAATCCTCAGGGAAGTTATGACTCAACAAGACATTAAATTCATCGCCTTCGATCTAGATGGTACTTTGCTTGATAGCGTGCCCGATCTAGCTGTCGCGGCAGACCAAGCAGTACAGGCGCTTGGCTTTCCATCGGTTTCAGAAGAACAAGTTCGTGATTACGTGGGTAACGGCGCAGACGTGCTTATTGGTCGCTCATTAAGCCAAAGCCTGACCATCAACCCGGAGCTGAGTGAAGAGCTTCGTGCTAAAGCGCGTGTATTGTTTGATGATTACTACGAGCAAAGCGGTCACAAGCTAAGTCATCTTTACCCAACGGTAAAAGAGACACTAGCAGAGCTGCACAAAGCGGGCTTTGTTATGGCGTTGGTGACCAACAAACCTTCAAAGTTTGTGCCTGACATTTTGGAAAAGCACGACATCGCAAAATACTTCGTTGATGTCCTTGGCGGTGATGCATTCCCAGAGAAAAAACCAAACCCAGTAGCATTGAACTGGTTGATGGAAAAGCACCAAATCCAACCAAGTGAAATGCTGATGGTTGGCGACTCGAAAAACGACATTCTCGCAGCAAAGAATGCAGGCTGTGCCTCATTTGGTCTGACATATGGTTACAACCACGGTGAACCTATTTCAGCATCAAATCCAGATTTCGTCGCTGACAGTTTGGCAGAATTATTGGACGTTGTAGCGGTTTCTGCATAACGGCTACAAAAGAGCTTCCAAAATACTCGTTAATGAGTACACTGAGTAAACCGTGCACCTATTACTGCACGGTTTTTTTCATTTAATTAGATTAAGAAGTCAAAGGAATCATTCTAATGAGCAAACCCATTGTATTGAGTGGTGTTCAACCTTCAGGTGAACTAAGTATCGGTAACTACTTGGGTGCTCTACGTCAATGGCAGCAGATGCAAGACGATTATGATTGCCAATATTGTGTGGTAGACCTTCACGCGATTACGGTTCGTCAGGACCCTAAAGCGCTGCATGAAGCAACTCTAGACGCACTGGCAATTTGTCTGGCAGTTGGTGTTGACCCGAAGAAGAGCACGCTATTTGTTCAGTCACATGTACCAGAGCATGCTCAATTAGGTTGGCTTCTTAACTGTTACACTCAAATGGGTGAGCTGAGCCGTATGACTCAGTTTAAAGACAAATCGGCACGTTACGCGAATGACGTAAACGTCGGTCTATTTGACTACCCGGTGTTGATGGCTGCTGACATTTTGCTTTACGGTGCGCACCAAGTACCTGTAGGCAGTGACCAGAAGCAACATCTAGAATTAGCGCGTGATATCGCAACGCGTTTCAACAATATTTACTCGCCAGAGCAGCCAATCTTCCAAGTTCCAGAGCCTTACATTCCGACAGTAAATGCGCGTGTAATGAGCCTTCAAGACGCAACGAAGAAGATGTCTAAATCTGATGACAACCGTAAGAACGTTATCACGCTGCTGGAAGAGCCTAAGTCGATCCTTAAGAAGATCAACAAAGCGCAAACCGATACCGAAACGCCACCAAGTATCCGTCATGATATCGAGAACAAGGCGGGCATTGCTAACCTAATGGGTCTGTACTCTGCGGCGACAGGCATGAGCTTCGAAGAGATTGAAGCGAAGTACCAAGGCGTAGAAATGTATGGCCCATTTAAGAAAGATGTTGGTGAGGCAGTTGTAGCAATGCTTGAGCCAATTCAAGCAGAATATCACCGTATTCGCGCTGATCGTGCTTACATGGACGAGGTAATGCAGCAAGGCGCTGAGAAAGCCTCGGCACGAGCGGCTGAAACGCTTAAGAAAGCATACGAAGCAGTAGGTTTTGTAGCTCGCCCATAGTCGCTAAGAACGAATACGAAAAAGCTCCACTTTGGTGGAGCTTTTTTATGCCTGTATTACTGAAATGGCGTGTCTTTCATACAGCGTTCCATGTCGTAATATTCAACACGTCCTCGAGCCCCTAGAAAGGCAGACTTCACAACCATGCCTCTATCAATGAAGTAACTAAGCTGTACGCATGATATATCGTAGCTGAGTTCTTTAATTCTCGCTGGAATCCAGTAGGTTCCTGGCGTTCTTAGACGCTGAGTAAAGGTAATAACACCCTCGTCACTGACTTCTAGCTCTTCAATACCATCCAGTTCATTTTTGGCTGATTCGATGATGTCTTGATTCGCCGTAGGTTGAAGTGGCTCACTGGCGGTCAACTGACACCCCGCTATCAAGCCAAGTAGGGAGAGAGCTAGCACACTGCGTTGAATTTTTTTCATTTGTCGTTCCTGGGTTTACTGCTAATGAGATCTTATTGTCTCGCGCAGGTGTTATATCTTTTGTGTATGTTTTTGGCTAGTGAGTAATGAAAAGTTATTGAATAAATCATGAAAACTTTGAAGTATGAGGGGCCTGTATAAGAGAGAACGAAGCGAGTAATAGATTCTTGGGCTTGAACAGTGATGCAAGTGAAAATTAAAGCATTCTAAATTAGTGACTAATTATATTTTTTATTTGTAACGGAACGGTTGGGTTAATAAGCAACTCAACAAGTGATGTATTTTCTACTCCTTAACATGAAGTGAAAAAGTAAACTGAGTAATCAATCTAAATTCTGACTTGTTTATCAATAGCGCTCTGTATTTATTACAAAAAATGTTTGAATGGGATGCTCTGGCATATTTTCTTATATTCACATGTGATTCATTTCACGGCTTTAATTACTCATTCTTATTTATTTCATAAATAAACCTGATAGTAGACGCAAATGGCAGGCTCTAACCAGAGCTAAGTTTGCATTTACATAAATATCAGGTATGACAATGGACACGTTAATCAACCCCTCAATACTCGCATTAACCATCGCCAGTGCACTTAGTGCAAACGCGAACGCAGAGATTATTATTTCCCAATACGTAGAAGGCGGCGCTTATAATAAAGCGGTAGAGATCGCTAATACGGGTGATACTGCGGTGACACTCACTGGCTACGAGTTGGCGAAATCATCAAACGGTGGTGGTACTTGGGGCAGCACATTCGACCTTAGCCAAGTGACGATACAAGCTAACCAAGTGTATGTACTGGCGCATGGTGACGCGAGCGATGCCATCAAAGCTGTCGCCGATATCACAGATAAAAGCGTTGCGAACTTTAACGGTGACGACCCGATCGCACTGCTTAAAGATGGTGAAGTGCACGACATCATCGGTATGATGGGTGACGTAGATTTTGGTAAAGACACCACATTAGTTCGTAACAGTGATGCACTAACCCCTTCTGCTACTTATGATGCATCTCAGTGGACGGCATTTGAGAAAGACAACATTGACGGCCTTGGTGAGCTAAATGCGACTGAGCCACCAGCACCATTCGCTTGTGAAGTCGACGGTCAGCAACCTAACTTCACTGCCATCCAAGATATTCAAGGTGAAGGCGATACGTCTCCATTCATTGATGGTTACCCATACATTACTGACGAAGATCATTTCGTAACTGGTGTCGTGACTGCTGTTACCACTGGCCTAACCAAAGGTTTCTACCTACAAGCATTAGAAAGCGACAACAACGACAAGACCTCAGAAGGCTTGTTCATTCATACCGACGCGGCGGACACGGCGCTGAAAGCTGGTGATGTTGTTTGTGTGAAAGGTAAAGTTCAAGAGTATTACAGCAATACTCAGCTTGCTTCTGATGCTAACAGCTATGTGAAAACAGGCACCTCTGAAACCCCTCGAGTTACCGATCTTGTTATCAAAGAAGGTGAGACACTACGTGATGCGCTTGAGCGTCATGAAGGGATGCAAGTTGAGTTAACCTCGGCAAGTGACTTGTTTGTAACTCGAAACTTCTCTTACGACTACGATTCACGTCGTAACAATATGATGCTCTCTCATGAAGCGCCATTGTTAAAGCCGACTCAATTACACGCGGCAGAGAGCGATGCAGCCGTTGAGCTAGCAAAAGACAACGCAGCGAACCGCGTATACTTAGAATCAGATGGCAAAGCACCAAACGGACAAATCCCATACTACCCAGATTTTGCTAAAGATGCAGACCAAGATGGCTCTTCAGAGCAGCACATTCGCCTTGGTTCTCGAGTAGAAGGTCTTCAGGGTGTCGTGGCTTACAGCTACAACGAATACCGCCTGATTGCGACCAATGAAGTCGATAACACCAACTTTGTGACTTCAGGTGAAGGCTTCGATGTGGCTCGTAAAGATGCCCCAGCGATTGCGGACTCAGATTTGCGTATTGCAAGCTTCAACGTACTGAACTACTTCAACTCCGTGGCTGACAGTGGTCATGAAAACCCAACCGGACAAAACCGCGGTGCGACTAATCTAGACGAATTCCTGATCCAGCAAGCGAAAATCGTTGCGGCGATGAACAAGATGGACGCAGACGTTATTGGTTTGATGGAAGTGGAAAACAACGGCTTTGGTGATGGCAGTGCTATCCAAAACTTAGTTGATGCCCTAAATGCTGAGATTGATGACGCTGAAGATCATTACACGTATGTCGAAATCGAAGAGCAAGACAAATACCAAGACGAATACTTTGGCAGTGATGCGATCATGGTGGCGATTTTATATCGTGCTAACGCAGTAACGCCAAAAGACGCTGCAAAAGTGATCATCACGCCAGAGCAGCACATTGCAGAAAACACAATTACTCGTAAAGAGGGCACAGAAAGTAACCCTGCTTACGATAAGTACCAACGCCACAGTCTACTTCAGACCTTCACGGTGAAAGAGACGGGTGAAGATTTGTCTATTGTCGTAAACCACTTTAAGTCGAAAGGCTCTGAGTGTATTGAAGAGTGGATTGCCGGTGTAGAAGATTCTGAGCCAGCGGATCTGCAAGGCAACTGTAACAACTTCCGCGTTTCTGCTGCGCACGCAGTGGGTGAAGCGTTGAAAGAGGTGAAAGGCGATGTATTGCTCATGGGCGACCTCAATGCTTATGGCATGGAAGACCCACTTCTGACACTGACTGATTACTCGAAAGAGAAATACGGCCGTGACATTTATACTGCTGCTTACACAACCATTGGTGATGGTGAACTTCAAGTAGAGAAGACCAAAATTGAAAAAGGTTACGGTCTGCACAATTTAAACACGTTGCTGCACGGCACTGATACGTTTTCTTACACCTATTCGGGCGAGCTGGGTAATTTGGACCACGCATTGGCAAGCAGTAGCCTAGCGCAAAAAGTGGTAGCAATTGAAGATTGGCACATCAACTCACTAGAGAGTAACTTGTTCGAATACAGCAGCAAGTACACAGGTGATATGCCGAAGTACAAAGATGCGTTCTCTGCCTCTGACCACGATCCAGTGATCATCGCGATTGATTTACCAGATGATGACATCGATTTACCGAAAGCAGGTGACAACTTAGCCGTCGATGTCCGTTTACCACCAACGGCGGTTGTGGGCGATATTGTTACGGTGAACTTAACGCCATCCACACAAGCGGCTGCGGCAAGCAGCGATACGAAAGCTTACTCGGCTAGTCAAACTTTAGTTCAAGCTGATATTGATGCGCGTAGCGTGAATATTGAGTTTGAACAAACGCCAGAGCAAGGTAATTATCAGTTAGAAGAGAAAGTGACTGACTCGACAGGTAATATCGTGAAGTTTAGCTCTGTTCGTGATGTTTCAATGACGCAAACTGAAGCTGGAACAGAAGGGTCGAAGGATTCAGATGGTGGTTCGTTTGGTTTTGGTGCTCTATTTGCGCTGCTAGGTCTCGGCTTATTCCGTCGTCGCCGCTAAGCGAATTTACTTCCTGACAAACAGTTCCTAAATAGCTGTAAAGACCAAAGGCCAGCCTATGCTGGCCTTTTTATTCAGAAAAAATATAGAAATGGATAATCATATTGACATATTAGTTACCAAGTTTGGGTATACTTTTTCAGCAGAGCAAAGGGTGAGACTACTAAATGGACATTAGCTATCGTCAGCTCAAAGCTTTTATCGCCTTGGCTGAGGAACAAAATTTTACTTATGCCGCTGAAAAGGTGCACATCACCCAGTCTGCGTTGAGCCAGATGATGAAAAAGCTGACCCAGCAACTTGCCAGCGAACTCTATCAGCGCCAAGGCAGGAAAATCATCCTCACCGAAGCGGGCGAGCAGTTGTATCAGGAAGCGCGATTTATCGTTAATCGCTTGGATAAACTAGTTCAGCAAAACAAAGACCGCCAGCACGGCTACAACAAGTCGCTGGTGGTTTCGTCGCTATATACGTTGTGTGCATCCTTAGCGCCGAAAACCCTCAATGACCTGAAAAAGCGCTATCCAGATTTTACTTTTCGCTTAATTGAAGAACGGGTTGATGACATTACCCATTCAGTACTACAAGGGCAGGCAGACATCGGCATCAACACCAATCCGAATCACCCAGAATTGAACTTTGATTTACTGTTTCGCGATTACCTGTGCTTTGTTTGCCGGCAAGACCATCCGCTCGCCGAGCATAAGCAAGTCAGTTGGGAACAAGCGCATCAATACGCGTCGATTGGTGTCAGCCCCGGGAACAGTTTACGCACACTTGCCGACGAAGCGTTTCAACGCATTGGTTTAACCTATGATCCGGAGTTGAGCGCTTCGCATACCTCAACGCTATTAGGGATGATTTCCAGCGGACTAGGTTCGACGATTCTGTCTTCCACTATCGGTGAGTTGAGCAACAACGTGGAAGTTCGCTTTATTCCGATTGTTCAACCGGTTCAGTACCGCTCAGTAGGGCTCATTACACGTAAAGAAACTCATCGAGAGTTAGTCGATGAGTTCAGTTTGATTTTGAAAAAGCATGTCAGCGACTGGGGCTTTGCTGAGTTTATCCCCAGTCGTTAAGCGACGTTACATTGGCCCGACGGGTAAACCTGTCAGCATGTAAATCAGGAATAGCCCGGCCCAAACACTAAATAGCACCAGAGCGTATGGCACCATCATCGCGAGGAAAGTACCAAATTTCACTTGCGGGTTATATTTGGCGATCAGCGCCAGTACCATCGGAATATATGGATTGGTCGGTGAAATGATGTTGGTGGTGGAGTCGGCAATACGGTAGCCCATTTGCGTAATTTGCGGGTCTACGCCAAGTAACATAAAGAGTGGGATAAATACCGGGGCCATGATCGCCCATTGCGCCGAACCACTAAACACAATCATGTTCATCACGCCAGCAAGCATCATAAACAGCGCCATCATCGCCAGCTTTGGCATCTCGACAGACGAAATCCATTCCGCACCATTCACCGCAATAAAGATAGCTAAATTAGACCACTTAAACCAAGCAATGAACTGGGCAATCACAAATACCAAGACAATGTAGCCGCCAACGCCCTTGAGCGCTTTGGACATCAAGTCAGGAATATCACTGGCTTGTTTGATCGTACCCGCTTTGACGCCGTAAACCACCGCATTCATAAAGAAGAATGCCATGATGATCGGGATAATCCCTTTTAGGAAAGGTGAAGGTACCAAACCGCCGTCTGCATTACGCAGAGGTGAATCGGCTGGCAGCAGGGCGGCCAAAAGCAAAGCGATAAACACCAAAGACGTTGCTCCAGCCCATTTCAACGCACTCTTTTGCTTAGTGGTAATTTCAAAAGACGGTTCACTATCGGCGTGGTTGGTTGTCATTTTATGCGCGAATTTAGGCTCGATGTATTTGTCGGTGATGAGCGTCCCTGTGACGACTAAAATCGGAACGGAAAGCAACATAAAGTACCAGTTTGCCGCCGGGCTGACTTCGACGTGTTCAACGATGGCAGACGCTTCGGTTGAAATGCCGGAAAGTAATACATCGGTGCCAGCAATAAATAGGTTGGCGGTAAACCCAGCCGCGACCGCGACAAAACCTGCGGCGATGCCGACGATTGGGTTGCGGTGGGTTGCCGCAAAAATCAGACCTGCGAGAGGGGGAACCAAAATGAACGCAGCGTCTGAGGCGAGGTTACCGATGATACCAGTGACAAAAATCGACGCGGTGACAAACTGACGTGGCGCGTTGAGCAATGATTGCTTGATTGCGCTGTCGGCCAAGCCCACTTCTTGCAATAGCCCCACCGCTAGCATCATACATAAGACCAATCCGAGTGGTTTAAACGAGACGAAGTTGTTCACCGTCGATTGCAGGATATAAACCAGACCTTCGCCGCTGATCAGGCTCTTAACGTGCACCACTTCACCCGTAGACGGATGGGTCACGCCGCCGCCGATAAACGAGAATAGCCAAGAGAGCAACATGACGCTGAAGCAGAGGAAGATAAATAGATAGAAGGGATGAGGGACTTTATCGCCCAGTCGCTCAATGCGGTTGATCATCGACGCGCCTGAACTCGATTTTTGCGTAATTGCAGTCGACATTGTTAGAACACTCCTTTGTGTAAAGAGGGGAGTCACTTCCCCTCATTTGTTGTTATTGCTGTTCAATCAAATTGATAAAGTAAGCCGCGCCAATCGGCAGCAGCCGATCGTTAAAGTCGTAGGCTTTGTTGTGCAGGCCAACGCTGCATCCTTGCTCCTCAGTGCCGTTGCCGATAAAGCCGTAGCAACCTGGTACTTTGTTGAGGAAAAAGGCGAAGTCTTCACTGGTCAGCATCGCTTCGCAGCTTGGGTTAACGTGCTCAGCACCAACGGTTTGAGTCGCTGCGGTGATCGCCCGTTGAGTTTCGTTTTCTGTGTTAACCGTCGGTGGGTGAGAAATTGGTCCGAGTTTAAATTCTGCTTGCATCCCGTGCGCCTTGGCGCTGTGAGCTACTAGTTGCTCGAGTCGTTCAACCAAGCTATCTCGTGTTTGTTGAGACAAAGTACGGAACGTACCGCTCATATGAGCTTGGTCGGCGATGGCGTTGGTTGTTTCTCCACAATGCAGTTGTGTGACCGAAACCACTAGTGGATCAAACGGGTCGTAGTTGCGGCTGACCATGCCTTGAATACCTTGGTAAATATGGGTCGCGACAAGTAATGGATCTTGGGTTGTGTGTGGTAAGCCAGCATGACCACTTTTTCCGTCGACAGTGACAAACAGACGGTCAGAGCTCGCCATTATTGGCCCCGTCTTAAATGCGAAATGCCCTTCAGGAATGCCCGGCATATTGTGCAGAGCGTAGCATTCGTCGATCGGGAAGCGCTCTAACACGCCGTCGGTGATCATGGTCTCGGCGCCACCGCGACCTTCTTCTGCCGGTTGGAATATCAGCACCGCTTTGCCTGCAAAGTTACGCGACTGGGCCAAGTAGCGCGCAGCGAGTAGCAACATAGTGGTGTGACCGTCATGGCCACAAGCGTGCATTTTACCGTCGTGGCACGAACGGTGGGCAAATGTGTTGGCTTCATGGATGGGTAGAGCGTCCATGTCGGCGCGAAGACCGATGCTCTTTCCGTCCCCGAGCGAGCCGTGAATCACACCCACCACGCCCGTTTTGGCGAAATCAGTACAGATTTCATCGACGCCGTACTTTTCGAGCTCGGCAACCACTAACGCTTGAGTGTTATTTTCTTCAAAACCTAATTCTGGTTGTTTATGAATGGCATGACGGATACTAATCGCGTCGGCTAACCAAGGTTCTAAGACTTCAATAATGTTCATACATCTCCCCTTTAATTGAGAATGATTTAACACTATTGAAACAATTCAAACAAACCGGATTACTACTGAAACTATTAGCGTTGCTAATAGTTGCTTGGAGAGAGGTTAAACTAAAAGCCGCCCAATACTGAGCGGCTTGAATGACGATTACATCCCATAGGTAAATGGTTTACCGATCGGCAGCATGTCCTGATGCACTGGTGCTAATGCGCTCGCGTAGCAGCTGAGCAGTTTCAAGGTGTATTGAGTGCGAGCAACAAAATCACTGTCATCGCTATTCGCATCTTGATCGATGAGTTTATCGCTGTTGCGCACAATGAGGTGGTCAGGCAAAAAGCACACGTGGTTATTTTTGCTGCCGGTCATGCGCAATTCGCTGATCGGGTAAACACCGTTGATACTCACGCTGACACTCACCAATAGTGCTGGTTTATGTGCCAGTTCGTTTGCTGTCGTCAGTAATAGGAAGTTTTTCAGCGCTGGGGTTGCCATCCCGTGCCATTCCGGTGTGATAAAGACAAACGCGTCAGACTCTTTCAGTTTTTGCGCGATTGGTGTCCAAACATCCCACTCTTGGCTACCTTGCCAAACGCCTTCATTCCAAAATGGTAGGTTCAGCTCATGCAGATCGAGGATCTCCACTTGGTCGAATTCTTGCAAACCGTGCTGTTTGAGAAAACGAGCCACTTTGAGACTTTGTGAATTTACCCTTTGGCTGCCAGATACAATCGTTAGTTTCATAATCATTTCCTTTTTAATTTAATATCTTGTTTATTGGTGTTATGCATTTGCAGTTTTAGGACTATGGGAGGCCAAAAAGATCGAAATCAGTATTGCTCCTGCACCTAACAATTGCAGTGGTGTGAGTATTTCATCTAAAAATATGTAGCCCAACACGCTCGCCGAGACGCTACTCAGAAATCCTAGAAACGCGACGTTTGTTGCAGGAAGACGCTCGATTCCTTTAAACCACAGTGCGTAAGCGAGTACGGCGCCCACTATGGTTAGGTAGCTGTATCCGGCCAAGTTTTTCAGTGAAATGGTGTCTGGTAGACCTTCAAACCATAGCGCTGCAGGTAATAAAAGGATGCCTCCGACAAGGAGTTGCCAGCCAGTGAACGCCAATGTCGACATATTCTCCGGACGTCCCCAGTATTTGGTGAGCACCACGCCACTTGCCATGCTTAATGTACCTAGTACCGCCAGAACAATTCCTTGCGCGCTGATCTGCACCGTTTCGTTGATGACGATAAGCGCTACACCAAGCACCCCGAAGATTGCTGCGATGCAGTGGCTCAAAGCGATCTTACTTTTTAATACCAGCCCACTGAGCAGCATCACTATGATCGGCTGGCTCGACATGACCAGTGCCGCGGTTCCTCCAGGTAGGTAACTTGCAGCAAAAAACAGGCAGTAAAAGAACAGTCCGATGTTGAGCACTCCAAGGCATGCGAGTTTTCCCCACCATTGCTGGTTCGGAAAGCACCGCGTATAAGCGATGAGTAATAATCCCGCCGGAAGTGCGCGTATCGCAGACGCGAGTAGGGGACTATCTGCGGGTAGCAACTCAGTAGTGACGATGTAGGTGCTGCCCCAAACGATGGGAGCAATCGCGGTGAGCAGTATTGCTTGAATCCTTTCTGCGTTGGTCATAATACCTCCTGTAAAGTATCTTTTGTGAAAGATTATTTTTTAAAAGTAATGGCGTTTTTTCTTTTGGTCAAGTATCTTTTTGAAAAGGTTTTTAGTTAGTGATGATAATGGGGATGATGTAATGGACGGTGTAGATAAGATTCTTCAGCAGTGGCAGCAAGCACGACCTGACTTAGATTGTTCTTCGATGGGCGTGGTTGGGCGCATTCGTCGCGCGGCAAACTTCTGGGAACAGGTCCATGGCCAAGTGTGCGGTGATGCTGGGATCAGCGCAATTGAGTTCGATATTCTGGCCACGCTAAGACGTAGCATAGACCCCGTCACGCCGACAAAGTTGTACAAAACGTTGATGATTTCGTCTGGTGCAGTGAGTACACGCTTAGAAGGCTTGGTACAAAAAGGTTGGGTGCACCGCGTAGCGAGCGAAAGCGACCGCAGAAGTAATCGAGTGACATTGACGGAAGACGGTGTTGCCTTTTTAGATCAGGTGCTTGAAGCGCATGTCGCGAGCATGGAACAACACTTAACTTGTCTTGACTCTGAAGAGAGAAGTGCGCTAGAAAGCCTGCTGAGTAAGTTCCTGCGAGCCGAGGTGGAATAACTGATCGTACTTGCGTTTAGATAAAAAGGCGGCACAATACTCGCTTTCAGGTTTCCACGATGTAGTCCCATGCTGTTAATTATCGATAATTATGATTCGTTTACCTACAACCTTTACCAATACTTCTGCGAGCTTGGTGCAGACGTAAAGGTGGTGCGTAACGATGAAATCGACATCCAAGGCATTGAGGCGCTCAATCCAACTCATTTGGTGATCTCGCCAGGGCCATGTACGCCGAACGAAGCAGGTATTTCACTGAAAGCGATAGAACACTTCGCTGGTAAGCTTCCAATATTGGGTGTTTGCCTTGGCCATCAAGCGATAGCGCAAGTGTTTGGGGGGGAAGTGGTACGTGCTCGACAAGTGATGCACGGCAAGACCTCACCAATTCGTCACAACGGTCGCAGTGTGTTTAAAAATCTGAATAACCCACTCACGGTAACCCGTTATCACTCTCTTGTGGTGAAAAACGGTACTTTACCCGACGTGTTTGAACTGACTGCATGGACAGAACTGCCTGACGGAAGCATGGATGAAATAATGGGTTACCAACATAAAACCTTGCCAATTGATGCGGTGCAGTTCCACCCAGAATCAATCAAAACTGAGCAAGGTCACGAGTTGCTTGCGAACTTTTTAGCACGCAAAACGATCTGATCGCGATCACTTTTCTTAACAAATCATTCATCTTTTTGCTGAGGTGAGCGGATTGCAAAACTATGCGATTCTCTCGAGTCTCTTTGTCTATTCATGTCTTTTTAAACCTTCTATCCCCTGTATTACATAACATTTATAAAAAATCACTTCTCTATTTTACTTTCTTGATGCATAAATAGTCATAAGCAGTGATTAATGGAAGTTGCTTTCGAGAACGAAAAGAATAAATCACTATTGAAATGGTTAATTAAATGTAAATACAATGCCGCAATAGCTTAAATGCAAAACATTATTTGCTGGCAAAGAGAGCCGGTTAAATTCGCTTATCTGCTACGCATGCGGTATCAAGAAGGAATGTGCAATGACAACGGAAATTAAAGTAGAGCGCGGTTTATTCGATGAGGTAATGGTACCTTGCTATAACCCGATGGAAATGATCCCTGTTAAAGGTGAAGGTTCACGTGTTTGGGATCAGGACGGTAATGAATACATCGACTTTGCTGGTGGTATTGCAGTGAGCTGTCTTGGCCATTGTCATCCAGTAATGGTAAACGCACTAACAGAGCAAGCTAACAAGCTTTGGCACTTAAGTAACGTTATGACGAACGAACCAGCCCTTCGTCTGGCGAAAAAGCTAACAGAAGTGAGTTTTGCTGAGCGAGTGTTCTTTGCTAACTCTGGCGCAGAAGCAAACGAAGCCGCTTTGAAGCTGGCACGTCGTTATGCAGCAGACGTTCATGGCACTGAGAAGTCTGAAATCATTGCATTCAAACAAGGTTTCCACGGTCGTACATTCTTTACCGTAACGGTTGGTGGCCAAGCGGCATACTCTGACGGCTTCGGTCCTAAGCCAGGCGACGTGACACACCTTCCTTACAACGATATCGAAGCTTTACAAGCGCACATGTCTGATCGTACTTGTGCGGTTATGATGGAGCCACTACAAGGTGAAGGCGGCATCGTGCCACCAACGCCTGAGTTCGCTCAAGCGGTTCGCGAGCTGTGTGACAAACACAACGCCTTACTGATCTTCGATGAAGTGCAGACTGGTAATGGCCGTACAGGTAACTTCTACGCTTACCAAGGTTTAGGTATCACGCCAGATATTCTAAGTACTGCGAAATCACTTGGTGGCGGTTTCCCAATCGGTGCAATGCTAACGACAGCAAAATTGGCAGAGCACATGAAAGTGGGCACTCACGGTTCTACATATGGCGGTAACCCACTAGCGTGTGCGGTTGCAGAAGCGGTTGTAAATGAAGTCACTAAGCCAGAGGTTTTGGCTGGTGTGCTAGAACGCGAAGCAATGTTCCGTGAAGGTCTAGAGAAGATCAACGCGAAGTACAACATCTTCTCAGAAGTGCGCGGTCAAGGCCTATTACTTGGCGCTGCACTAAATGAAGAATGGCAAG
This sequence comes from Vibrio sp. 1457, assembly GCF_033340195.1. NCBI lineage: Bacteria > Pseudomonadati > Pseudomonadota > Gammaproteobacteria > Vibrionales > Vibrionaceae > Vibrio > Vibrio sp. 1457. The sequence continues at coordinate 33,128 of NZ_JAWOWA010000027.1, forward strand.
GCCGTGCGCGTGACGTGCTGGTTGCTGCAGGTAAACAAGGTCTCATGGTATTGGTTGCGGGTGCCAATGTCGTACGTTTCACACCATCACTCGTTATCACACAACAAGAAATTGAAGAAGGCTTGGCGAAACTGGATAAAGCGATCGCGACTTTAGTTTAAGCGCGATATCAGTTTAAACGTCAACGCAGACACCCCCGTCAAGGATCTCTGATGGGGGAATTGTTCCTACAATATAGTTAGGATCTTCTTGCATCTGGAGGGAGTATTGATGCTAGTAGTTCGCCCTATCGCGATGTCGGATTACGACGCACTGCACACTTGTGCGGTGGAGTCTGGTCACGGATTTACATCTCTACCGGTTAACGAAGAACTGTTAACCAATCGAATCAAACATTCAGAGTACAGCTTTGGTAAGCCAGATGTGGCAGAACCAGGCGATGAAGGCTACCTGATGGTTGGCTTTGACTCTGAAACGGGTGAGGTTGCGGGTACCACCGGAATCGAAGCATCTATCGGCTGGGATGTCCCATTTTACTCATATCACATTAGTAAAGTTGTGCACTCGTCGCCAAAGCTTGGCGTTAACAACGTCGTTAAACTGCTTACTTTTGGTAATAACTACACGGGTAACAGCGAAATTTGTACCTTGTTCTTGCGTGAGAAATTCCGCCAAGGTCTGAATGGTCGTCTAATGTCGAAGTGTCGTTTCCTAATGATGGCAGAGCACCCAGAGCGCTTCTCTGAAACGATCTTTGCGGAGATGCGTGGCGTTTCAGACGACGAGGGTAATTCACCATTCTGGCAATGGCTCCAAGAGCATTTCTTCTCTATCGATTTCACTCTTGCAGATTACCTGACAGGTATCGGCAAGAAAGGCTTTATCGCCGACTTGATGCCGAAACTGCCTATTTACATCAACCTGCTCAGCCCAGAAGCGCAAGCCGTGATTGGTCAAGTACATGACAACACGCGTCCAGCGCTGAAGCTGCTTGAGCGTGAAGGTTTTACCAACCGAGGCTACGTCGACATCTTCGATGGTGGCCCAACGGTTGAGTGTGATCTGCGTAATATTGAGTCGGTACGTCATTCATTCCGCGCGCAAGTCAAAATCTCTGAACATTCCAGCACACAAGACTTCTTGATGTGTAATTCATCTTTCGAGAACTTCCGTGCGACAGTCACTAAGGCGGCGTATGACGCAGAGACACAGAGCGTAATGATCGCACCAGACGTTGCGGATGCACTTTCGGTTGAAGAAGGGGATTTCGTTCGCCTTCTTCCGCAGTAACAGACGACAGAATTTAAGGATAGAAACAATGACACATTGGATTGCAGGTGAATGGGTACAAGGTCAGGGTGAAGCATTTACGTCTCTGTCGCCGTACAACCAAGAAGTGATCTGGCAAGGCAAAGGTGCAACGGCAGAGCAGGTGAACCAGGCGGTATCTGCAGCGCGTGAAGCGTTTATTGACTGGAAAAAGCGCCCATTTTCAGAGCGTGAGGCAATCGTGTTGGCTTTTGCGGAGAAAGTAAAAGAGAACAGCGAAAAAATCGCCGAAGTCATTGCCAAAGAAACTGGTAAGCCAATTTGGGAAACGCGCACTGAAGCAGCGGCAATGGCAGGTAAAATTGCCATTTCGATTCGCGCTTATCATGACCGCACTGGTGAGGCGAGCCGTGAAGCAGCAGGCAACCAAATCGTATTGCGCCACCGCCCATTGGGCGTGATGGCGGTGTTTGGTCCTTACAACTTCCCAGGCCACCTACCAAATGGTCACATTGTGCCTGCGCTACTGGCTGGTAATACGGTAGTCTTCAAACCGTCTGAGCAAACGCCATGGACGGGTGAATTGGCAATGAAGCTATGGGAAGAAGCCGGTCTGCCGAAAGGCGTGATTAACCTTGTTCAAGGCGCGAAAGAAACTGGTATCGCGCTCGCTGACGCAAAAGGCATTGATGGCGTACTGTTTACGGGTAGCGCGAATACGGGGCATGTATTACACCGTCAATTTGCGGGTCAACCGGGCAAGATGCTCGCACTAGAAATGGGTGGTAATAACCCGATGGTGATCTCTGATAAATATGGTGATTTGGATGCCACGGTTTATACCATCATCCAGTCAGCGTTTATCAGTGCTGGGCAGCGTTGTACGTGTGCTCGTCGTTTGTATGTGCCATTGGGTGAAAAAGGCGATGCGCTTATCACCAAGCTCGTTGAAGCGACACGCAATATTCGCGTAGACCAACCATTTGCAGAACCTGCGCCATTTATGGGGCCGCAAATATCGGTCGCGGCAGCCAAGTTTATTCTTGATGCACAAGCTAACCTACAGTCTCTTGGCGGTGAAAGCTTAATTGAAGCGAAAGCAGGAGAGGCGGCGTTTGTTTCTCCAGGTATCATTGATGTAACGAACATTGCTGAGTTACCAGATGAAGAATACTTCGGCCCACTTCTGCAAGTGGTGCGCTACGAAGGGTTAGACAAAGCCGTGGCGCTAGCAAACGATACGCGCTTTGGCTTATCTGCTGGTTTGGTCTCAACCGACGACCAAGAATGGGAATACTTCGTTGACCACATTCGTGCAGGTATCGTGAACCGTAACCGCCAGCTCACTGGTGCAAGCGGTGATGCGCCATTTGGTGGTCCGGGGGCGTCGGGTAACTTGCGCCCAAGCGCTTACTACGCAGCAGATTACTGTGCGTACCCAATGGCATCAATGGAAGGTCAAGAAACTGTCTTGCCTGCAACATTGAGTCCAGGTGTAGCGCTATAAGATTTAATAATAGAGTCGCAACTATGCATTGCGGCTCACCTTGCCGGCGCATCATTTAGGTATGGGTTGTAGTGATCGTTGGCAGAACACGAAAAGTGAGCAAAGACTCGGAAAAGCGTGTTGACTGACTGGCATTTACCGTCACAGGTTGATGGTTGCTCGTTCATTATTCTGGACAACTTTTGTTGTGAACGAGCAGCCAACTTCCGCTTACCTTTAAACTCTACATCTCGTAACAAGGAGTCGTTATGACGCCCGATGTGTTATTTGAATCGCTATGGCAAGATTACATTCAACGTCTTTGCCCCTCTGCTGCTAAAGTGCATCAGCTGCTTCAAGAAGATGAGCCTCTGATTAATGATCATATAGCTTTACGTACCTTCAATATTGCGCCTCTTGGTATTGAAACTCTAGCTAAGCCATTTGTAGCTATTGGTTACAAGGCGTGTGGTGATTACGTTTTCGAAAGCAAAAAGCTGGTTGCTAAGCACTATGAGCACCCAGATCCGAAGCAACCTAAAGTATTTATTAGTGAGCTAAAAGTTGAAGAGTGCTCGCCTGAGCTACAAGAGATTGTGAAAAATTTGGTGGCACAAGTCGATGCTGACAAGCTGAACGATAGCGCATTCTTACATGGTGGACGCTTGTGGGATTTAAGCTTTGCTGATTACCAAACGTTGGCTAAAGAAAGTGAGTACGCATCTTGGCTTGCGGCGCATGGTTACGGAGCAAACCACTTCACGGTGAGCGTTAACCAGCTCAATGAATATGAAGAAGTGAAGCAGGTAAACGATCATCTGCGTACCGCTGGGTTTACCATTAATGAAAATGGTGGTGAAGTGAAGGGCACTCCTGAGGTGTTGCTAGAGCAGTCATCGACCATGGCAGATAAAGTAGCGGTTCGTTTTAGCGAAGGCACTGAAATTATCCCTGGCGGGTTTTATGAATTTGCTAAGCGCTATCCGATGGAAAATGGTGATTTGTACCCAGGTTTCGTGGCCCCTTCAGCTGACAAAATCTTTGAAAGTACGAATGGCTAAGTTTTAGGGTTAACCTGTTAAGCTTACTCATTAGTGTTCGCTGCACCCTATCTCATTTGGTCATGAGTAAATAAAAGCCACCAATGTTGCCATTGGTGGCTTTTTATAATTTTGTTCGTGTCACTCTAGTTCGAGATTAACGAGTACCGTAAACCACGATGGTTTTACCGTGAGCAGAGATTAGGTTCTGCTCTTCTAGCATCTTCAAGATACGACCTACTGTCTCACGAGAACAGCCAACAATTTGACCGATTTCTTGACGAGTGATCTTGATTTGCATGCCGTCTGGGTGAGTCATTGCGTCTGGTTGTTTTGCAAGGTTCAGAAGCGTCTGAGCGATACGACCAGTTACGTCTAGGAACGCCAGGTCACCCACTTTTTGGCTAGTTACTTGAAGACGACGAGCCATCTGCGCAGAAAGACGCATTAGGATGTCTGGGTTTACTTGGATAAGCTGACGGAACTTCTTGAAAGAAATTTCAGCAACTTCACAAGGAGATTTAGCACGAACCCAAGCTGTGCGCTCTTGGTCTTCCTCGAATAGACCAAGTTCACCAATAAAGTCTCCTTGGTTTAGGTAAGAAAGGATCATCTCCTTACCTTCTTCGTCTTTGATAAGAACCGCAACAGAACCTTTAACGATGTAGTACAAAGTTTCTGCCTTTTCGCCCGCGTGAATTAGCGTGCTCTTTGAAGGGTACTTATGAATATGACAGTGTGAAAGAAACCACTCTAATGTTGGGTCGGTTTGAGGTTTACCTAGAACCATAATATCTCACTTCCTCTGCAGGGTACGCTTGCGCTATCCATATTTTAGCTAAGCCTGAATTAGGCCTACTAGAATAAGAGCACTTTTTATATGCTGCAAGCTCTCTTGTGTTTCGGTAAGAAATAGTATCCTTTTTCGAAAACGATTTCTTGATTTTAATCGTGCCATGATTGAGATTTTGTAAGCAAAACTGTGCACATGATCACGGTATGAAAAGTAAACATCTTCGCAGGCAGGTTTTTAGCCAATTTTCCCTGTTTCGATGAGCTGTTGTAGGATAGGCCGAACTATGAGCTCCATTGCAAAGCTCATCTTACCGCCGGGTACGACAATCGTGTTGTGGCGTGACATGAATGAGCCATCAATCATGGCCAGCAGATATGGGAAGTCGACATTCTTGATACCGCGTAGGCGAATCACCACAAAACTCTCATCCAAACTAGGGATGCCTTTTGCATTAAGTGGGTTGGAAGTATCAACGGTCGGTACGCGCTGGAAGTTGATGTGAGTACGAGAAAACTGCGGAGTGATATAGTTGAGGTAATCGTCCATGGATCGCACGATTGAGTCCATTACCGCTTCACGCGAATGGCCGCGATCGCGAGTGTCACGTACGAATTTTTGTATCCACTCTAAGTTCACAATCGGCACCATGCCGATTAAGAAATCCACATGTTGAGCAACATTAACATCGCCATCGACTACGCCACCATGTAACCCTTCATAAAACAGAACGTCGCTGTTTTCGGGTAAGTCTTGCCACGGTGTAAACGTGCCTGGCATTTGATTGTAGGGAACCGCTTCGTCAAACGTGTGCAGATAACGGCGCACGCTGCCAGTGCCGTCATGCCCGAACTTACGGAAAAACTCTTCTAATCCCGGGAAGTCATTAGCTTGTGGGCCAAAGTAGCTAATGTGTCGACCTTGCTCGCGGGCTTTGCGAATTTCGATGTCCATTTCTGGGCGAGTAAAGCGATGGAAGCTATCGCCTTCAACCCATGCGGGTTTAACGTTCATCATATTGAACATTTTACGGAAGGCTTCAGATGTAGTGGTCGTGCCGGCACCGGACGAACCAGTAACCGCAATAATTGGGTGTTTAGCTGACATGACAAACCTTGTCGAAAATTACTTACCTGTAATGTGCAGTAGAGTTACTACTGCACGGTCGATATCCCACTATAGCACGTAACAATACCTTGTCATCGAGTGGGATACGGTAAAATGTGAAGGGTCTAAAATTTTGTTTTATGTTGAATATCGACGGTTTCGTGTAGCTCAGAGAACACGATAACCGCTTCACCTTTTTCCAATTGAGCTTTAACTTGATCAATTTTGTCTTGCAAAGAAACCTCGACGGTTCCGTAATCCGTTCCTTCGCGTAAGACGAATTCACGAATTAAGTTTTCCAATGTTTCCGGCGCAATGTCTTGCCATGGAATGATCATAAATACCTCTAACTTTTATGATGAGCGGCTAGTTTACTGCGTTCGTTGCTTGGATACAGCAGAAAGGTAATCTGCGGCGATACTTTCGTAATACGCGGGCAGCGCTTCCTCCAACCAAAACTTAGGTTTTAACGCCGTTCCTGTTAGGAAGCCAACATGGCCACCGTGTTCAAAGAGACGGTAATCAATGTTATCTGGCAGAACAAACTTCGGGATCACATCGTCGGTCATGAATGGATCGTCTTTGGCGTGAATGATCAGTGTCGGTAGCGTGATCTGTTGTAATTTACTTAAGCCTGAACATTGATCGTAATAATCTTGTGCGTCTTTAAAGCCATGCAATGGTGCGGTGATCAAATCATCGAATTCATACAGCCGTGTGACACGTTTTATTGAGTTGTAGGACAGCGCAAGCTCGCCGTGCAGTAGATGATGCTTTTGTAACGCGTTACGTTTCAGTGAAGAAAGCAGGTAACGGCGATACACTTTCGAAAAGCCTTGTTCAATACGGTTTGCACACGCCGCTAGGTCTAAAGGCGCTGAGATAATAGTCGCTGCATTCAAAATAGGGTGGTCTTTATATTGGGCTAAATAATTCGCCAACATGTTACCGCCAAGAGAAATACCAACTGCAACTTTGGGATTATCAGGAAAACGTTGTTCAAGGTGCTCTAGGAAGTAACGAGCATCCGTCACTTCTCCCGAGTGATAAGCTCGTGCTTTTTTGTTTGGTTTACCGCTGCAGCCACGAAAATGCATCATCACCGACAGCCATCCAGATTGAGCAAATGCATTCATTAGCCCATTGGCATAAGGGCTATAGAAGCACCCCTCTAACCCATGAAATAAAACAAAAATCGGCTTTTTTTGTGCAGGCTCTTGGGTTGGGTCCTCGCTCCACGCGAGATCGAGAAAGTCGCCATCGGATGTATCGAGGGTTTGCCAAATCGGCGTAAATAACGCTTTTTTGCGAATAAAACGCGGCAAAAGCGTTTGGAGATGCGGGTTTTTGATCCCGGCGGCTGCGAAAAATTGTGTCATACCTAACTGCTCTTATGCGGTCCTTCGGTGTCCGTTGAAGAACTTATTAATATAATCCTTTATAAAGATTATAGGTATTCTACAGATTTATGGGCGTTTTGGTGGTTGAATGTTTGGCACCGGAATAGCAAAGGCTTGCTGCAAATGCTCCCCACCGAGTTGACGACAGTATCTCAACGTCAGTGGGTCACCATCATTTTTGAGTAGTGCAAGTGAGTTAATGCAGTTCACCAAATCCGCTTGTTGCTGCTTTTCTAGTTGCAGCTCAAACTGCAAGGTCTCACGATACAAAGCGTCATTGACTTGAGACTTAAGGTGGCGACGAAGGTCGCGAAAGGAGTGAAGTAAAGTTTCGCTTCTACCTAGACAGTCTTGCACCAAGGGCCAGTCTTTTTCTTGGAAAATGAGTTGCTGCTCATCGAGCCATCTGAGCAGCAGGAGTAGGTTCACGTTACCGTGGTAGTTGTTTTGCAATGATAAGCACGCCTCTTTCACTTCTCGCACACCATAAAACTGCAGACTAAACTGCCAAAGGTGTTCTAGGGTGAGTGTGTATTCAGCGTGTTGATTACTCATTGATTAAACTCTAGCTCCATCTGCTCCAACGTTTCTTGAGCAGACATCCATTCCATTTCAATTTCTTCGAGCTCAGCCTTACTAGAAGCTTGAAGTGCCAGCACTTGGTTAAGTTTAGCTTTATTTTCGGCCGCATACAGTGAGTTGTCCGCCAATTGTTCTTCAGCTTCGGCCAGTGCAGCACCTAACTTATCCATTTTATTTTCTAGTTGTGTCAGCGTTTTGCGAATTGGCGCTGTCTGTTTTCGAAACTCTGCATCGCGACGTTTTTGCTCTTTTTTCGCTGCCGCGCTGTTGGCGCTATCTTTGGCTGGCTGTGCGGCTTGTGCTTCTTTGCGTTCCGCTCTTTGTTGTTCGGTTAACCACTTGTAATAGTCATTTAAGTCACCGTCGAACGGAGCAACTTGTCTATCATGCACTAAATACAAGTCATCGGTCGTAGCGCGCAGTAAATAGCGGTCGTGCGAAACAATCACCATCGCACCTTCGAACGTTTGCAGTGCCATCGTAAGTGCTTGGCGCATGTCCAAGTCTAAGTGGTTGGTCGGTTCATCAAGTAGCAACAGGTTTGGCTTTTGCCACACAATTAAAGCCAATACCAAACGGGCTTTTTCGCCACCAGAAAACGGCGCAACTTTTTCTAGTGCTTTGTCACCTTGGAAGCCAAAGCTACCTAGGTAATCACGTAGCTGCTGTTCGGTTTGATCGGGTGCGATTTGCATCATGTGTTGCAGCGGCGTTTCTTCAGGATGAAGCGTTTCTAACTGGTGCTGAGCGAAGTAACCAATTTTCACGCCTTGTGAGTAAGTTAGGTCACCACCTTGCGCGTTAAGTTCACCAGAGAGCAGCTTGATTAAGGTCGATTTACCCGCACCATTACGGCCGAGTAGACCAATACGACTGCCAGGAACCAAGTTCAAGCGGATCTTCTCTAAGATGAGGTTGTCACCGTAACCTGCAGATACTTCATCCATCATCATGATTGGGTTTGGCAGCGCAGCTGGCTCACGGAATTGGAAGCTAAATGGGTTATCGAATTGAGCTGGTAACACTTTCTCCATGCGCTCCAAAGCTTTAATACGGCTTTGAGCCTGGCGTGCTTTTGATGCTTTGTAACGGAAGCGGTCGATGTAGCTTTGCATGTGCGACATCTGCTTCTGTTGCTTTTCAAACATCGCTTGTTGTAACACCATCTTTTGTGCGCGTTGGTTTTCGAATGACGAGTAGTTACCCGTGTATTCGTTCAGCTGCTGATTCTCGATGTGAATGATGCGACCAACAATTGGATCAAGGAAGTCTCGGTCGTGCGAGATCAGAATCAGCGTGCCAGGGTAGTTTTGTAGCCAACGCTCTAACCACATTACCGCGTCCAAATCCAAGTGGTTGGTTGGCTCATCGAGTAGCAATAAGTCAGAACGACACAATAGCGCTTGAGCCAAGTTAAGACGCATACGCCAACCACCCGAGAATTGGGTCAAACTCCAACTCATTTGCTCTTGGCTGAACCCTAAACCATCGAGCAGTTCTGCCGCGCGAGCGCGAATGCTGTAACCACCAATGGTTTCAATTTTACCGTGTATCTCGGCAACTAGGGTTCCGTTGTCTTGTGTTTCTGCTTCAGCTAACTGCTTTTCGAGAGCGCGGTATTCGCGATCACCATCAATGACGTATTCCAGTGCAGTGCGCTCTAGCGCAGGCGTTTCCTGTGCGACCCAGGCCAACTCCCAATGTTGAGGTTGGCTAAATGAGCCTGCATCAATTGACAGTTCATCTTTCAGTAGGGCAAACAGCGTTGATTTACCGCAGCCGTTTTTGCCCACAAGACCGACTTTATCGCCAGGGTGAATAGTCGCAGAAGCTTGGTCTAAAAGAGGTTTACCGCCACGCAGTAACTGAATATCAGAGAAGGTAATCATAAAGTTTTCATTCACTTTGCGCAGTGCGCGTTGCTTGGTTACATAGCGAAGTGGTTTCAATCGTTTTTAAAGCCACTTGGGTATATATCTAGCGGTGAATAGTAGGGGTATTGACCGGAAAAGTCGATTGATTCGCTTTAATTGCATTATGCTGTACAAAAAAGTATAACAATTTGATAACGGATAAAAATAACCACAAGGACGACCATTTGGCTGTTGCACCGTCTATTCTCCCAAAAGTTCTGGTCATTTATGCTCATCCAGAGCCACATAACTCGATTGCCAATCAAGTGATGATAAAAAAAGCTCAGTCGCTTGATCATGTCACTGTGCACGATCTTTACGGTGTTTACCCCGATTTCTTTATTGATGTGAATTACGAACATGAGTTGTTGCTCGCTCACGATGTGATCGTATTTCACCACCCACTTTATATGTATTCATGTCCAGCCCTATTAAAAGAGTGGCTAGACCGAGTGTTAGGTAAAGGCTTTGCGTTTGGCGGAGGTGCGGCTCTAGAAGGAAAATACTGGCGCAGTGTCATTACAACAGGTGGTAAAGAAGAAGCCTTCAGCGCGAAGGGGTACAACAAATACCCACTTGAGCAAATCTTGCAACCGTTTGAACTGACGGCAGCCCTATGCCAAATGCACTGGATTGAACCTCTGGTGTTGTATTGGTCAAGAAATGTTTCGGATATTGAACGCTACGAACATGCCGAGTTATACCGTGGATGGCTGAGTAACCCACTTGAAAACTGGCAAGCGGCAGATCGAGGAGGTCAGTATGGCGATCACTAGTGAGTTTCTTCAAAGCAGTGTGGTCTTTCTTTCGGCTGCGGTTATTGCGGTGCCGATTGCTCAGCGCCTTGGGCTTGGCTCGGTTTTAGGTTATTTACTTGCTGGTGTGTTGATTGGCCCATGGGGGCTTGGCTTAATTAGCGACGTTGATGCCATTTTGCATTTTGCCGAGCTTGGGGTTGTGTTGTTACTGTTTTTGATAGGGCTGGAATTAAACCCTAAAAAATTGTGGCAGATGCGAGGGCCGATTTTAGGTTTAGGCGGTGCGCAGGTTGTGGTCACGACCGCCGTGATTGGTAGTGTCGTCAGTATGTTTGGCGTAAGCATGCAAGTGAGTTTAGTGATCGGGATGGGGTTGGCGCTGTCCTCGACGGCGATTGCGCTTAAAGTCATTGAAGAGCAAGGGCTTAATGGTACCGAAACGGGGCAATCTGGTTTTGCGGTGCTGCTCTTTCAAGATATTGCAGTGATCCCGATGCTGGCGATGTTGCCCTTGCTAGCAGGCGGGCATAGTGGTGGAAGTTGGTTGGATGTCTTCACTATTTTAGGCAATGTGGTAGCACTGTTGATTGGTGGTCACTTTTTACTACGTCCGCTATTTCGTTTTGTCGTGATGAGCGGCGTTCGTGAACTCTTTACCGTTGCTGCACTTTTAGTTGTGCTTGGCATTTCGGTCGTGATGCAAAAGCTCGGTCTTTCGATGGCATTGGGGACTTTTTTAGCAGGCGTTTTGCTGGCAGAGAGTGAGTATCGCCATGAGTTGGAAATCGCTATCGAGCCATTTAAAGGTCTGTTGTTGGGGTTATTCTTTATTGCGGTGGGCATGGCGGTAAACTTGGGGTTATTGGCATTACATCCTTTAGAGATTCTCGGTGCGGTGGTGGCTTTGGTCGTGGTTAAGGGTTTGGTTTTGTATGCATTGGCGAGAGCTGCCCGTGTCGGAGCCAAAGCGAGAAGCCGTATGGCTGCAATTTTGAGCCAAGGCGGTGAGTTTGCCTTTGTCATATTTACCGCGGCGAGCCAAGAGGGCATTTTGTCCAAAGAGCAAGTGGCGTTTCTGTTGGTGGTGGTCAGTCTATCCATGGTGACGACTCCTCTTTTGCTGATGGGACAAAAGAAGTGGTTTGCTCATACCCTGAATCAAGAAGAAGAGGGCATGACCACGAAAGTCGTGGATCGCCGACCACGCGTTATCATTGCAGGCTTTGGACGTTTCGGTCAGATCGTCGGACGTTTAATGTATGCCAATAAAATCAAAGTGACAGTATTAGAAAGTGATGCCAGCCAAATCCACCTATTACGTAAGTATGGTTACAAAGTGTTTTATGGCGATGCTACACAAATTGACCTATTGAGGGCTGCTGGCGCTGATAAAGCGGAAGCATTGATTATTTGTACTGATTCACCTGATGAGGTGATGGCCATCGTGGACATTTGTCGCGTGCACTTCCCGAAACTTAAGTTGTTAGCCCGAGCAAGAAGCCGTGTCGAGGCTTACCAGTTAATGAGTCATGGTGTAGAGAATTACTCTCGTGAAACATTTCTAGGGGCACTAGATCTCGGTCGCCAAGCGCTCGTAGAACTGGGTATGCATCCTTATCAAGCAAAGCGGGCAGAAGCACATTTTCGCAAGTTAGATAATGCTATGCTTAAGGACTTATTGCCTCAACACAATGAAGATAAGAAATTAGCTCAAAGAGCGAAAGAGGCCCGCAAAGAGCTAGAAGAAATATTTGGTCGTGAAATGGAGAGCGACCATCAGTCACCTAATCATTGGAAGTAGTACTTGAGCCAAGACTCAAGCTAAGGAAATAGCGTGAAAATCAAGAAACGTTTTATTGCCGGCGCTAGCTGCCCAAATTGCAGCCAGCAAGATACCCTGCGCTGGTGGATTGAAAATAACATCGAGTTAGTTGAGTGTGTCGAGTGTGAGTTTACAGAGCAGCGCAAACCACAATCTGTAGAGAAAAATAAACACTCAGATCAGGAAATGATCGGAATTTTTAAGCCGGAGTAATTGAACTTCGATAATTGATCCCCATAATACACCCAGATATCTCAGTACTTAACCCCATTCAGGTTAAGTCAATTAATCTCCCTGGAGTTAGTATGAAAATTGAAAAGAACGTTGTTGCAAGCCTTGCATACAAAGTAATGATGGAAGACGGTGTCGTTGTTGATCAATCAACAGCAGAAGCACCTCTAGATTACCTTCACGGTCACAACAACCTAATCACAGGTCTTGAAAAAGAACTTGAAGGTAAAGTGGCTGGCGACAAGTTCTCAGTAACGGTAGCTCCTGAAGAAGCTTACGGTGAGCACAACGATGCGCTAGTACAGCGCGTTCCTGCGGACGTGTTCCAAGGCGTTGAGCAAATCGAAGTGGGCATGCGCTTCCTAGCTGACACTGACCAAGGTCCAATCCCTGTTGAAGTAACAGAAGTTGACGGCAACGAAGTGGTTGTTGACGGTAACCATATGTTAGCTGGTCAAACACTAACTTTCGAAGTAGAAGTTATGTCTACACGTGAAGCAACAGCAGAAGAGATCGAACACGGTCACATCCATCAAGGTGGTGGCTGTTGTGGTGGTCACGATCATGACCACGATCACGAAGAAGAAGGCGGCTGCTGTGGCGGCGGTAGCTGTGGTTCTCACTAATCATAAGCGCCTTCACTAGATAATCTTATCTAGCAAAGCTTTGAAAAGCGCAAGTTGAGTTTTCAACTTGCGCTTTTTGTTTATCTAAGGTGTAGTGCCAACCATACAAGGAATAACAGTTGGACAAAGCGATGACGAAACCTTTCTCGATTGCCATTCATGGCGGTGCAGGCACCATCTTGCGTGAACAGATGAGCGATGAGCTGCAACAATCCATCTTGGCGGATTTAGAAGCTGCGGTAAAAGCGGGACATCAAATTCTAGAAACGGGCGGTGAAGCCTTAGATGCCGTCGTAGCGGCAGTGAAAGTATTGGAAGACTCTCCTAACTTTAATGCGGGTAAAGGCTCAGTGCTGACCAACAACGAAATGGTAGAAATGGACGCTTCTGTGATGGATGGGCGAAACCTTGCAGCAGGTGCGGTCGCTGGGGTTCGTCATATCAGAAACCCAATTGAGCTCGCTCGTGATGTGATGCGAAACAGCAATCATGTGTTGTTGGTGGGTGAGGGCGCAGAGAAGTTTGCTTTTGAGCGAGGACATGAGTATACCGAGCAAGATTACTTCTTTACTGATCGCCGTTATGAGCAGTTGCTGTCTATGCGTGAGAAAGGACTGTTTGCTTTGTCGGAATCTCGTTACCCAGATGACCGTAAGCACGGTACGGTTGGTGCGGTAGCGTTAGATCAACAAGGTAACTTAGCCGCTGCCACCAGTACGGGTGGCGTGACGAATAAGAAATACAACCGAGTCGGAGATTCGGCTCTGATTGGTTGTGGTACGGTGGCCGAAAATGGCGTTGTGGCAGTTTCCACTACGGGTGTCGGAGAGTTCTTTATTCGTAAACGTGTTGCGGAAGACGTTGCAGCACGTATGCGTTACTTACAAGAAGATATTCATACGGCTTGTGAACACATTATCCAAGGTGCTCTCAAACAGATGGGCGGAGAGGGCGGTTTGATTGCCATTGATGCTAAAGGTGAGATGCACTTTGCGATGAACAGTTCTGGCATGTACCGAGCAGGCATTAATACGCAAGGCGAGCTGAGCGTTAAAATCTACGCCGACGAATAGCTTCCTCTTGAGAACCTTCTTAAGTAATCAATACAACAAAGCCCAGAACATGTTCTGGGCTTTATGCTGTTTGAGCCTGCATTTTAATAATGCGGTGGTGGGGTTTCTTCTGACGGATCGGCTAAATTCGACGAGTCCATATTTTTTACTTTACCTACCACATATTTCATCTGATCGAGCATCTTGGTAATTTGCAGTTGTTGCTGCGATAAAGCGCCGTTCAGATCTTCAATAGTCTGTTCTTGGAACGCAAGCTGACATTCTAAGTCATTAATGCGTGCTTCCAATTGCTGAATGATTTTTTCTGTCATGATCCGTTCTCTAACTGCCAAGCTTGGGCAATACCTGCTGAAGTAGCAGTAATTACGCGTTGTTTTGAATCAAAGGCTGCATCATACACGACCGCACGGGGAGGGCGAGTGTCTTTTTTGGGCTCCACTTCAAATCCACTCATTCGTTTTCCGGTTTGAGTATCCCATATCGACACACGGCCAGAAGGGCTTCCTGTGACTAGTTGAGTCCCGTCGTCAGAAAATCGTGCGGTAGAGAAAATTAATTGGCGTGACCAACTGCTCAACTGTGTGACTTCTTGTCCAGTTTTTAAATTCCAAACAATCGCTTGGTTTCCGCCATCAGATGTCATTGCTAATTTTCCATCTCTTTGCAGGGCCACGCGAACAATTCGTTGTTCATGTTCGAAGGTTCGTAGTACTTGTCCGGTTTCGGTATCCCACAGATACGCTTTATAGTCATTACCTCCGGTTAGGGCGAAGCGCCCATTAGGAGAAATGGCCACGGAATTGACTTTTTCACGATGCGCAAGGAACTCCATGCGACGCCCGGTGACTAAGTTGACATAAATTGCTTTACCGTTGGATAACCCAAGCAGAACTTGTTCACCATTACTGGTGATATCAACGTCGCGAATGAGCGCATCAGAGATAGACCAAAGGCCTTCGGATTGCGTCCAGCCTAGGTCCCAAACTGCGAAGTTCATTTGGCTTGCTGTAATTGCGTAGCGACCATTGTCAGATATGCGGATATGGGAAACCACATTGGCATCGGCATCGAGTTCACCCAGATTGGCTAGTTGTTCATTTTGCTCTAGGTCCCACAACATCAAATGACGTTGTTGAGAATAGAGCAGAGCAAACCGTCCATCTCTGCTAAGTGCGAAGCTCGTCGCACCTTGAGGTTCTATCGGCCAACGCTGCACTTCACGCTCGGCGAAAAAGCAACCATTTAACGTGGTGATGACAATTAAATATAGGAATAAATGAAAAATTCTTTGCATCACATCTAATAATCCGGTTTGTGTCTTAAGACATATAGCTAGTATATTGGTATAACGATTGTCTTCACTAGTCTCATAGAAGATTTGTGCACAACAACCAATGGCAGAGCCATTATTGGGAGAATTTAATGAAATCAGTTTTAAAAGTGTCGCTACTTGCTGCAACAGTCATGCTAGCGGTAGGTTGTCAGAAAGAAGAAACTAAAACAGAAACCGCACCTCAAGCAGAACAAGTTCAAGCAGAAACCGGTAAAGCGGTTCACTTTAAAACCGACGACGACAAAGCGGCATACGCAATCGGTGTTTCATTTGCTAACTACCTAAGCACAAGCATCGACAAGCCAAGCGAAATCGGCATTAATCTTAACAAAGATTTGGTATTAAAAGGTATTGAAGACGTCTTCAAAGGCAATGCTGAATTGAATGAAGAAGAAACACGTGCAGCACTAGAATCTCTAGACAAGCGTGTTGCAGAAAAGATGCAAGCACAAGCGGCTGAGAAAGCAGCTGAAGCGAAAAAAGCTGGCGATGATTTCCGTGCTGAGTTTGAGAAGCAAGAAGGCGTAGTGAAGACAGATACAGGTCTTCTATACCAAGTAATGACACCAGCTGAAGGTGAGAAGCCAAAAGACACTGATACGGTTCAAGTACACTACAAAGGTACTCTGATCGACGGTACTCAGTTCGACAGCTCCTACGATCGTGGTGAACCTGCAACGTTCCCACTTAACCGTGTAATCCCAGGTTGGACAGAAGGTGTTCAGCTAATGCCTGTGGGTTCTAAATTCAAATTCGTTATCCCGCCAGAGCTAGCATACGGTGACCAAGACACACCAAGCATTCCTGCTAACTCAACGCTAGTATTTGAAGTTGAGCTGCTAAAAGTTGAGAACGACAACGCAGAGCAATAACAATAAGCTGCGATAAGTTATTGAAAAAGGTCCGTTTAACGGGCCTTTTTTGTTCTAGGTCACTAGTTGGTGAGTTTGCTAGGTTGCTTTTCAAATTTTCTGATAAACTTACACCAATTTGTTGATTTTTCGCTCGAAGGCTTATGACAACTACAGAAACAATAAACGCGGAGATGTTGCTCGAAATGGAATCCGTTAACGTGATGCCGTTTACCGAGCACGACAAAATCATTTTAAGATCTTATGAGGCGGTCGTGGATGGTATCGCCAGCCTGATAGGTCCATTTTGTGAAATCGTTCTTCACTCTCTAGAAGACTTAAATACCTCTGCAATTAAAATCGCTAACGGTGAAAACACGGGGCGCCAAGTCGGCTCACCAATCACTGATTTAGCGCTTAAGATGCTAAAAGACATCGAAGGCTCGGAGCGCAACTTCTCACGTTCGTACTTTACCCGTGCAAAAGGTGGCGTGTTGATGAAGTCGATTACTGTCGCCATTCGTAATGGCGAAAATCGCGTGATTGGTTTGTTGTGTATCAACGTCAACTTGGATGCGCCTTTCTCGCAAGTTCTTCAGTCTTTCATGCCGACGCAAGAAGCGAAAGAAGCGGCTTCCTCGGTCAACTTTGCTAGTGACGTAGAAGAGCTGGTGGACCAAACTGTTGAACGCACCATCGAAGAGATCAATGCGGATAAATCCGTGTCTAACAACACCAAAAATCGCCAGATCGTGATGGAGTTGTACGACAAAGGTATCTTCGATATTAAAGATGCCATCAACCGTGTCGCGGATCGCCTTAATATTTCAAAACACACCGTTTACTTGTACATTCGTCAACGTAAAACCGAGGATGATGAAAGGTGAGTAAACTGACTTACACGTTAGTGGTGAATGGTCCCGTTTATGGCAGCCAGTCAGCGCGCAGTGCTTATCAGTTCGCCAAAGCGGTGATAGAGCAAGGCCATCAGCTAGTGAGCGTCTTCTTTTATCAAGATGGTGTGACTAATGGTACTGCTTTGAGTGTGCCAGCCAACGATGAATTTGATCTCAATAAGGCGTGGCAGTCTTTGGCTAAAGAGCATGGTGTTCGCCTAGAAACTTGTGTCGCGGCCGCTTTGCGTCGCGGGATTGTAAGTGAAGAAGAAGCGAATCAACATGGTTTGGTTCAGAACAATCTAGCCGATGGTTTTGAACAAGCAGGCTTAGGTAGCCTAGCTGAAGCGATGTTAACCCAAGACAGAGTGGTACAGTTTTGAGTCAGTTAACTTATCTATTTCGTAGTGCGCCACATGGCAGTGCAGCTGGTCGTGAAGGTGTGGATGCACTGTTAGCCGCGTCGGCTTACTGTGAAGATATCAGCGTCATTTTCATGGGTGACGGGGTATACCAGCTTCTACTCGGACAAAACCCCAACAATATTTTGAGTAAAGATTACGCGCCGATGTTAAAGCTTTTCGATTTATACGACATCGAACAAGTCTTTGTGTGTTCAGAGTCGTTAACCCAGCGAGGTTTGGCGCAAGCGGATTTAGTCATTGAAGCCCAAGCGTTAAGCTCAGAACAGCTCAAAGATAAGTTACAACACGCTGGCAAGCTACTGTCTTTTTGAGGAAGGTATGTTACACATCATAAAAACAGTCTCTGCTCTAGAAGACGCCATGCCCTTATGCAGTGAACAGGATGACATCTTACTTATAGAAGATGCAGTGTACGCTGCTAACTCGCAACATAAAGCATTTTCCCATCTAAAAAACCTCAGCGTATTTGTGTTAGAGAGCGATGCGCAAGCTCGCGGTATTGCAAATCGTATCAGTCCATCGCTGACGATTGTGAATTACTCAGGCTTCGTTGAACTAACAGCAAAACAGGATAAATCCCTAACTTGGGATTGAACAAGATTTGCTGTCGACAAAGCTTTACGGATGAATTGTTCTAATTGAACAAAAAAGATCCGTATATTTCTTGACACACCTCTCACTGCTGCATAGAATTTTGCGTCCCTAACTGCATTGGCAGTTGGGGATAGATTTTTCACAAAGCTTACTTTCAAGTAAATCAGGAGCTAGTTAATGGCAACTATTAACCAGTTGGTACGTAAGCCACGTGCAAAGCAAGTTGTTAAAAGCAACGTGCCTGCACTAGAAGCGTGCCCACAAAAACGTGGTGTATGTACTCGTGTTTACACTACTACACCTAAAAAACCTAACTCAGCACTTCGTAAAGTTTGTCGTGTACGTCTGACAAACGGCTTCGAAGTTACATCGTACATCGGCGGTGAAGGTCACAACCTTCAAGAGCACTCAGTTGTTCTAATCCGTGGTGGTCGTGTTAAAGACCTTCCAGGTGTGCGTTACCACACTGTTCGCGGCGCACTAGACTGTGCTGGCGTAAATGACCGTAAACAAGGTCGTTCTAAGTACGGTGTGAAGCGTCCTAAGTCTTAATGGATTCCGTTAAGTAAGGCCAAACACTAAATTATTTTTAATTTTTTGAAAAAACTGAAAAGTTTTGGATAAAACCTGAAGAAGACAACGGAGATAAATCCATGCCACGTCGTCGCGTCATTGGTCAGCGTAAGATCCTTCCAGATCCAAAATTCAAATCTGAATTGCTGGCAAAATTCGTTAACATCCTAATGGTTGACGGTAAAAAATCTACTGCAGAGAAAATCGTTTACACTGCACTAGATGCTATGGCTGAAAAGTCTGGTAAAGACCACTTAGCTATTTTTGAAGAAGCTCTTGAAAACGTTCGCCCAGCGGTAGAGGTTAAATCTCGCCGTGTTGGTGGTTCAACTTACCAAGTACCTGTAGAAGTACGTCCGGTTCGCCGTAACGCACTTGCTATGCGTTGGTTGGTTGAAGCTGCGCGCAAGCGTGGTGAAAAATCTATGGCTCAACGCCTAGCTGCTGAAATGCTAGACGCGTCTGAGAACAAAGGTACTGCGGTTAAGAAACGTGAAGACGTTCACCGCATGGCTGACGCAAACAAAGCGTTCGCTCATTACCGTTGGTAATACCTTCTGTGCTGCGAGGTTCTCTCGCAGCACTTTTCTATACTCTAAGGTACACCTTAGTAAGAGGATACAATCGTGGCTCGTAAAACTCCTATTGAGCTATACCGTAATATCGGTATCTGTGCTCACGTAGATGCAGGAAAAACAACCACAACTGAGCGTATTCTGTTCTACACTGGCCTTTCTCACAAAATCGGCGAAGTTCACGATGGTGCAGCAACCATGGACTGGATGGAGCAGGAGCAGGAGCGTGGTATCACTATCACATCCGCTGCGACTACTACATTCTGGCGTGGTATGGAAGCACAGTTCCCTGAGCATCGCGTAAACATCATTGATACCCCTGGACACGTTGACTTTACTATCGAAGTAGAGCGTTCTCTTCGTGTACTTGATGGTGCTGTGGTTGTGTTCTGTGGCTCATCTGGTGTTGAACCTCAGTCTGAAACTGTATGGCGTCAAGCAGACAAATACCACGTTCCACGTTTGGTATTTGTAAACAAGATGGACCGTGCGGGCGCAGACTTCCTACGCGTTGTGAACCAAATTAAGAATCGTCTTGGTGCGACTCCTGTTCCAATCCAGCTGAACGTTGGTGCGGAAGATGAGTTCAGAGGTGTCATCGACCTTATCAAGATGAAAATGATCAACTGGAATGATGCCGATCAAGGCACTTCGTTTACTTACGAAGACATCCCAGCTGACATGATTGAACTTGCTGAAGAGTGGCGCAACCACATGGTTGAATCCGCTGCTGAAGCTAGCGAAGAGCTGATGGACAAGTACCTTGAAGAAGGTGAATTGACTGAAGCTGAGCTCAAACAAGCTCTACGTACTCGCACACTAAATAACGAAATCGTACTGGCTACTTGTGGTAGTGCGTTTAAGAACAAAGGTGTTCAAGCGGTACTGGATGCAGTAGTTGAGTTCTTGCCATCGCCTGTTGACGTACCTGCAATTAAAGGTGTCGACGAAAGAGAAAATGAAGTTGAGCGTCATGCTGACGACAACGAACCTTTCTCAGCGCTAGCGTTTAAGATTGCGACTGACCCATTCGTGGGCACGCTAACTTTCATGCGTGTTTACTCCGGTGTTGTAAACTCGGGTGACGCTGTTTACAACTCAGTAAAAGAGAAGAAAGAGCGTTTCGGTCGTATCGTTCAGATGCATGCGAATAAGCGTGAAGAAGTGAAAGAAGTTCGCGCTGGTGATATTGCAGCTGCTATCGGTCTGAAAGACGTAACAACAGGTGACACACTGTGTGATCAGAACCACAAAGTGATTCTAGAGCGCATGGAGTTCCCTGAACCAGTTATTCAGATTGCTGTAGAGCCTCGTTCTAAGGCAGACCAAGAGAAAATGGCTATCGCGCTAGGTAAACTAGCAGCGGAAGATCCATCATTCCGCGTGGAAACGGACGACGAATCAGGTCAGACTCTGATCTCAGGTATGGGTGAACTTCACCTAGACATTATCGTTGATCGTATGAAGCGTGAATTCAGCGTTGATTGTAACGTTGGTAAACCTCAGGTTGCTTACCGTGAAACCATTCGTGGTAAAGCGGAAGTTGAAGGCAAGTTTGTTCGTCAATCAGGTGGTCGTGGTCAATACGGTCATGTTTGGGTCAAACTTGAGCCTTCTGAACCTGGTGAAGGTTTCGTATTCGTAGACGAAATCGTGGGCGGTGTGATTCCTAAGGAATACATCAGTTCGGTATCGAAAGGTATCGAAGAGCAAATGAATAGTGGTGTTCTAGCGGGTTACCCTGTACTAGATATTAAAGCTACACTATTTGATGGTTCTTACCACGATGTAGACTCAAGCGAGATGGCGTTTAAGATCGCTGGCTCGATGGCATTCAAGAAAGGTGCACTAGAAGCACAACCTGTGATTCTAGAACCTATGATGAATGTCGAAGTAACCACTCCGGAAGACTGGATGGGTGACGTTGTTGGTGACCTAAACCGTCGTCGCGGTATCATTGAAGGCATGGACGAAGGTGTGGCTGGTCTTAAGATCATCCGTGCTCAAGTACCACTATCCGAAATGTTCGGTTACGCAACTGATCTACGTTCTGCAACTCAAGGCCGTGCGTCTTACTCTATGGAGTTTCACGAGTACGCTGAAGTGCCGAAAAACTTCGCAGATAAAATTATTGCAGAGCGTGGTTACTAATTGACGATTGAACTGCAAAAAGTTTACGACTTTTTGCGAGATCAGGGCGTCCAAATATTGCGCTAACGGGCGTTGGCGCATAAAATAACAATTTCTGGCGCGTCGTCGATCAATAATGATCACGACGAATCATAACTAGGAAGGAACACGATCGTGTCTAAAGAAAAATTTGAACGTACGAAACCGCACGTTAACGTTGGTACTATCGGCCACGTTGACCACGGTAAAACA
>NZ_JAWOWA010000028.1:0-54143 GCF_033340195.1 Vibrio sp. 1457
GGTTGAAAGCACCGGTCTTGAAAACCGGCATACGTTAATAGCGTATCTAGGGTTCAAATCCCTATCTCTCCGCCACTATTAAGAAGCCTCGCTAGAAATAGCGAGGCTTTTTTCATTTCCGCACATCTTTATTACTCTATCTGTGCTTGCCAAAAATCAATTCCATATGCGATCTACTTTTCGACAAAGTAATATTGGTATCGGTCTTGGTTGTGACGTTTTGATTTTTGCTAAGAAGTGCAGTTGCCTCTAAAGCTGTTCATCCTCATCACTGCATGCTGTCCCGATAAGGTTGTTGGAGATGCTTTGTTAAGGTGTTGAACCATCTATTGCCTTATCGTTCTCTTAAAGCACTACCATTGCTTCTCTAGCCCCTTTTACTGGATAGACCGAACAAATAAGCATACTCAAATAGCCACTGTTTCACTGATGTATCTTTTTGTTTTGCTCAGTCTAGCGATGCGTGTGCTCTATTGCCTAAATCTAGCTACGTCTTAAAACCATACATCAACAGGCTAAAGTTACGTATTCCTGCATCTTTTAAAATTGTTTTGGATTCTGCTGGAATGACAGGATCAGAGTAGTCAAAAGAGAAGAGTGAAAGTGAAACGATAGTGAGTTGCTAGGAAGTTGGAAATTACTTGGGAACCAATGAATTTGATAAACATATTGATGTAAGGACTAAAGGGTTAATAGCAGGCAATAAAAAAGCCGACAGGTAAGCTGTCGGCTTGGTTAGGTCATCTTAAGTTAGTCATTCTGTACGAGCGTGAGAGCTTTACGAGAGACTTCGTGAGCAGCTTTGGTTAGATTTTGCTTCTCTAGTGTGTCTGCTAGGAATGCATAGTCAGAGACGTCAGAGCGAAGCTTTAAGGCGATCTCAAAGTGATCCTGGGCTTCTTGCCACTTCTCTTGACGGAAATAGAAGTGCGCTAATGCGCTATGGGCAGCGGCGTTATCCGGTTCTTTCTTCACTACTCCCTCTAAGAAGACCACGACAGGGTGGGTATCTGGCAGATTTAGATCTGGCAGTAGTTGATAAAGCTCTGGGGCTGGTTGTTTTTTTAATGCTTCTTTTAGCACGGTAAAGGCTTCTGCATCAGCTTTTCGTGTGATGAGTTCTCGAGCAAAACAGGCAACGAGGTGTGTGTCTTGTTTCACTTTACGTGAGAGGCTAT
The DNA here is from genome assembly GCF_033340195.1 of Vibrio sp. 1457. Lineage (NCBI taxonomy): Bacteria > Pseudomonadati > Pseudomonadota > Gammaproteobacteria > Vibrionales > Vibrionaceae > Vibrio > Vibrio sp. 1457. The sequence goes on from NZ_JAWOWA010000028.1 coordinate 1,179, forward strand.
TCCAATGGGAGATTAGCCCTTCGCTACCCTGTTGCTGCGCTACTTCATGGAGTAAGCCGCACTGCGCCTTTTGAATCAGCTCTGCATGTTCTTCGTCCGAGATGAGTTTTGCTTTGGTTAGTTGTGGCAAGAGGTCAATAAGAGGTTGCCACAACTTTAGCTGCATGTACGTTGTTTTCAGCAAGTTCAATACAATAGAGTTACTCGCATACTGACTTTTTAACGATTGCAAGGTATCGAAAGCGGACTCGAACTCGTTGTCGCGGATAAATTGTTTCGCTCGAGTCAGCTCTACTGCGAGATGGGCGTTCTCTTGTTGGCTCGCTAGCTCTAGATAGTGATCTCGTTTTGCTTTATCACCTTGACCTTGTGCGGCTTCAGAGGCAACTAAGTAGCAAAGCAGCGGCATATCGTGATGATTTGCCCAGCGAGTTACTTTTTTCTCAGCACCTTTCCAGTCACCTTCTAGAAGTTTAATAATGCCTTCATTGGTGTATCGGCGGGAATGGCGCATTTTGCGAACACTGAAGTAGTTCCATGTTGTAGAACTAGCATAAACTAACTTCTTAATCAGGTACTCAAGCAGAAAAAGACCTGCGAGTGCTGCGATAACGAAAACCACTAATGTCGTTACGCTCATCTCGATCGTTTTCTCGGCAATGGAGATGAGTACATAGCCTTGCTGACCAGAAAGCTGGGTGCCAACAAATAGTCCTGCGCCTAGTACAACAAATAGGAAAATAAGACGAAACATTACTTATCCTCCATGCCTGTCATCGTTGTGACTTCACGACGTAGGCGTTCACGGATGACATCTGATAGTTGAGACTGACTTTGCAGTTTTGTTGGGTATTCCACTTGAATATTTTGCTGACTTAGCAGGTTAACCGTTTTGTTGAACTCTTTAACGGAATTATCGTCTTGGTTGAAGAAAGCTAATGCCCATTTGTCGGCTGTTTTTAGAGATGTGGTGTAAATTTCACCTTGTTCTTGGTACACCGCTTTTATTGCCGTTTCCAATTTGGCTTTGATGTTTTCTTTCAGGTAAAAGTGTTGCTCAGGAGAAAGCAGTGGAATGACGTTACCATCGCGCGTGCGGAAGGTAATGAAGTTTTCTGAAAAGTCCTTCAAAGAGGTCATTAAGTTATCTTGCCAGTTTGCGATATCTTCAGACACTTCAGTGTTTTCTACGGCTTCAGCTTCAGGTAGCAGTGCATTGGCGAGAGGGAGCTTGTCTACTTGCTGTTGCAGGGCAGTTAAGCGTAGTACCAATCCATCACGGTCAATTAGCGGGATAGTGCGAAGTTTGGTGATATCGTTTGCCATTGCTTTACGTAGTTTGACGAGACTAGGGTCATTCAGCGCTGCAATGCGTTGGTCTGCACTTTCCATCAGTTGAGTCGCGCTTTCTACATCGTGCTCTAAGAACAATTTACGGCCGGCTAATTTGACGAGGTAATCGGCTTCCGCCAATAGCCAGTCGTTTGGTCGACGACCTTTCACATCGGCAACGGCGAGCTGTAAGCTTTCAATGCTCTTCTGTTGCTGTCCAAGTACCACTTCCGCTTTGTGTGTCACGGTTGTTGCTTTCTCGATGGTTTCTTCTTGTACCCGGCTGAGCTCTTGCTTCATGGAAGCTTGAGTGCTTTCTAGCTGACTTTTTAGTTGGGCGATCTGCGCTTGGTAATCGGCTTGCTGTTGATGCAGCTTGTACGCGAGGCCACCGCCAAAAATAATCGATAAGATGATAGCGACCGTGCCTAGTTTGACACCGCGTTTACCTTGTTTTTCTTCAAACTCGACTTTGGTTGGCTCTGCTGTTTTTGGGGGCTCGGCCGCTTGTGGTTGCTCTTTTTTAAGGTCCGCATCCTGCTGCGATGTGGTTTTTTCGACTAGCGGTGTCGATGAGGTTTCTTCGGAAAGGTTTTTATCGTTATTTTTTTGGTCGTTATTTTTACTTGTCATGCCTATATCCTGTGTAGCTAGGGCTGGAGAGCCGCCAGTAATTCTTGGTTGGATGCGCTTCCCGTGCATCTCACGCGAGTGAACCCCCTTTGAATTGCAATGTCAGCGATACGCTGACTGGGGATATACAACTCTTGTTGATTAAGCCAAGTCAATTGCTCCGACGTCAATTGGCTGCACAAATAATCCAGTTGTTCACCACTGGTGACAATAATCTGGTTAATTTGTAGGTTTTTCCATAGTGAGATACAGCTTACTGGATCGAATGGGATGAATTCTCTCTTGTAAGTCTCACTATAGTGAACTTTTGCGCCACGCCTCACCAATGCATCTTTGATCAGCTCTCTTCCGCCGTTACCACGAAGGATAAGAACTTGTTGTTGTGCCACATTGTTGAGCTCTGGCAGTCGCAATAAGTGTTCACTATCACTGACTTGGGGATAGTGTACTTTCTGTTGGGTACATTTGCTTAAATAGTGTGCTGTTTTTTGACCAACGGCAAGGTAAATAGCTTGTTTCGGCCATGACATCCCGTTGCTGGCTAAGATTTGCTGTGCACATTGCACTGCATGTCGACTAACAGCGATAACAATTTGAGCTTGATGTAGATGTTTAGAGAGGTGCGTGTCCGTGAGATCGGCGACAATGTCGATCAGAGGATGGTGATATGCGGAAATGCCGTGCCTTTCGAGCAGAGAGCAAAGCGCGTTGCCTTGCTCTCCCGGCCGAGTGACCAACACTGCCATGGTTATTCGTGATCTGCGTACAGCTTAGTTAGGATTTCACGAGCGCCGTTATCTAGCAGCTCATTGGCTAGCTGCACTCCTAATGCTTCGCCGTCTTTACGATGGCCACGAATTTCACCACGCACAATTTCGCTGCCATCTGGTTCGCCAACTAATGCGCGTAGCCAAATGTTGTCGCCGTCTAGCAGGGCATAGCTGCCGATAGGTACCTGACAGCCGCCTTCTAGCGTAAGGTTCATTGCGCGCTCACACAAAACGCGGTCTACGGTGTCTTGGTGGTTAAGTGGCTCAAGCAGCTTAAGCAGTCTTTCATCGTCAAGGCGGCACTCAATACCGACAGCACCTTGCCCTACCGCTGGTAGTGATTGCTCTGGTTCGATAAAGCTACGAATGCGCTCTTCAAGCATCAATCGTTTGAGGCCAGCCGCAGCAAGAATGATTGCATCATACTCACCCGCATCTAACTTACCAAGGCGAGTGCCCACATTACCGCGAAGCTCTTTGATGATGATGTCCGGACGATATTCTTTCAGTTGGCATTGACGGCGCAAACTGCAAGTACCAACCACGGCACCTTGAGGGAGCTCATCAATGTGGCTATAGGTATTAGAGACGAAGGCATCACGAGGATCTTCACGCTCACAAATGGTCACGAGGCCAAGGCCTTCTGGGAAATCGACGGGTACGTCTTTCATTGAGTGAACGGCGAGGTCTGCACGTCCTTCTAGCATCGCGATTTCAAGCTCTTTTACGAACAAGCCTTTGCCGCCAACTTTTGCTAGTGGTGTATCTAAAATCACGTCACCTTTGGTCACCATGGTTACTAACTCGACTTCCAAGCCAGGGTGAGCGGCTTGAAGGGCGTCTTTAACAAAGTAAGCTTGCCATAAAGCAAGAGGGCTTTTTCGAGTTGCAATGCGAATCGGTGTGGATTGTGTCATGATCTTCTCAATGCTGTTTGGATTTGGGTTTATCCTACCATTCTCATCAAGAAATGCTTACTGTTAGTTCGTTATCTCTGAAGGCTATGAATGGAATTACATGACGTTATGAAAATAGTGTGACTGGATTCTCAATTAGACTAAGGACTATTATTAGTAATAGGTAATAAGAGCGAAACTACCGCGCGATTAATTTTGTGACTAAAGTATGGTTTTGTATCCAGAGTGATACGCGGGCGTGAAGCTTTACCCGCACCAATAAAAGTGTTAAATTGATCACGTTTTTAAGCCATTTTGGTTTAAAACGTCAGCAGATTTTCGTGATTGTTCAACCAAGGAATTCCCCTTGCAGGCTTACACCCAAAAAATCATCCAGCGACTAGATAATTTGAATCAGCAGCGAGTTGATCGCGCGCTGGCGCTTATGGATTCGCAAAGCCAGCAAGTCTTCCATTTGATTCCTGCCTTGTTGAATTACAACCATCCTGTAATTCCTGGCTATTATGATGCCGATGTCCCTTTTGGTGTGCATGGGCTTGAACTAAATAGCATTCAGCAACAATTCATAGATGATATTCAACTTGCCATTGGTCAGCCGCTCAAGACGGTAGAAAAGCCCGCTATATTGGGTTTGTACACCATGGGCAGTACCTCCTCGATTGGTCAAAGTACTTCCAGTGATTTGGATATTTGGGTGTGTATCTCACCAGAGATGGATTGTGACGAACGCGAGTTATTGACCAATAAATGCTTACTCATCACGGATTGGGCACAAAGCAAAGGCGTGGAAGCGAACTTTTTCTTAATGGATAAAGAGCGCTTTAGAAGCAATCATTCTGAGGAGATGACAGGTGATAACTGTGGTTCATCTCAGCACTTACTTTTGCTAGATGAATTCTATCGTAGTGCGGTGCGTATTGCCGGACAGCGTTTGTTATGGCAAATCGTGCCGCCAGAAATGGAAGAGTGTTACGACGAGTACGTTTCTCAACTGTGCAGTGATGGTTACATCGACTGTAGTGAATGGATCGACTTTGGTAAATTGAACTGCATTCCTGCTGAAGAATACTTCGGCTCGAACTTGTGGCAGTTATACAAAAGCATCGACTCTCCCTACAAATCGGTATTAAAAGCCATCTTGCTAGAAGCTTACTCGTGGGAATACCCGCATACTCAATTGTTAAGCATCGACACTAAACGTCGTTTCTTTGCCCATGAGCCTGATCTCTATGGCATGGATGCGTACTACTTAATGTTGGAAAAAGTAACCCGTTACTTAGAGCGAATTCAAGACGATACACGTTTGGATTTAGTGCGTCGCTGTTTCTATCTCAAAACCCATGAAAAATTATCTCGTGAGCCGAATGTTGGCTCAGTAGCTTGGCGTCGTGAAGCGCTGAGCGATATGATTGCAAAATGGAATTGGGATGCCAGTGTCGTTGCAGAGCTCGATGACCGCCGTAATTGGAAGGTTGAACAAGTAAAGGTGGTACATCATGCATTGCTGGATGCGTTGATGCAAAGCTACCGTAACTTGATTCAATTTGCGCGTCGTAACGACATCACTTCTGCTATCAGTCCGCAAGACATCAGTATTTTGGCCCGTAAACTTTACGCAGCTTTTGAAGTATTGCCGGGCAAAGTAACGTTACTAAACCCACAGATTTCACCTGATCTGCACGAGCCTGACTTGAGCTTTATCGAAGTGAAAAAAGGGGGGGTAAACAAGTCTGGTTGGTACCTCTATAAACAACCGCTTATTGCGCACCGCATTTTGGGGCAACCATATCTAGAGCATCATGAATACTTGAGTAAGTTGGTTGCTTGGGCATTCTTCAATGGCTTGATTACTGAATCGACTCGTTTACATGCCGTGGTACGTGAAGCGCAGCTAGATATTGATAAGTTTTACCAAATGGTGAGTGACTTACGAAATACTTTTGCGTTGCGTAAGCGTCGTCCATCTATGCAGGCGCTAGCGAGTCCTTGTGAAATAAGCCAGCTTGCGATGTTCATCAACTTCGAAAATGATCCGACGTCTGAACTTTCTGGTCGTTCGTTGAAAGTGGATGTTAAGAACACCGATATTTTTAGCTTTGGTCCAGAACATAAAAATTTAGTCGGCAGTGTTGACCTTGTTTACCGTAACTCTTGGCATGAAGTGCGTACGCTGCATTTCAAAGGGGAAACGGCGATGCTGGATGCACTGAAAACCATTTTGGGCAAAATGCACCAAGATGCGTTGCCACCAGAATCAGTGGATGTGTTCTGCTATGCGAAGAACATGCGTGGTGTGATGCGTAATATGGTTTACCAGCTTTTAGCTGAATGTATCGACTTACGCTTAAAACCAGTAGAGCAAGAGAAACGCCGCCGCTTTAAAGCGATGCGTCTTGGTAACCAGACTTATGGGTTGTTCTTTGAACGTCGTGGTGTGTCGGTGCAGAAGCTAGAAAATTCCATCGATTTCTACCGCAGCATTTCCACTAACAAACTCAAAGGCTCGCCGCTGTTAATGCTCGATCGTGAGCAAGAATATCAAATGCCTGAAGCGGTGGATGGGTTTGCCAGTGAAGGTCTAGTGCAGTTCTTCTTTGAAGATAACGAAGATGGCTTCAATATTTATGTGTTGGATGAGTCAAATCAAGTGGAAGTGTATCACCAATTTAGCGGCTCTAAAGATGAAATGATTTCGTCTGTAAACAGCTTCTACACGTCGGTAAAAGACGATAGTCGCGTCGCGTCTAAGTTTATTAACTTTAACCTGCCTCAGTACTATCAAATTATTCACCCTGAAGAGGGGAATGCGTATATCATTCCTTACCGTAATGACGGTTGTTCACCGAGTCGCCCGACCAAAACTGTGAACGCGTAATTAAACCCGTATCAATAAACAAAAAGAGCACTTCGGTGCTCTTTTTGTTTTGGTGACGATTGACCAGAATTATGCCCAATCAATGGCTTCGCCTGCGTGCTTTTCACATTCTTGCTTCACCATTTCAAATAGCTCCATACCCGTTTTTGAGCAGGTCCATTTACCTTCAATAAGTTTGAAGTGGAAACCACCAGATTTGGACGCTAGCCAGATCTCATGCATCGGCTCTTGGCGATTAATGATGATTTGGCTGCGGTCTTCAAATTCCAATGTCATTACGTTGCCAGTGACTTCGTAATCAATGTCTGCGCCTGAATCATCGATGGATTCTTCGATGATTTGCATCTGCGCATCCACCAGTTGATGAAATTCAGTATCGTTCATCCGTCTATCCTATTGCTTTTCCTGAGTGTGGTGCGATTATAGGGGGCATTGATTCAATAATCACGATATGCGAAATGAAAAAATTAGTTACTGTGTTGTTTGTGATGGTTGCCGCGACCTTAGCGGGGTGTGGTCAGTCTGGCTCACTATACATTCCAGATGACACTCAACAGAATGAGCAATCACAATAAATAACCGCACCTTAGGGTGAAATTAGGGTTCAGCAGTCGAATAAAATAAGGGAAGCGAATTTTGGATTACTTCAACTATCAGGATGATGGCCAGCTTTGGGCCGAAGACGTCCCACTTCAAGCTCTTGCAGAGCAATATGGCACTCCTCTTTACGTATATTCTCGAGCCACGCTAGAGCGCCATTGGAAGGCGTTTGATAGTGCTGTGGGTCAGCATCCTCACCTAGTTTGCTACGCGGTGAAAGCCAACTCAAACTTAGGCGTATTGAACACGCTAGCGCGTTTGGGATCGGGTTTTGACATCGTGTCGGGTGGTGAACTTGAGCGTGTGATTGCCGCAGGCGGTGATCCGAAAAAAGTCGTTTTCTCTGGTGTTGGTAAAACATCGGCAGAGATGAAGCGCGCTCTTGAGCTAGGTATCAAATGTTTCAACGTTGAATCTGAGCCAGAGCTAGAACGTTTGAACAAGGTTGCGGGTGAGCTTGGTGTGATTGCACCAATTTCTCTGCGTATCAATCCAGATGTCGACGCGAAAACACACCCTTACATTTCGACTGGTCTTCGCGACAATAAATTCGGCATTGCGTTTGATCGTGCGCCAGATGTTTATAAATTCGCGCAAAGCCTGCCGAACTTGAATGTGCAAGGCATCGACTGCCACATTGGTTCTCAGCTGACCAATATAGACCCATTTATCGACGCGACAGACCGTTTATTAGCTCTGATTGATGATTTAAAAGCACAAGGCATTAACATTCGTCACCTTGATGTCGGCGGCGGTTTGGGTGTGGTCTATCGTGATGAATTACCACCTCAGCCTTCTGATTACGCCAAAGCGTTACTAGGCCGTCTTGAAAATCACCAAGACTTGGAGCTGATCTTTGAGCCAGGCCGTGCAATTGCTGCGAACGCAGGTATCTTGCTAACGCGTGTTGAGTTTTTAAAACATACTGAGCATAAAAACTTTGCGATTATCGACGCTGCAATGAACGACTTGATGCGTCCTGCGCTATACCAAGCATGGCAAGATATTGTGCCAGTTTCACCGCGAAAGGGTGAAGCTCAGACTTACGACTTGGTTGGTCCTATTTGTGAAACCGGCGACTTCTTGGGTAAAGATCGCGCACTCGTTTTGCAAGAAGGTGATCTACTCGCGGTTCGTTCAGCAGGTGCCTATGGTTTTGTGATGTCTTCGAACTACAATACTCGTACCCGAGCGGCAGAAGTGATGGTGGACGGTAAACAAAGCCACTTAGTTCGCCAGCGTGAGGAGCTGACCAGTTTGTGGCAGCTGGAACAGATTCTACCGGAGTAACACACAACAAATGCATTTCCACTTTTCCAAAATGCACGGTTTGGGCAACGACTTCATGGTCGTCGACTGTATTACCCAGAACGTGTTTTTCTCGCAAGACCTGATCCGCCGCTTGGCGGATCGTCATACTGGCGTTGGTTTTGACCAATTGCTTGTGGTAGAGGCCCCTTACGACCCTGAAACCGACTTCCATTATCGGATTTTTAATGCCGATGGTAGTGAAGTTGAACAGTGTGGTAACGGTGCACGCTGTTTTGCCCGCTTTGTTCGCTTGAAGGGGCTGACCAATAAATACAGCATCAGCGTGAGCACCAAGAAAGGAAAGATGATTCTCAACATCGAAGATGATGGGGAAGTGACGGTCAACATGGGCGTGCCAGAGTTTGAACCGAACAAAATTCCTTTCAAAGCGAAGCAAAAAGAGAAAACTTACATCATGCGAGCAGGCGACAATACCTTGTTTTGTGGTGCTGTGAGCATGGGTAACCCGCACGTAGTGACCGTGGTCGACGATGTGGATACGGCAGAAGTGGAAACTCTCGGTCCGCTGCTTGAGTCGCATGAGCGTTTCCCAGAGCGCGTCAACGCTGGCTTTATGCAGGTGATGAGTCGTGACCATATTCGTCTTCGAGTTTACGAGCGAGGCGCAGGAGAGACACAAGCTTGTGGTAGTGGTGCATGCGCGGCAGTCGCGGTTGGGATTCTGCAGGGCTTGTTGGATGAAAACGTTAAGGTTTCTCTACCTGGTGGTGAATTGCGAATTGCATGGCAAGGTCCTGGCAAGCCGTTGTTTATGACCGGACCTACAACGCATGTATTTGATGGTCAATTGTCTTGCTAGTTGAAGAAAAAGGAAACGGTTTGTCTCAAGTAGAAGCAGATGCCTTAACGGCTGAAGTAGTGGCCGAGTACCTCAAAGATCATCCAGACTTTTTTGTGCAACGTCCGGAGCTTGTGGATCGTTTATCTTTCCCACACTCAGACTTAGGCGCGGTATCTTTGGTGCACATCCAAATGAATCGTCAACGTCAGCGCATTGAAGAGTTAGAGGAAGAGATCACTACACTAATGTCGCTTGCGGCGAACAATGATCGCACCTTTTACGAATTTATGGATTTGCAGGGGCAGATTCTAAAGTGTGGTGACTTTAAACAAGTCATTCATTCTATCGAAGAGAAAGCCAAAGCATTGGGCTTACGTGCGTTTGTTCGATTGTTTAGTCAGTGCGACGCATCGATTCAATTGAGTAAGGAAAGTTATCAACGCTTTGCGACCACTCACTTAAATGGCAAAGATGCGTACTTAGGACGTCTTCGCAAAGTGGATCGTGAAGCTTTGTTTGGCAACATGGAAGTGCCGGAAATGGGGTCCTATGTGGTACTGCCGCTCGTGAAACAGCAAACACTGGGCGTGCTTGCTTTTTCTAGTGAAGATGGCGGCCATTTTCAGCCAGATATGGATACCTTGTTTTTGCGTCACCTATCATTAGTGGTGGCACATCTCGCTCAAACACTGGTATGGCAAAGTTACGATGACGACAACTCCCAACACTCCTCTGCCAAATAGTCTGCAAAAGCCTCTTGAGCGCTTCTATGAATTCTTACGAAGCGAAAAGGGGCTTAGCCTACATACTCAGCGCAATTACAAACAGCAGCTAGAAACAATGGCGCAGCACCTAGCTGAAATGGGGCTCAAAGATTGGTCTCAAGTGGATGCTGGTTGGGTGCGCCAATTAGCAGGTAAGGGTATGCGAGAAGGCATGAAAGCCAGCAGTTTGGCAACGCGACTCTCATCGCTGCGTAGCTTTTTCGATTTCCTTATTCTGCGTGGCGAGATGTCGGCTAACCCAGCCAAAGGGGTTTCAGCACCTCGCAAAAAACGCCCGTTGCCCAAAAACCTCGATGTTGACGAAGTGAGCCAATTACTTGAAGTCAACGAGGACGACCCGTTGGCTGTGCGCGATCGCGCCATGATGGAGCTGATGTACGGCGCCGGTTTACGTTTGGCTGAGTTGGTGGGTGTGGATGTACGTGATGTACAACTGCGTAGTGGTGAGCTTCGTGTTATTGGTAAAGGCGATAAAGAACGTAAAGTGCCGTTCTCTGGGATGGCAACCGAGTGGGTTGGGAAGTGGCTACGCGTTCGTGGTGATTTAGCCGCTCCAGGTGAGCCCGCCTTGTTTGTATCTAAGCTCGGAACGCGTATTTCGCATCGTAGCGTGCAAAAGCGCATGGCTGAATGGGGGCAGAAACAGTCTGTCGCAAGCCATATTAGTCCGCATAAATTGCGTCACTCATTTGCGACACATATGCTCGAATCAAGCAATAACTTACGTGCGGTGCAGGAGCTTTTAGGGCACGAGAACATTTCGACGACCCAAATCTACACGCACTTGGATTTCCAACATTTGGCGCAAGCCTACGACCAAGCCCACCCACGCGCACGCAAAAAGAACGGGGAGTGAGCCGAAGTATGAAATTTTATCGCCGTATCGAGCCTATTAAGGCAATGACCTTTGACCTAGATGATACCCTCTATGACAACTATCCTGTGATCGTTCGCATGGAGCGTGAGTTGCTATCTTGGCTCAAGCACCATCATCCAGCGGTTGCTCATATGAACAAAGCGGATTGGTTTGCTCTCAAACAGCGAGTTGTGCAGCAACAACCCGAGCTGAAGAGCGATGTCACTTTATGGCGTTTAGTGCAACTTCAGCAAGCCTTCTCCCAAGTAGGCTACGACGAAGACGCAGCACATGCCGCCGCGAAAGCCGCAGTAGACGTTGCGTTGGACTGGCGTAGCCGTTTTGAAGTGCCGCAGCAAAGCCTCGATGTACTGGAGGAACTCGCGCAGCACTTCCCGTTGGTGGCAATCACCAACGGTAATGTGGATTTAGACCGCATCGGTCTTACGCCTTATTTCCAACAGGTACTTAAAGCAGGGCCAGATGGATTGGCGAAACCCGCAACCGATATGTTTACTAAAGCGAAGCGATTCTTGGATATTCCTGCGGAGAATATTCTGCATGTCGGTGATCATCTAACCACGGATGTGCATGGTGCAAAGTTGGCTGGTTTTGCAGCCTGTTGGTTTAATGATATGAATAAAAATGTCATTAACCATTCAAAAACACGTACTTTACCTGATATTGAAATCAATAGTTTGCAGCCGTTACTCACACTTTTTTAATTGCTTTCGCATTAATCCATTCTAATCTCATTTTGTGTCTAGAAAAGCAGCGCAAAGCCACGTAAATTATTCTCTATTAAATAAAAATAGTAACGCCACAAGTCGTGGTGAAGATAGTGTTACGGCAGTGGTAGGTCCATGCGAGCTTTTTCAAAACTGGTTCACGATGTCAGTCAACTGAATGACTTTTTAGTCACTTTTCCGACTTCCTCAGATAAACAATATTTAGTACAAATATTGTCGACGCAATCGCGCGAAATTACGACCACACTTGCAGACGCCGTTTTGTCGTCGCTGCCGAATGCTCATGTTATGGGGCATAGTACGCGTAATGTGATTCTGGAAGGGGAGATATTTACCTCTGGTTGCCTAGTGAGTGTGATTGAATTTGAGCAAACCACGCTGACTTCTGCGGTACAAACATACTCTTACTCCCCTGACATTGATGGCGGGGAGCTCAAGCGCTCTCTTCTAATGCAGCATAATTCACAGGTGATCCTCAGCTTTGCTGTGCAAATTGAACGACGTGACTATCCCTTGTTTCAAACCTTCGCCAGTGAAGAAGTAGTGATTTCTGGAGGGTTGGCGCAGAGTATTGACGATGGCTGCTGGGTGCTATATCAAAACCGAGTTTACGATAACGCTGTGGTTGCCGTAGCTTTGCACAGTGATACTTTGAAGCTATGGACTGATGCGTATTCGGAATGGAACCCGATTGGCATGCCACACAAAGTCACTCATGCAAAAGGAACGCGCTTGTATTGTTTAGGTGAGAAGAAAGCGCTGGAAGTATACAAGCGTTACTTGGCGGATGGCCATGACGTGACGCTGAGTCAACTGCTCAGCTTTCCTTTGTATCGAGAAAGCTTAGGGCGAAAGGAAGTTTGTACGGTAACGGAGCTACACGCTGATGGCAGTATGAGCTTCGACAGGCCCTGGTGTCTTGGTGACGAAGTGCAATTTTGCTATAACCATCCCTCGTTAACGCTCGAGCAAGTGCGGCATGGTGTGGTTGAGTTAGCCATGCACCAACCTGAAGTCGTGATGATTTTTAACTGCGCGTCACGGTTAGACTTTATTGACAGCAGCGACGAAGTCCAAGCCTTTAAAGATATTGCGACGACGTTTGGTAGTTACTGTATGGGGGAACTGCATGGTGGTATTGGTCAGCCCGAAATTCTTCATCACAGCCTGACGTATTTAGCGATGCGAGAGGGAGACGAAGTGCAAACATTGAACTTGCCTAAGTCGCCCGTTAGCTCCTCTATTTCACCGTTGTTTAGCTTGATTCGAAATGCGATCGGCGATCTCAACCATATGAACGCGCATATGGGATATCAACTCGATCGCCAAACGCGCAAGTTACAAGAAAGCTATCGACGCGACAGTCGCACGGGGTTACAAAACCGGGTCGCATTGCAAGAGCGGCTGAGTAACATCGATTTGGATGAGCATTTGTTGACTCTAAAGCTACTTAACTTTAGTCATATCAACGAAAAATACGGCTACCGAGTGGGAGATCAATTACTCAAAGATCTCTCAATGCACTTTACGAATCGATTACGAAAGCGTTTCGGCATGCCAACGGCTTTGCAGCTTTATAGTATTGGGGTTGGTGAATGGGCGTTCATATTTAAAGCTGATCAAAGCAGCGAGACCATCAAACAGCACTTTACGCGTTTTGCTGACGCGGTAGAACAAACTAATTTTGAGCCAATTGGCCTACGTGAAATAGATTATCTTTCTATCTCGCTATGCGGCGGCTTAGTGAGTCGTCGAGACTTTCCATCCGCTTCAGTAGATGAGCTCTTACTCAAAGGCATCGAAGCGAGGCGCTCTGGTGTACGCAGTAATACCCATATCTGTAATGCGAAAGATATTGAAGTCAGTGAGGATGTGCGCAAAGAGCAACTTGGATGGCTAAGTTGCGTCAGTAGAGCCATTCTCAAACAGAATATCATCACCTATAGCCAACCGATTGTGCATGCGGGTAGCCACAAATTGGCAAGCCAAGAATGTTTGGTTCGTATTCTGGAAGCCGATGGAACGGTGATTGCGCCAGGGCGTTTTCTGCCAATTATCTCTGATACGCATCTTTACACTCGACTAAGTCGGCACATGATTCATTCTACGTTGCATTACATGCGAGATAAGCAAGGTGACTTTTCTATAAACTTATCGCCGCAAGATTTGCTCAGTGATAAAACTTTAATACTTTTAGAGCATGAAATTAGCCAGCTAAATGACCCAAGGCGAATTGGTTTAGAAGTGCTGGAATCTGAGCAGATCAAAGACTATGGCCGAATGATAGAAGTGTGCAGTCATTTTAGAAGCTTAGGGGCGCGTATCATTGTTGATGACTTTGGGTCCGGCTATTCGAATATCGATGAAATCCTAAAGTTGGAGCCAGAAGTCATAAAGCTCGATGGCAGCTTGATTCGTGATATTGATAAAGACTTAAAACAGCGCAAGATCGCTTCCCAGTTGGTGCGTTTGTGCCAGGTGTTTAACGCGGAGACGGTGGCGGAGTTCGTCCACAATCAGGAGGTGTGTACCATTGCACAAGACATGGGGGTGGATTATTTGCAGGGTTACTATCTTGGCGAGCCGACTCGACTGTTTTAATGATGTTTCACGTGAAACTTCTTGTCGTAAAAAACGCAGCGTAGGCTGCGTTTTTTGTTTGATTCTTCTACTAAGCTTAATGTTTACCGCTTAAGAGCGTGTCCACTCTTTTCAGCTTGGAACAAAGCGAGGTAATGGGCAAAAAAGCGCTGCATTTGTTGTTGGTTGTTTTGTTCTCCAAGTTGCCCGAGCAAATGTGCAGCGACTTCAAACGTGCACAAGTTACCTTGTTGTTGGTTGCGTCGCAGCTGATATTGTGAGTCCGCCGACGCAGACAATCCCATAGTAGGGATACCTTCTAACCAAAGGCTCTTATTGATCATTTTGCGCGCCTCTTGCCAGGTGGCATCCAAAATAATAAACAGCGGAGTTTTGGTTTGTTGCTGGCTTTGGAGTACCACATGTTCGAGTGTGATACTTTCTTCACAGGGGAAGAGCAACACCGGATACCGCGACGGATCAGTTAATAGAGTGAGCAATTCTGCTGGTGGCTGTTTGCGATCCCAGATTACTCGCTCAATGTTGAGTTGGCACTGCTCTAGTAGCTGGCCGGTATTAGTATCACGCTTCAGTTCATTCGGATGCATTAACAGCAGGATGTTGTGCTCACTGTTAAGTTTCGGCATTAGCGAGCACATACAATTGAATTGAAAACCGCAGGTTGGACACGGTTGTGACATTACAGACGAACTCCTTCTCGCACCGGGCTTATCCCATCAGAGAACAGACGCACGCCACTGACTTGGTTCGGCGTTGCCGTTGGCGCCATGCTTGGGTTGAGTGGGTAGCTAACCCCAGTGTATTGCATCACGTGTTGAGCCGCTTTAGCTCCGCCACCGCTGACATTAAAAATCAGATCTCGCCAACCATGAGAGGTTTGTTGGCCGAGCATAATCGGGCTTTGCACTAGTGTAATGCGGCTATTAAATCGCCATTCCTTTTCGTGATGTTCAAATATCAGCAATGTACAGCCTCCGGAACCACACCAATCCAACTGTACCAATAGCTCTTCGTTACCATCGCTGTTGAGGTCGTAAGTTAGCCAACGGTATTGGTTATTGTTGGGGGTGGTTTGATGGATAAAGAAGTAGTTGCGCACCGCGGCATCTACTTTTGAATCAAACTCTGCACTAGAAGGGACGTCAGCACTACCGATGGGGTTGTTGGTGCGTTTTTCGGCTGGTTGCATGATGCCTTCATCACGAACGGTGGCAGGATAAAGGACTAAACCACCATCGGCGATTGGGTATACTAAGTTACCGACTTTTTCTTTGGTCGCTTTGAGCTGATTGCCTTCTCGAGTAAACAGTCGCTCTGACATTAGCCTTTGCTGTTGATGATGCGTCATGACAACTTGAACCTGAGACGGACTTAACTGTTGCCAGTAACCACGCTCGATTAATGGTGCTTGTCCATTGGAGTAACGGTATTTTGTTGTGGCGCTGTGGTCTAGGTTTAAGGTCATTTGTACTTCAAAGCCTTGTGATTGAGTTGAGGTCGCGACATAGGTATTAGCCCAGCCAAGCGTTGCATCGACGTTTGCAGCCATACCACAACCTTGATACGTCTCGCCATCATGTTTTAGTGTTGCTTTCCAGCCATACAAAGAATCGCTCATTGTGTCTGAGCAGAGGTTTTCTGTTAAGTGAAGCTCACCATCTTGTAGTTGATAAGTGCGCTGGCGAGGTTGAAGCTGACTGCTTTTAATCGCTAATTTTGTGGTTTGTTTGCCGATTTGCTGGAATGTTAGTCCATTAGCCTCAAAGCTTGCCGACCAAGAAGGCTCATTACCAAACACGCGAGTTGGTTTGTTTGGTTGCTGACAACGGTTTGGATTTTCCGTTGTGAGGAAGTTCACTTGTTCCACGACAAAGTTAGCATCGAAATCAGCAGAAAACCCATCGATGCCCGGTGGGTTGAGGTGGCCGATAACCTCGCCATACATGGTCTGGTAAGGCTCGTTATTTAACTGAATTGCTCGTTGCATTTGCTGTGGTGATAGTTGCAACCAATATTGCTTGTCGCTGCCACAAGGCATGATGTATTGGCTCTCGTGACCGACGATCACTTTTCCGCGCAGCATAAAAGTTTGAGGTTGAATGGTTTCAGGCTTATCTAAGGTTGCTGGTGGAGAGGTTGGGTTAGCAGCACCAGATTGTGGCGGCTGTGAACTACATGCTTGCAGAACCAGCAGGGTGGCAAGCGCCACTGGGTTTTTCAAAGCCTTCATGTTATATCTTCCTCATTATTGTTACTCAATCGGCATCGGATGGCATTATGGCATATTGGTTATTTAAAACTGAACCAGATACCTTTTCTATTGACACGCTTCGAACCCAAAAGGTTTCATGTTGGGAGGGAGTTCGTAATTATCAGGCGCGCAATATGATGCGTGACCAAGTGAAGGTGGGCGATTTAGTCCTGATTTACCACTCTTCTTGTAAACATGTTGGCGTGGCAGGTATTGCTAAAGTTGTGAGAGAAGCCTATCCCGATCATTTCCAATTCGATCCCGAAAGCGATTATTACGATCCAAAGTCAGACCCAGACAACCCGCGTTGGATTATGGTAGATGTCGAGTTTGTACGTAAAACGGCGCGAGTGATTCCGTTGTCGGTGATGAAAGCGATGCCAGAACTTGAGAACATGCCGTTGGTGAAACGTGGAAATCGCTTGTCGATTATGCCCGTGACAGAAGAAGAATGGGACGCGATTCTTGGCAAAGAGAAGCTGCCAAGTCAGCGATAAAAGAAAAGGGCTGCGAATGTGCAGCCCTTCATTATTTGGAGTATTGAAGCTTACAGCAAGTGTTCTTGTAGGTAGTGTGCAACCGCATCTTCTGCATTGCTGCCAATCACTTCATTATTTGGTAGAGCTTTCATCACTTTTTCGTGTGATGTACCCATAACTAGCCCTTTACCTGCCATCGACAGCATTTCTACGTCATTCATGCCATCACCAAATGCTACGCAGTTTTCTAACGTGAGGTCGAGTTTTTTCGCTACCGCTTCAAGAGCATGACCTTTAGACACGCCAGCGCTCATTACTTCCAAACACCAAGGCGTTGAAAATGCGATGTTCAGCTTATCACCAAACTGCTCACGTAGTTTGTTTTCAAATACGACCAAACGTTCGTGGTCTTCTCCTGGATGCGTGAAGAAAACTTTCGCAATACCGTCAGTTGGGGCGTGGTCTTCATCAAATAAGACGTAAGTGAATTCATCGTGGAAGTCACGTAACGTTTCATCATCCTTGTTCATCAACCAGCTATCATTTTGATACATGTGAATAAGTATTTCTTGATCATGTTTGATCGTGTCGATCACGCCTTGTACCAGTTCCGCAGGGACATTCTCGCTGTACATTAGCTGATCTTCCTGGTCATGCACTCGGGCACCATTCGACGTGATCATATAAGCTGGAATGCCAACTTGGCGACGGATGCTCGCAACGTCTACGTGGTGACGGCCGGTTGCAAAGACAAAGGTATAACCCTTTTCATGCAGCGCTTTTAGCGTCTCTTTTGAGTAAGCACTGAGCTGATGGTTAGGTGCGAGTAACGTGCCATCCAGATCAGAGGCAACGATTTTGGTGATCTCTTTGCAAGGTAGCGATGTGCTCATGAAGTCCTCGTAAACGGTTTGGATAGTGTGGAACAGGTGAATTGCAAACGGAGTACAGCAGACTGACTAGATCGTACTGCTCCGAATGCGGGGGGAACTTGGGCTCGTAGCACTATGCGGTTAAACACAGTGTCAAAGTAGCCAAGTTCAAGCAGTGTACGTCAAAATGAGGATGAAAAAGAGGGTAAATCGATGTGTAGACATTTCCTCTTTAATCTTAGTCGTGAAATGGTCGCCTAGAGTTCTTATTGTGCTTGTTCGTTTGATGGCGATTTAGGGTCATTCATAAAGCGGAAAATCGCATCGAGCGCTTGATTACGATACTTATCGGTCTCGAACAAGATTTCATGCTGTGCGCCTTCGATAGAAAGCAGCTCCGCGTGCGGGTTGGTTTTCCGCAATTTATCAATAAAACGCTTTTGCGCGAGGTTGCTAACAATCCGATCGTTTCCGGCTTGGATTAGGATGACTGGTATTTTGACTTGGCGAGTTAATAAAAAGCACTGCTTAGCGGCCATGAGCCCTTGCCAAACCCAGCGAGTGCTTGGCCCACCGACTTGCAGTTCCGGTTTTTCCGTATATAGGTTTCGGAACCATTGGTAGCGGCCGTAACTTTGGCTAAGTGGGTTATCTTCAAAGGGCTTAGGGAAATAGGCCTGATGTCCTGGTGCATAGCGTGGCAAAGTCGATACCGCTGACATAATTTGTGTGACCGGAATCGCTATTGGTGATAGGTACCATGGCAGGTTAATGCCAAACATGGGGGCACTTAGAATCAAACCAGTAAAAGGGTGTTCTGGGTGAGTTTGCAGGTAACGTGTCGCGATCGCGCCGCCCATAGAGTGCGCGATGATGAAGCATTGTTGATATTCGCTAAGGTCGTGTTTTTTTACGACGATGTCCATATCATCAATATAATCAGTAAAGTCATAGACGTGACCCATATCTGAGTCAGATAATAAACGATCTGATAAACCTTGACCGCGGTGGTCAAAGGAATAGACATCGAAACCTTGGCGGTAGAGATCGTAAAACAGCTCTTGGTATTTCCAGGAAGACTCAATGCGTCCATTTACGATGAGCACGGCTTTTTTATGCTCTGGGTTGGTTAGCTTGCACCAGTAAATGTTCTTTTTCTCAGTCCCTTTAACAAAGCCCTCTTGGCGAGTTTGCCAAAGTGCTGCGATCGGACCACCAATTGCTTGCTCAAATAATGTCTCTTGAGTATAAGTCAAAGGTGAATGGTTAGTCGCCATTAGTTGATTACCTGAAGATACGTTGTTTACGCGATGTATCATCGAAGAATTAGTGAGGAAATGCAATGGATACCCATGTCTGGTTAGCTTATGTAGTAACAGCAATCGTTTTTAGTTTGGCTCCGGGCTCTGGCACGGTGAACTCAATCAGTAATGGTTTGAGTTACGGTACCCGTAAATCACTGGGTGCCATTATTGGCTTACAAATTGGTTTAGTTATCCACATCGCGCTGGTGGGGGCGGGTATTGGTGCGCTTGTCGCGCAGTCAGCAACCGCATTTTCTGTCATTAAATGGGTTGGTGCCGCTTATCTGGTTTGGTTGGGGATTCAGAAATGGCGCGACACATCAAGCTTAGTCGCAGCTGAAAACCACAACGAGATGTCAGGCACGGCGCTGTTGTACAAGGCAGTGTTAATTAACCTCACCAACCCTAAATCGATTGTTTTTCTGGTGGCGTTGTTCCCGCAGTTTATTGACCCGGCAAAAGACCAAATCACGCAACTGTTGGTGCTTGGCGTCACTACAGTCGTGATTGATGCGTGTGTAATGTTGGGTTACACGAGCTTGGCAGCACAAATGGGACGCTTTATTCGCTCCGATAAAATCATGGGAAAAATAAACAAAGTATTCGGTTCAATGTTCATGGGTTGTGGTGCATTATTAGCAGCTGCAAAGTCATAAGCCATTTATAGGTCCTTCTTTAGCATGAATACAACGTATGTCGCTCGCCAGCCGATCTTTAACCGAAAAAGACAGACGCTGGGTTATGAATTGTTGTTTCGAGACGGGGAGAGTAACGCATACCCTTCACATATTGATTCAAATCGAGCGACATACCGACTGATTGTCGAAAACTTCCTATCGCTGGGTACTAACCCAGTAATTGCCTCTTCTAGATGCTTTATTAACTTTCCTCATCAAAGCTTGGTGCGACGTTTGCCGCGCAGTTTGCCGAAAAACAAAATTGTCATCGAAGTGTTGGAAACGTGCCAACCTACGGATGAGCTTCTTGATGCGATTCGTGAGTTTTATCGAGAAGGTTACTTGATCGCTTTGGATGACTTCATCCTAACACCAGAATGGCGTCGTTTTTTGCCATATGTGCATATTGTGAAGCTCGACATTATGGCGATGGGGCTCGAAAAGGCCTGTGAACTGGTCAAAACACACCTTGCCAAACGCGTCAAATACCACTTTTTAGCAGAACGTGTTGAAACCGCAGAAGAGTTTGAGCAAGCGAAAGCGGCTGGCTTTAAATTTTTCCAAGGTTATTTTTTTAGCAAGCCACTCGTCTCGCAGACTAAATACGTCAGTCCTGAGCAAGTGTTGGCATTGCAACTGTTTCGTGAAGTTTGTGCTCCTGAGCCTGACTTTACTCGTATCGAGTCCATCATTACGCAAGATGTCGCGTTGTCATATAAATTATTGCGTTTTGTAAATACGCAAGCGCCGAATTTGGCTGTCGAAATCAGCTCTTTTCGTCAGGCATTGATTTATCTTGGCCAGGATAACCTTAAGCAGTTTGTCTCTTTGGTTGTGGCATCGTATATCTCCAGTAACAAGCCTCGAGAGCTGTATCACCTTTCATTGCAACGAGCTCAATTTTGCCAATTGATGTCGCGCTATCAGCCATTCTCTCACCTCAGCGAGCAAGGTTTCATGGTTGGTTTGCTGTCGATTCTAGATGCGCTGCTGGATCTTTCGGTGGAATCCTTAGTTAGGCAGTTACCGCTTAGTCATTCAGTACAACAAGCGCTATTACATCGCAAAGGGGTTTATGGTGCACTTATTTCCCTCGAAGAGTGCTACGAGCGTGCCGATTGGTCAGGGGTTGAAAAAATCACGATGCAATTGGGGTTGCCTTTAGAGGAAGTGAAGCTCTCCTTAGGTGAAGCGGCTCGCTGGAGTCAAAGCATCGCGACTGCATAATTTCTTGTCTTATCTTTTATCTCTTTGAATCTCTCTCTTTACAATCAAGCTGTTCGTTAGATGTGAAACTTTTATGACGATGGACGGTTTCCTCTTGACGATATATCTTAATTAAATAAACATATACGCATATCCATATATAGGTATGTTCATTATGCTTCCACATCAGTTTTTTAAGCTGTTATCCGATGAAACACGCGTACGTTGTTTAATGCTCGTGGCCCGTGAAGGTGAAACTTGCGTTGGCGATTTGGCGTTTGCTCTACAAGAGAGCCAGCCGAAAGTTTCTCGTCATCTTGCTCAGTTACGATCCAGTGGCATCTTGGTGGATAAACGCCAAGGGCAATGGGTGTATTACGAGTTATCACAGCAATTACCAGGTTGGATGCGAAAGTTAATTGAAGACTTAGTGGCATCAAACTGTTTGAAGCAGGAATACCAAGACGACATCACACGCTTACACGATAAAAGTCGTGAGGCTTGCTGTTAACAGCGAATAGAGATTCAAGGTAGAAGATTAGAGGGTAAAACTATGACAATTAAAGTAGGAATTAATGGCTTTGGCCGAATTGGTCGCTTAGCGCTGCGAGCGGCATTTGATTGGCCAGAATTGGAGTTTGTGTTAATCAACGATGTCGCAGGTGACGCCGCTACGCTTGGTCACTTATTAGAATTCGATTCAGTGCAAGGTCGTTGGCATCATGGAGTTCAGGTCGAAGGCAGTGAGCTCGTCATCAACGGCAAGCGTGTCGCCACGACTCAACAACGCGATATCGATGCGGTGAACTGGTCTGATTGTGATGTTGTGATTGAAGCGACAGGCGTACATCGCAAAACATCATTCCTAAACAAATACCTAGAGCAAGGTGTGAAACGTGTCGTGGTAAGCGCACCTGTGAAAGAAGAAGGTATTGCGAACATTGTGGTGGGCGTGAACGACCATATTTTCGACCCTGAAAAACATCGTATCGTGACAGCAGCTTCGTGTACGACTAACTGTATCGCACCTGTGGTTAAAGTCATTCATGAGAAATTGGGTATCGAACAATCTTCTTTTACGACCATTCACGACCTGACGAATACGCAAACTATTTTGGATGCGCCACACAAAGATCTACGCCGTGCAAGAGCATGCGGCATGAGCCTTATCCCGACCACGACGGGGAGCGCGAAGGCGATTGTCGAAATTTTCCCAGAATTAAAAGACAAAATTAATGGTCATGCGGTTCGCGTACCTCTAGCAAACGCATCGTTAACAGACATCATTTTTGATGTGAAGCGTGATACCACAGCAGAAGAAGTGAATGCACTGTTAAAAGAAGCATCTGAAGGTGATTTGAAAGGCATCCTTGGCTTCGAAGAGCGTCCTTTAGTTTCTATCGATTATAAAGGCGACCAACGTTCAACCATCGTTGATGCGCAATCAACCATGGTTGTGGGTTCTCGTATGGTTAAGATTTACGCTTGGTACGATAACGAAATGGGTTATGCAACGCGCACAGCAGAGCTGGTTCGTAACGTTGGTTTGGCTTAAAAGGGGGTCACAATGTCTCATCCTACATGGCAATTAGATTTGGACTCCGGTGCTTTAATCTTAACACCGTGCCCAGGAACGAAAGGTGTCGATTTGCATGCGTCGTTAGAACAGTTGAAAGAGCAGGGTGTTCAAGCGGTCGTTACTGCATTAGATGATAGTGAATTAGCTGCGAAGAATGTCTCTGCATTGGGTGAAGCCACTCAGCAACTGGGTATGAAATGGTTCCAGATCGAGATTGAAGACGACTGCGCACCAAATGAAGAATTTGCGACGAAGTGGCAACAAGCCAGTCCGGAACTGCACGCGATTCTTGCTCAAGGTGGCAAAGTTGCGATGCATTGCATGGGTGGTTCGGGGCGCACAGGTTTGTTCGCTGCTCACCTACTCCTAGAAAAGGAATGGCAGTTAGAAGATATCGTGCGAGAAGTACAGGCATTGCGCCCTGGTGCATTTACAAAACCTGTGCAAGTTGAGTACATCGAACGCGTGGCTCAAGACGCTTGATCAGCTTAAATAGCTTTTGGTTCATTATGATCCAAAAGCTAAATTCGAGCTTCTTCAGGATACGACTGTTTACAAAAAAAGCCATTAATATTAACTAATGCATTGTTTTTAAGGTGTATTTTTCTTTTTATTGATGTTGGGGCATTTTTTGAAAATCACAGCAACATTGTATTGGTCAATGTTGCTGTACAGGTTAGGAAGTATTTAGAACATGATGATCTAAATGCTTCTATCGCTGTACATATGAGGTCAATATGATTTCTCAATTAAGCAAAAGTATTCGTCAGTACATGTTAGTGACGTTTAACTATTGGAACTTTACGGTGACCGATGGCGCACTGCGTATGCTGGTGGTGCTCTATTTTCATGACTTAGGTTATTCCACGTTAGCTATTGCGTCACTGTTTCTTTTCTATGAATTTTTTGGTGTGGTGACAAACCTGGTTGGTGGTTGGTTGGGCGCAAGGTTAGGCCTAAATAAAACCATGAACATTGGTTTAGCGATGCAAGTGTTTGCGTTGCTGATGCTCGCAGTACCAAATGCATGGCTGACCATTCCTTGGGTGATGGCAGCGCAAGCTCTGTCGGGGATTGCCAAAGATCTGAACAAAATGAGTGCTAAGAGCGCGATTAAAACGCTAGTACCAGACGAACAGCAAGGTGCGCTCTACAAATGGGTAGCGATTTTGACTGGCTCGAAGAATGCACTCAAAGGAGCGGGCTTTTTTGTTGGTGGCTTGCTGCTGTCTTGGGTGGGTTTTCAAAACTCGATGTTTATTATGGCGGGTGTACTTACATTAGTGTTTGTTTGCAGCATGATCTGGCTAGAAGCGGACATGGGTAAAGCAAAGAGTAAACCTAAGTTTCGCCAAATATTCTCCAAGTCTGAATCGATAAACATTTTATCCGCAGCACGCATGTTCTTGTTTGGTGCTCGTGATGTGTGGTTTGTCGTTGCTCTGCCTATTTATCTTGGTAGCGTGTTTGGCTGGGATCACTTGTGGGTTGGTAGCTTTCTCGCAGCGTGGGTCATTGCTTATGGGTTTGTGCAAGGCTTTGCGCCGCGTATTACTGGCAAAGCGCAAGGTCGTGTGCCTGATGGTAGTGCAGCATTGGTGTGGGCAGGAATCCTAGCGTTAATTACGGCTGGTATTGCTTATGGTGTGCAAATCGGTTGGCAGCCTGAATTGGTGATTGTGGTAGGTTTGATGATTTTTGGCGCTGTGTTTGCCATTAACTCTTCGCTGCACTCGTACTTGATAGTGAGCTACGCTAAAGGCGATGGCGTCTCGTTGGATGTCGGTTTTTACTACATGGCCAATGCGATGGGACGTTTGATTGGCACGGTATTATCGGGTTGGATCTACCAAGAGGCTGGTCTTGCAGCGTGCTTATGGGTTTCTTTTGCTTTCTTGGCACTGACGACGCTGATTTCAATTAAGTTGCCAAAAGCTAATGTTGCTACTGCGTAACTACCCCCAGTATCGCTATCTGTAGATGGTATAAATGGCTCCAAATCGGAGCCATTTTTGTTTCTTATGCGCCGTTTGCTGTAATCAGATTGTTTCGGTTTGGCATCGAGAGTGAATACTGATGCTTGGTTTTTGGTTCTCGTTAAGTGATTAGAGTGGTGATGAAATCCCCGTTGTAGGTCATTGTTGAGTTAAAAATAAGCAAAAACAGATTGTTAACTATTTCACTGGTTGAGATTTACCCTATGCTATAAACGATAAGCGACTCAAAGTAGGGAAAGGTATGAGAGAAAGGGTTCTGTTTTTTGATTTATTGCGCTGCTTCGCAGCGGTAGCAGTGATCGCCATTCACGTCTTGGCACCGTATCGAAATGAGTTAGGAGTGATTCCATTTGACCAATGGCTGACAGCGGTAGGCGTGAATAGCGTAACCCGCTGGGCAGTGCCAGTTTTTATTTTGATCACCGGAGCGCTAATGCTCAGTGACACTCGACCATTTGACGGTAAGTATTATATCAAAAGGCGTTTGGGCAAAGTTTTAGTTCCATTTCTTATTTGGTCGATGTTTTATGCATACCTTTCAGGCTGGACGTCTCAAGGCTTTGATTTTGAAACCGTAAAAGAGGTATTAAGCAATAGCCCATTCCACGCAACGTATTACCATCTCGGCTTTTTCTATTACTTTATACCACTGTATTTTGTGATTCCGCTGTTTCAATGGATGGTACGCAACGTGGATGACAACGTCTTGTATACCTATCTCGCATTTTGGCTTTTCACCAGCACTCTGTTCTTGTTCAAGATTGATGGCCCTTGGAGTAATCAGATGTGGCTTTATATGGGTTACCTTCCACTGGGGTATGTTTTATTTCAAAAGGTACCTTTGAATCGCTCTATGGTGACCTTATTTGTTGGGCTAGGACTCGTGGCGTTGGCAGTGACCTTTACGATGGTTGTGACAAATAGCTTAGAGGCGGAGAAGTATACGGTTGGGCGCTGGCTCTCTTATAAAACACTGAATGTGATTCTAGCGGCTTCGATGATTTTTATGATCGGGCGTTACTTTGGTGAAGGCTTATCACCAAAAGTACAAAAAGTGGTCAGTGTGATCAGTCAGCACAGCTTGGGGATTTACTTACTTCACCCTATTTTCTTATGGCCGATGAAAGAGTTCGGTTGGTACACAGGACATCCTGCGTGGGTGATTCCAGTCTGGATCGTTCTAAGTGGATCTGGAGCCTTGACGATGAGCTATCTCTTTTCTCGTTCTGCCAAGACTCGTTGGTTACTGCCTTAACGTTTGATAGCGAAGTGAAGGAACTTGTTGCCGCGATAGGTCAATGTTCCCTTATCTCCAGGGTTGAGTGCATGGTAGTAATGCACTCCAATTTGGAATTCACGCTTTGGACCGATAGAACCACGTTGAACGTAAATCCAATACTCTTGATCGTCTTGACCTGGTGGTGCGTTTGGTATGTCTATCGCTTGTTTATCTAAAACCGTTACCTGCGCGCTTTGCTCTGGAGCGTCTTCGCCCACATAGTGCTTACTATAAAAACGGAAAAACACCCACGCGCCCAAGGCAATAAGGGCGAATAGGGCGAAAATAAGTGAGATTGGCATATTAACCTCCAATGTTTTATCGGGTCCCATTCTACAGAACTCGCTGACGAAACGATGAGTTGAGGTAACTTATTCATAATCTAATGAAAGGGATATGAATTTTATTCGGCGCACTTCACGGTTTATCTTAATGGGGACGCGATGAAATTGTTGCTTCATCTGTAAGCTACGTCACTAAAGCTGAACTAAGCAGCTTTCACTTGTCTGGCTATATGAGCTCAAGGGCACAAATTGAAAGTAAAATTGCACTTAACGGCTCGAAAAAGCTCTAAATTTATAGAAGAATAAAAATAATGAACATAGGAAGGGTCTGGTAAGGAGGGTTACGATGTCAGATATTGAAAAAGTAGTCATGCGTACCCGAACGATCGAAAAACTTTTGCGTACTCAGTACCATGCAGAAGGGAAAGGGTTGCACCAACTTATTAATAGTTGTGAAGAACGTTTACCGCATGACGTGATAGCAAAGCTTCGATTCATCGCAACCGTGCGTAACAAAGTGGTGCACGAAGACGATTACAAGCTGGATGATCGTAAAGGCTTTATGGCGGCATGTGATGCTTGTGAAAAAGAGCTGACACCAAGAAGCTCTCGCTTTATTTGGCGTACAGCAATTTTGCTAATGACGTTGATTACGCTGGCAGCTCTTGGTTTTTACTATATGCACTGGGATATTTTGTCTAAGCACATTCAGTAGAGCTATACAGATAAATAAAAAAGGACGCATTTGCGTCCTTTTTTATTTTAAATCATTGGGTTAGTACATCATTGGCAGTGTCATTAAACCCACAACCACTGCAATCATAACCAGCCCTTGTTTTTGAGAAGATGAAATCATAACACTACCCCTTAATCTTTGATGAACTCGATGAATTTAATATAGCACTGTTTTTGGGGTTTGATCAACATATGCTCGTTAATCTTTTCAAAAACCACACTTAACTTGTCTGGTTTTACGTGATTCTGACTAATGAAACTATGTTTTTTGTGCTGTATTTAAAGTGTTCACATTGTTTTATTTCTATCCTTTTTTGTTTTAAGTGTATGATTTTATAATGTTAAATGGTTTGTGATGTTGGCTTTGTAATTGTTTTTTGTTTCGAATGGTATGTTGGGTGTTTATTTTGTCTGTATTTCTCAAAAATTGAGAAAATTAAAAAATGTGCTATGAGGTTGCATCGTCAAATCGAAAGCATGGAGTGAGATTTTCTTACCTTATGAGAAAATATGGGCTTCAAAAGTGTTTAGTGATTTTATGGTTTATGAAGTCCGCACTTTTATCTGTTATTGAAATTATGGTTTTATTTATCATTGACTTACTTTTCTTGTCTGATGTTTTTTTTACTGAATTAAGGTCGGTTTTCTTAGTTTTTACCCCTAGTCATCAGTGGTTTCTCCTCTCTTAGAGCGCTACTAAGACTATTTTCTATTTTGTGTCTGTTATTTATGCTTGTTGCCTGCATTACATACATCCTGGTGGTTTAATCGTCAGTTTGTGAAATGGCGGCTTACCTGGAGCACTTATCTGTTTTTCAGTTAAATAGTTTTAGAAAGCGTTGGTTATTGTGTCGTGTGATTTGATGGGTTCGGCTGATGAGCAAAGCTTGGCCCCAATGTTTAGTGGCATCATTCAGGCTCATCGGCTTTATTATTACGTAGGCTGAGGGTTACAAAATGTTTCGAATCGCTAGCGAGATCCAACTTTCGTAGATTGTGTCTTTACATCAAAACTGGTCTACCTAGACTAGCGGCGAGTTTAAGTAAAAGGTGTATACTGCATGTGGAGTTGGCTGGCGATAGGGCTATCAGGTGTGTATTCCGTGTTGGGAGCAAAGCAAGCTAACCCGACACAATCCCTCGTGTTTAAAATCTTTACTCTGCTACTTCTTCTTGTGTTGGTGTTAACTCAAGGTGCATCCGCAACATATACCTACTGGATTGCGGGTGGGCTTATTGTGTCTATGGTGGCAGATACGCTGCACTCGTTTAAAACTCGTAAGCTAATCTATTTTACGGCTTATCTGGTTGCCCAGGTATGCTACAGCAAGTCATTTTGGGTGCAGCTTAATGGTGAGATTGTCTGGTGGCTGTTGGCCCTGCTGCTTGCAGCGAGTATCGTGGCGTTCTTTTTGTTGCTACCTCAACTCGACTCTCTGGTATTCCCTGTTGTGATCATGGGGATGATGCTGGTTCAACTTGCTTGGGCAGCCGGTGAAGTTTGGTTACAAGTGCCGAGTTACGCCAATGCTATCGGTTTTAGCGGAACCTTAGTTCTGATCTATTCGGCGCTGGCATACGCGATACACGGTTATCGAAAACCGATGAAACACGCCTATTTGTGGGTGAGTGGCAGTTACTTTTTTGCTCATGCCCTCATTGTTGCCTCAATCATTTACTAATTTAAGTCAAAGCAGCTCTTGAGGATTTCAGTAAACTGAACGCATTGTTCTTAATAACTGGAGTCAATAATGAGTGAAATCCATGCTCACGAGCTGCTAAACCTACTTAGAGAAACACCAATGGATCGCGAAGCCCTCACACAGCACTTTGGTGCTAGCGTTCGCTTTCACACCTGTAAACTGAATGATCTAGACTTAGATGCATTACTAGCATTTTTGCTCAAGCGCGACAAAATTCGTGAGCTTGAAGGTAAGTTTGTGGTCAATATGGCGCGAGTTTGCAATCACTAAACGGCGGCTAAGATCGAGGGTGACTATGGTGTTTTCGCCCTCAGTCATATACTCATGTTGTCAGTTTGCTATACACTGGCCGCCATTTTTTAGGTGAGGCCAGAATATGGACATTCTTTCTGCAGCGACCATGCTGTTTCTAATCATGGACCCCCTCGGTAACTTGCCGATTGTGTTGTCTATTCTCAAACATATCGATCCCAAGCGTCGTCGTAAGGTATTGATTCGTGAACTACTGTTTGCCTTACTGATCTTGATGCTGTTTCTGTTTGCAGGACAAAGCATCTTAAGTTTTTTGCATGTCCAGCCAGAAACGCTCAGCATTTCAGGTGGCATTATTCTCTTCATTATTGCGATTAAGATGATTTTCCCGAGTGCTGGCAGCATCACTGGACTGGCAGCAGGCGAGGAGCCCTTTATTGTTCCGATGGCCATTCCTATGATCGCGGGCCCTTCAGTGATTGCAGCCTTGCTTTTACTGTCTTCGCAACATCCAGAGAAAATGTTGGAAATGTCAGCATCAGTCGTAATTGCGTGGGGCGCAACATTTTTTATACTGATGTTTTATGGCTTCTTTAATCGCTTGTTGGGTGAACGTGGCTTGAAGGCGGTAGAACGCTTAATGGGCTTGTTACTGGTGATGATCTCCACTCAAATGTTCTTAGATGGTGTAAAAAGTTACATTGGGTGACGAACGAAACGCAGAAAAAAGCCGCTCACAAGAGCGGCTTTTTCGTATCTGAGCGATTACATCATGTGTTTACGACGAATATCGAGTAGGGCAAAAATACCAAAAATCAGGATTGAATATTTTTCCCAACTGCTCATTTTTATTTTGTCGCCAAATGCACCAATGAAGATGGCCATTTGTAAACCGTGCATGATGAACAAAAAAGCGGTCATGATGTATAGCGCAATCGCGGCATTGCCGGGGAAGGGCATAAAAATATTTAGGATTAATACTAACCAAACAAAGGCGATAGCCGCTTTGGCCAGCATAATTAGTGCTTTCATTTAAGTATCCTTTTAAATCGAGGCGTTATGCGGAGGTACGTTCGTACAGACGATAGCTCACTTGGCCTGCTGTTTTTTCTCGATGTAATTGCCAGTTTTCTGGTAAGTCGGCAATATTGAGTTCTTTTTCTGTTTCAATATAAATCATCGCATCTTCCGCGAGCCAGCCATTTTGTTCTAGCAGAGCCACGGTCTCATCCAATAGACCTTTGCGAAACGGTGGGTCAATAAACACCACATGGTGAGCAGAACCCGGTTGCTTCAAAAAACTCAGTGCGTCGGTATTTACCACTTGGATGTTGTTCGCGTTAAGAGAGGCAACATTCTTTTGTAACTGTTGGAAAGCTTGTGGGTTTAGCTCAACCATGGTCACTTGCTCTGCTTGGCGCGAAGCTGACTCAAATCCCAAGCCGCCAGAGCCAGCAAACAAGTCGAGACATTTTGCCTGTGGTACATCTTGAGCTAACCAGTTAAACAGCGTTTCTTTGACGCGATCGGTCGTGGGGCGTAAGCCTTCAGCATCGTGTACAGGAAGTTTTCTGCCTCTCCATAAGCCACTAATAATGCGAACAAAGCCCGTTGTTGGCTTTTTTTGTGATGAGTTTTGCTGGCGACGTCTTACCATAGATTTTTTGACCGCTAATAAAGTGATACTATATCTAATCGCCCAAGCAATGAGCTTGGAGCTTGGATACAGCCCAGAATATTCAAGATGACAGAGTGTAACACTAATAAGATTAGAATTACCTAATCGGAAAGTTTTCAGAACTTTGTCATTAGCCTTTTTTAGACAGATAATAATCTTGTCAAAAAAGAGTCATTAATAGATAAAAGAACAATCTAGGATAGCCCCAGATGACGGAAAAAAAGAAGCGCGGATTACTTTCGTGGCTAGGTTTTGGTGACGAAGAACAAAGCCCAAAACCAAAAACTGAAGAAACAGTAAAAGAAGAAGCAGTGGAAGCGCCTTCTGAAGAGCAGCAAACCGAAGCGGTTGCTGAGCAAGCGGAAGCAACGCCAGAACTTGAAGAAGAAGAGAAACAATCAGAGGCTGCCCCAGCAGAAGCAGAAGCAGAAGCAGAAGCAGAAGCAGAAGCAGAAGCAGAAGCAGAGGAGCCAGAAGTCGTATCGGCCGCGCCTCGTGTTCAAGAACAAGAAAAGCCAACAGAAAGCTTTTTTGCTCGTCTTAAACGCAGCCTAAGCCGAACAAAAGCAAATATTGGTGCTGGCTTCTTCGGTCTGTTCAGCGGTAAGAAAATCGATGAGGACTTATTTGAAGAGCTAGAAGAGCAACTGCTTATTGCTGATGTGGGCATGAATACCACAACAAAAATTATCAACAACCTGACAGAAAAAGCCACACGTGGCGATCTGAAAGACGGCGAAGCCCTTTATGGTTTGTTGAAAGAAGAAATGGCTGAGATTCTTTCTAAAGTCGAACAGCCACTAGAAATCGATAGCAACAAAACGCCTTACGTCATCTTGATGGTGGGTGTAAATGGCGTGGGTAAAACCACGACCATCGGTAAGCTTGCCAAGCAGTTCCAAACTCAAGGCAAAAAAGTGATGCTTGCAGCGGGAGATACTTTCCGTGCCGCAGCGGTTGAGCAGCTACAAGTGTGGGGTGAACGTAATAATGTTCCTGTGATTGCTCAACATACTGGCGCAGACAGTGCCTCTGTTATCTATGATGCGATTGAAGCGGCAAAAGCACGTGGTGTGGATGTGGTGATTGCTGATACAGCAGGTCGTCTACAGAACAAAGCGAACCTAATGGAAGAGCTGCGTAAGATTGTACGTGTGATGAAGAAAATTGATGACTCTGCACCACATGAGATCATGCTAACGCTTGACGCAGGTACAGGACAAAATGCCATTAGCCAAGCGAAACTTTTCAGTGATGTTGCCCCTCTAACCGGGATTACTTTGACTAAGCTGGATGGTACAGCCAAGGGCGGCGTAATTTTCGCTATCGCTGATCAGTTCGGTATTCCAATTCGTTACATTGGTGTGGGTGAAGGTATCGAAGACTTGCGTCCATTTGAAACTCAAGAGTTTATTGACGCACTGTTTAGTCGTGAAGAATAAAAAGAGTTAGAGGAAATCAACGGTGATCAAATTTCAGCAAGTAAGCAAAGCTTACCGAGGTGGTCGACAAGCACTGCAAAAAGTCGATTTTCACCTGAGGCGCGGTGAAATGGCGTTTTTAGGCGGACATTCCGGGGCTGGTAAAAGTACCTTGCTGAAATTGATCTGCGCGATAGAGCGACCAACCGATGGCAAAATCCATTTTAATGGCCACGACATCACGCGTATTCCAGGCAAAGACATCCCTTTTTTGCGCCGCAATATTGGGATTGTTTTTCAAGATCATCGCCTATTGATGGATCGCAGTGTGTACGACAATGTCGCTCTGCCAATGCGTATCGAATCGATTTCTGAAAACGAAATCAAACGCCGTGTTTCTGCGGCGTTAGATAAAACGGGCTTACTCGATAAAGCTCGTTGTCTACCTAGTCAACTTTCTGGTGGTGAGCAACAGCGCGTCGGTATTGCCCGTGCTGTGGTTAATCGACCAACGTTGCTGGTGGCTGATGAGCCTACGGGTAACCTTGACCCAGAATTATCCAACCGTGTGTTGCGTCTATTCGAAGAATTTAACCGTGCGGGCGTGACAATCTTACTTGCCACGCACGATGTGGGGTTAGTAAACACTCGCCCACAGTATCGTCATTTTGAATTGAACCAAGGCTTCCTAAGTGAGGTAGAAGACTATGGCAGGTAACAAGCACTCCCAAAAGAAGGGGAAAGGCCGCAGTGCCAAGCGTGCGAATACCGATGGTTTTTTCTCTGTCCACGCAAAACAAGCTAAATCCTCTTTTAGCGCCTTATGGCAACGACCACTAGGCAACATTCTGACCCTAGCGGTCATCTCCATGGCACTTGCCATGCCAGCTTGTTTGTATCTATTGGGGAAAAACGTTGCAGGGGCAGCGGAAGATGTCGCTTCTCCTTCACAAGTTAGTGCTTACTTAGTTGAAGGCATGCCGGATGCGCGAGTGATGGTTCTCAAAGATCAAATTGAAACTTGGCCTTTGGTAAAAGAGGTAGAATATATTTCACCGCAACAAGGTCTATCTGATTTAAGCCAATATGCAGGGTTCGACCAAGCTATCAGTCTTTTAAGTGGCTATGCGCTTCCTGGTGTGTTGGTGATTACGCCAGATTCGGAGCTAAAAAGTGATATTCAGTCATTAGCCAAAGACGTTCGAGAGCAACAAGATGTGACCGACGTGAGACTTGACGAAGACTGGCTGGCGCGTCTTGATGCAATCAAAACTCTCGCGAGTATTATTGTCATTACCCTGACAGTGCTGATGCTCGGTGCGGTATTTTTAATCGTTGGCAATACATTGCGATTTAATGTGCTGGCGAATAAAGAAGAGATTCAAACCATGAAACTGATCGGTGCGACGGACAGTTTCATTCTGCGCCCTTACTTGTACACAGGTATGTGGTTTGGCGTGTTAGGTGCCACTATTGCGTGGTTGGTAACGGCTTTAGTGACCATTGTCATGAATAGTGCGGTGGAAGACCTTGCTGCGTTGTACGATAGCCAGTTCCGCCTGATTGGTCTAAGTTGGGATGAATCTTTGTTACTAATCATCATTGGGAGTCTTTTGGGATGTATTGCGGCGCGCTTTTCTGCGCAACGACATTTAAAAGAAATTGAACCAGTTTAAGTGATGGCGGTCTTATTACTTGGATTTTATTAGCACTAGCTAATTTTGAACCCTTGCTTAGACCAAATGTTTATGGATAATTGCTTCCCCTTCTTGAAACTTGTTCATTTTGAGTTCAAGATATCGAAGCTAAATTGCAATGTAATGCTCCAGATCAGAGATTGATGAGGAATTGAATGACAAAAGAAGCGTATCCGATGGCTCTAGTCACGCAAGATAGCCTTGATAGCTATATTCGCTCAGTAAACAGCTACCCAATGCTGACTGCAGACGAAGAGCGTGAGCTGGCAGAACGATTACACTATAAAGGTGAGATTGAGGCTGCAAAAGGTCTAATTCTTTCGCACCTACGATTCGTTGTTCACGTTGCTCGTGGTTACTCTGGCTACGGTTTGCCAATGGCGGATCTTGTGCAAGAGGGTAACATCGGTCTAATGAAAGCCGTTAAGCGTTTTAACCCAGAAGTAGGGGTTCGCTTGGTTTCTTTCGCTGTCCACTGGATCAAAGCAGAGATCCACGAATACGTGCTACGTAACTGGCGTATCGTGAAAATTGCGACCACTAAAGCGCAACGTAAATTGTTCTTCAACCTGCGTAAGTCGAAAAAGCGCTTGGGTTGGTTTAACAACGGTGAAGTGGAAACCGTTGCGCGCGAGTTAGGTGTTGAGCCTTCTGAAGTTCGCGAGATGGAATCACGCTTAGCGGCGGTGGATTCAACCTTTGATATGCCAACTGATGAAGACGACAGTTCAAACGCTTACACAGCGCCGATGCTATACCTAGAAGACAAATCGTCTGATGTGGCCGACAACATTGAAGCCGCCAACTGGGAAATGCATACCAACAATCGCTTGGGTCATGCATTAGCGAGTTTGGATGAGCGTAGTCAGCGCATCGTGCGTTCTCGTTGGTTAGATGATGAGAAAGCAACATTGCAAGACTTAGCTGATGAGTTCGGTGTTTCCGCCGAGCGTATTCGCCAGCTAGAAAAAAATGCAATGAAGAAACTAAAATTGGCCGTGGGTGAATTTTAATTTCCACTGCTAATTGAAAGTAAGATTTTCATAGAAAGCCGAGATCATGTGATCTCGGCTTTTTTATTGTCGATCGAAAATCGATAGCGTTTGCGATCCGGATTTTATGTGCTACCTGTGTATAACTCTGTGAAGTAATTATTTATCAACTGTTCGAAACCCGGACAAAATAAGGGATTCAAGCACTTTTCCATCTGGGGATAGTTATAGATATACACACAGTTAGATCAGGATCATCACTACATATTGTGGATCAAAAGATCCAAATACACTTTATCAACGCAATTCACAGCTTTATCCACAAATGGTTGGAATGTGTACACTTTTGGAAAACCTGATTATCCATGTGTCTAAGTTTGCCGTTGGATAGGTTACAATAGCGGCAGTATACCCAAGCAGCTTCAAATATGGATTTTATGCTGTACCACGGGTGCTGATTAGTACGTTAGGTTCGAGGTTGCTTGGGTATATTAATAAGACAATGAGAAAGTAAATGGATCAGTTTAAGCATATCGATGTACAAGGTGCGCAAGCGCTGCTCGAGCAGGGTGATGCGAAGCTTGTAGATATCCGTGACCCTCAATCGTTTGCCGTTGCGCATGCGGAGTCCGCGTATCATTTAACTAACGATACGATCGTTGCGTTTATGGATGAAGTGGAGTTCGAACAACCTATTCTGGTGATGTGTTACCACGGCATTAGTAGCCAAGGTGCGGCGCAATATTTAGTTAACCAAGGCTTTGAACAGGTGTACAGTGTAGATGGTGGCTTTGAAGCCTGGCATCGAGCAGAACTACCGATAGTGAGAAGTTAATGAAGAGATTGGTAACGTTAAATAATCCACGTATGGCGCAAGCCTTTATTGATTATATGGCCTCTCGCCAAATTGACATCGAAATGATGCCTGAAGGGGATGGGCAATTTGCGCTGTGGCTGACTGATAGCCAGCATGAAATAGAAGCGGAAGCCGAACTTAAGCTGTTCCTTGCTAACCCGTCTGATTCAAAATACAGCGCCGCCTCGTGGGACGTTGCCGATACTCGTAAGAGCACATTTCATTATTCCAGCCCGAGTATCATGAGCATGGTCAAAGCGAAAGCTGGCCCCATGACTTTGCTGATCATGACAGTCTGTATCATCATCTACTTGTTACAAATGTTTGGCTTTGGCAATGGCGTGTTTAAGTTGTTGCACTTCCCGGCTTTTGAGGGGCAACAATGGCAAGTGTGGCGATGGCTAAGTCATGCGTTACTGCACTTTTCAGTAACTCACATCGTGTTTAACTTACTATGGTGGTGGCAGTTGGGGGGCGACATCGAACGTCGTCTCGGTTCCGGTAAGCTATTGCAACTCTTTGTGGTGTCGGCAGCGCTTTCAGGGGCAGGCCAGTTCTATGTTGAAGGGGCTAACTTCGGCGGCTTGTCTGGTGTGGTCTATGCACTGCTTGGTTATTTGTGGATATTGGGTTACCGCTTGCCACATTTAGGCCTTACGCTACCCAAGCCAATCATCGTCTTTATGTTGGTATGGTTAGTTCTTGGTTTTGTGCAGCCATTTATGGCGATTGCAAACACCGCTCACTTAGTTGGGCTACTGTCGGGGATGGCGATTGCGCTGTTTGATTCAGGCAAGATGAAATACCAACAGCAAGCCTAAAGCAGATGAAATGAAAAGACCGCTCAAGAGCGGTCTTTTTTATGTTCAAAACGGATTTGGGTTTATTGATAAAGGTATTTTGTAAACAACAAATCGGCAATGATGGTTTTACCTGTTTCAGGCAAAAGCGTTTCGTTGAGGGTCGTCACTAAGGTTTTGCGCAGATCTTCTCGGCCAGACAGGGACTTAATCGTATCTTCTGTTTGCTTACCCAATAATTCAATCACTGCATCGCGAATCAAAGGTTGGTGATGCTCAACAACTGATAAATCTTGTTGACTCATTACCATGATGTCGATGCGCACTTGCACATAACCTAACTTTTTGCCTTTGGTGTAAAAGTTAGTAGTGAGGTCAGGCTCTAGGGTAAAGTATGCCAACTTAGGTCCAGCTTCTTCCGTTTCAGCCCAACTTGGTGCGGCGAATAGTATGGTTAACGCAAAAATAATTTGGGCTATATAACGTTTGTACATATTTCTAACTTTTCTTTCTCTGGATCGCGATATTCGAATCGCTTCAGTCTTGATACAATGGGCCGTCTATAACAAATAACGGAACTTACGGTTACATACATTACTATGGACGGTAAGTTGTTGCTTTATTGTACGCATAAAGCCTCCAATTGAATACTAGTATGAATCAGCCAACATCACTCTATCTTGCTTCTTTATTGGAAGTAGAGTGGCAAAACCCCGAAGAATTCGAATTTCCAAATGAATTTGCCAAGCACTGGCTTGAAGAGCAAGGGTCTTTGTCACGTCGTTTAAAACAGCACTGCCAAGCGTTAACGGTAGAATTGCTACAAAATCAGATCGTCACTGCAGCGACATTAAAACAGGACGAAAGCCAGTTATTGTCCGAACAAGATTGCTTACTGAGAGAGGTAATTTTGTGCGGTGACAATAATAACTGGGTTATTGGGCGGACATTGATTCCTCGCTCAACCTTAGTTGATCAGCAGTATGATTTGGCTCAACAAGGGGATATCCCATTAGGATTAACAGTGTTCAGCGCAGATAACGTTGAGCGAGACTCTTTACAAATGGGATGGGTAGCCGTACCAGAAGGACGTTTGTTAGCGCGACGCTCAAGGTTGTGGATGAATCACAAACCGATGCTAGTCGCCGAGTTATTCTTATCTAATTCACCAGTTTACGCTAAGGAGACAGTGTAAATGTCCGCAGAAAAAGCCAAAGCATATTGGCAACTGATGCGCATGGATCGCCCGATTGGTTCACTGTTACTGATGTGGCCAACGATTTGGGCGCTAATTATCTCAGCCCAAGGGATGCCGAGTTGGGATGTATTCATCGTGTTTGTATTGGGGGTATTCCTAATGCGTAGTGCGGGGTGCGTGATTAATGATTTTGCAGATCGCAAAGTCGACGGCCATGTAAAGCGTACTAAGCAACGTCCACTGCCATCAGGGAAAGTGACAGCAAAAGAAGCGATTGGATTATTTTTGGTTTTGGGTATCAGCTCGTTTTTGTTAGTGCTGACCATGAACCCGCTGACGATTCAGCTATCCTTCGCTGGCATTGTGTTGGCGTTCATCTATCCATTTATGAAGCGTTACACTCATATTCCGCAGCTATTTTTAGGCTTGGCTTTTAGCTGGGCGATTCCAATGGCGTGGGCTGCACAAACTGGGGAATTACCATTGATTGTTTGGTTTTTGTTCCTCATTAATGCTTTGTGGACCATTGCGTACGACACTCAATATGCGATGGTAGACCGAGATGATGATCTAAAGATTGGCATTAAATCGACGGCAATTCTGTTTGGTCGTCATGACAAGCTTATTATTGGTGTGTTGCAACTGATTACACTCGCGATGTTGGTTTGGTTAGGGCAGTTCTACCAATTGGGACAAAGTTACTACTGGACCCTTTTGATTGCAGCGTCGTTGTTTGTTTATCAGCAGCACTTAATTCGTCACCGTGAGCGTGAGTTGTGCTTTAAGGCTTTCCTTAACAACAATTATGTTGGCATGGTGATAGCGATAGGGTTACTGGTCGCATTTTGGTAAGCGAAGAAATAGAAAAAGGCATCCGATTGGATGCCTTTTTTCTTATTGGACGAAGGTAAAACGGTTACGACCGAAGTTGGTGAATACTCTCTTCGATCGTCAGTTTCACTTCTGGATAAAGCAGAGTGAACAGTAGCCGTGCAAATTGCTGCGTTTTCTTCGTGTCACAGTTACCATCGTTATCGAGGTATTTTTGCTGTTTGAGCGTATTGAACATCGCGGTAAACACACCTTTATCGAAGAATTCTGGCGCATTAATACCGTGCAAACGCCCTAGGCGCTGAGCAATATCTTGGCTCTTCTGCTCTAGGTCCGATTTACCGAGTTCAGGGTAAGCAACAAGCAAGTTCATCGCGATAGAGTAGCGTTGCAGCGTTTCAGTTATCGTGCGACCTAACAGAACCAAAGGCTGGTTGTTCGACTGATTGATCTCTAGCTTATCACCATCCAGACTAATCATTTTCTGATCGGCAAATTCATGCAGTGTTTTAACGACCAATTCATCTAACTCGTCTTCTTGGTAACTTAAGAACAGCTCTTTCTTCAAGAATGGGTAGATTTGCGCGACATTCGCTTGAATCTTGGCTACCGAAAGGTTGCGCTGACGAATGAGCATTTGGGCAATTAATGACGGCAGAGCGAACAAGTGGATGATGTTGTTGCGGTAGTAGGTCATCAGGATCGATTGGCTACGGTCCAGCGAAATGATGTCACCCATGCTATCGGTTTCAATCACGAACTTATCAAGCGAAATTGCATGATCGACCAACTCCTCAGCACTTTCGGTAGGGATAGTGGAGGTGCTTGAGTACGGGTTATTTTTGAGTAGCTTTAAGTAACACTCAATCTGATTGATCAGCGAGTCACGAGAAAGTGCACGTTGACGAGAAGCAAGCAGTGCGGTTGCACACAAGGTCAACGCGTTTGCTGCCGCCGCATCATTGATGTGCGTCATCATCTTATTAGCGAGGTCGTTCACCACAGGATTCATCCATTGTGGTTTGTTACCACCCATGCTGTCGATGTCTTTCGTCCACTCAGGAGCATGCTCGTTCAAGTATTGGTTGAGCTGAATTGGCTCACCGAAGTTCACATAGCCCAAACCAAAGTTACGCAGTTTACGCAGAGTACGCAGTACAAGCCCTGCGTTTTCTTTCTCTTTGCGTTTGCCACGCAGCTCTTTCGCGTAAGTGCCTACTTCCATTACGTGCTCGTAACCGATGTAGACCGGCACTAGTGTTACTGGGCGGTTTAGACCACGTAGCATTGCTTGGATGGTCATAGCCAGCATACCCGTTTTCGCTTGCAGTAAGCGACCTGTACGTGAACGACCACCCTCACTGAAGTACTCGACTGAATAGCCTTTGGCAAACAGCTCAGCTAGATACTCACGGAAAATGGTTGAGTACAGTTTGTTGCCTTTAAAACTACGACGAATAAAGAACGCCCCACCACGACGGAAAAGCGGACCGGCCGGGAAGAAGTTCAAGTTAATGCCTGCCGCAATGTGCGGAGGCACCATGCCTTCATGGTATAAAACATAAGACAACAGCAGGTAGTCCATATGACTACGGTGACAAGGAACGTACACAATTTCGTGGCCGTCTTGCGCTAAACGACGCACAGTCGAGGCGTTATTGATGTGCAAACCTTGGTATAGTTTTGTCCATAACCAACTCAGGATGCGGTCGCCGTTTTTCACTAGACTGTAGGAGAAGTCGGCGGCGATTTCATCCATGATGTCGTGGGCTTCTTTACGTGCCTTATCAATCGAGATGTTTTTGATCTTGGCTTCGTCAGCAATCGCCAGTTCAATAGCTGGAGATTTTAGTAAACGAGCAAACAACACTTGGCGTTGTGGCAGGTTTGGGCCTGAAGCAGCCAGTTTCTGGCGTGAGAAGTGGATACGCGCCACGCGAGCCAGTTTGTGCGCAATTGCGCTGTCGGTACCGTGAGAGTCTGCCATATAACGCAGAGATACCACGGGACTAAAGCGAACTAAGCAGTCGCGTCCCGCCGCCATTACTGCTTTGGCTTTTTGCGGACCATTCATCGGTTGAAGGTAAGGCTTTTGGTTCTCTTCTTTACCTGGCTTACGACCCCAAAGCACGGTTGCAGGGATCATTTGAACATCCAACTCACTATCCAGCTTGTGCAGTTCCAGTAAGTCAGTGAACAGAGAAACAGAATCGGTTGGGACATCATTATCGTTGTTCATCACAGTTGGACGCGCAGCGATAAAGACGAAACGGTTCAGCGTTTTGCCATTGATTTCCAGCGGGCTGAGCGGGTCGGGTAGACCAAGGCTCATGGCTTGTTTTTGCAGTGTCAGCAAATCCACGTTCGAGCGGAACGGCAGGGCATATACAATCGGTTTAGTTAGGTCGATGTTCAGATCTTCAATCGGGTTCGACGGGATTGTGGTGCCCTTTACCAGTACCGATAAAGGTAGTTTTAGTAATGAACGTGAAAATGATTGTCCAGAAGACATAAAGTTCACAGCCTCAATAGGTATTCAAACAGGCCTAACCTTATTTCAGTTTCCGCTTTGCATGTCTTCTCTATAAAAAGAGATGAGTACGGCAATAGAAATAAGCCTAGGCGATAAAATTTAAGCGCTGCAAGGATACCAGAAACTGGTCAAACCTTTTAATTTTATTGGCTGTAAATTAGTCGAACCCCTAAGTTATTGCTTTGACTTGATTAACTGAAAAGTCGGTGTTTTAAACGAATAAAGAATGAACTTAATCGGTAAGCTGAAAGCTCTCCACAAATAAATTAAAAAACAACCAATTGGGTTTTCATTTGAGCATTTACTGGATATACTCACAGTTAACTGTATAAAAAGACAGGTGAGACATGAAGCCGTTAACGCCACGCCAACAACAAGTCTTCGATTTGATTAAAAGTAAAATCGATGACACCGGAATGCCACCAACTCGTGCAGAGATTGCGCGTGAGCTTGGCTTCCGCTCTGCGAATGCCGCAGAGGAACACCTAAAAGCGCTTGCTCGTAAGCAAGCAATTGAAATTATTCCAGGCGCTTCTCGTGGGATTCGTATCCTGCTTGAAGACGCAGCCAATGATGAGCAGGGTTTGCCTTTGATTGGTCAAGTCGCAGCGGGTGAGCCAATCTTGGCTCAAGAGCACGTAGAGGCGCACTACCAAGTCGATCCTGCGATGTTCAAACCGCAAGCGGATTTCTTACTTCGTGTAAATGGCGAGAGTATGAAAGACATCGGGATTATGGATGGCGATTTGCTCGCGGTGCATAAAACCCAAGACGTGAGAGACGGTCAAGTTGTCGTTGCGCGTGTTGATGATGATGTGACTGTGAAGCGTTTGGAGCGCAAAGGCTCAACCATATTACTGCATGCTGAGAATGAAGAGTTTGCCCCAATCCAAGTGGACTTAACGTCTCAGCACCTTACGATTGAAGGCTTAGCCGTTGGTATTATTCGTAATACCGATTGGATGTAAGTGTATTTAAGCAGCCCAGTTGATCTGGGCTGTTTTGTCTTTTCTCTTCTTTTCTCTTTTTCTACTTCCTCCAAAAGCTTGCTCATCATCTTGACCTTGTTTGTTTTGGCCAATTTATAAGCTTGATAATGTAATTGATATTCATTATCATCTTTATTAATGTCTATGTTTTCTCTCTGGCGCAGGAAATGCCCATGTCTCAGTCTAAACATCAAGTTCCTAACCATCTATTGAAGCCACTGTTATTGCGTAGCCGTGAAAGCATGGTCGACAATGGCTTGGTGTACGATCCGATAGCTGCTAAAGCGTGTTTGAGCTGTAAGATGGCGCCGGATTGTTTAAGTGGTGATATTGCGCAGAAGCAATTGCTGCACGTGACGCTGACTCAGCTTTGTGACCAGCAGGTTAGTCACTTCTTACAGCAGTATCCCGATGCTTGGATAATCAATGTCGGAGCGGGGCTGGATACCCGCTTTTATCGTTTGGATAATGGACGCTGCCATTGGATAGAGCTGGATGTGACGGAAAATTTGGTATGGCGTCAGCGCTTGTTCCACAAAAATGAACGCTATGAACATCGCTGTGGCAGTGTGGATGAAATGTCGTGGCTAGAGACGTTAGCCATTCCAGAGCAAGCACCGGTGCTCATTTTATGTGAAATGGCACTGCTCGATTGCACAGAGCGTCAAGTCGCGAAATTTATTCAAACCTTGGGTCGACATTTTGTTTCTGCTGAACTGTGTATGGTGCTGGCAGGAGATTTAACGGAAACCAAGTGGGGACAAAAGCTTGGCTCTGATCGTTATGCTCATGGCTTTGAAGCGCCTGCAGCACCGATATTGCAATGGTTACCATGGGCACAATGGGTGAAAGCTTTCTCGCCATTCGATAGATTCTGTTCTCGTTGGAAAGCTTGGCAGCGTTGGCTTAATAAGATTCCAATGTTGAAGCATCGCCTCACGCCAGTCCTCGTTCACATCAAGTGGTAATTGGCTAGTCGTTAAGCGCTCAGGTACACTCGTCGATCTTACTGATGAGGTGCCTGTGACAAATTCAATCTTCTCTCCTTTATCTAACCCAAAAGTTCATCGCCAAGTCTTAGCTTTAGCTATACCTATGGTGCTGTCGAATATTACTGTTCCATTGCTCGGTTTGGTCGATGCTGCGGTGATTGGTCATCTAGACCACGCTTGGTATTTGGGTGGTGTTGCGTTGGGCAGCACCATGATCAGCGTGACGTTTTGGCTGCTTGGTTTTTTGCGTATGTCGACTACTGGGTTGGCGGCGCAGTCCTATGGCGGTGAAGACCGAAAGCAACTTGCCTTGGTGTTTATGCAAGGCTCACTTATGGCGCTGCTGTTTGCGTTAGTCTTCCTTATTGCCCATAACCCGATTGCTGATTTGATCTTTGGCTGGAGTGACGCCAGCGCAGAGGTAAAACACTACGGCATGCAATATTTCTCTATCCGTGTGTGGAGTGCCCCCGCTGCGCTAATGAACTTTGTGTTGTTGGGGTGGCTGCTCGGAACGCAAAATTCCAAAGCACCAATGTGGATGGTGATCATCACCAACGTGACTAATATTGCCCTCGATTTGTTGTTTGTGATTGATTTGGGGTGGAAAGTAGAAGGCGCTGCGCTGGCATCGGTGATTGCTGACTACTCTGGCATGGGTTTTGGTCTCATGTGTGTCTGGAAAACCTGGCGAGAGAGGCAATTACCATCACCTCAAAAGTTGCTAGCCAGCACTCAACACGGTTTAGGGCGATTCGTGAAATTGAATCGCGATATTTTCTTACGCTCTTTGTGTCTGCAAGCGGCTTTTAGCTTTATGACGTTCCAAGGCGCGAGCTTTGGTGATGAGGTTGTCGCTGCAAATGCGGTTCTGATGAG
Organism: Vibrio sp. 1457; assembly: GCF_033340195.1. Lineage (NCBI taxonomy): Bacteria > Pseudomonadati > Pseudomonadota > Gammaproteobacteria > Vibrionales > Vibrionaceae > Vibrio > Vibrio sp. 1457. The sequence continues at coordinate 44,894 of NZ_JAWOWA010000028.1, forward strand.
CTTCCTGATGATTATCTCGTATGGCATGGATGGCTTTGCTTACGCAATGGAGGCCATGGTCGGGAAGGCGATTGGTGCCAAAGATAGGCAACAATTGAGTGAATCGCTTGTCGGCACTTTCTTTTGGAGTTTGGTTATTTGTTTAGGACTGACCGCGCTCTTTGGTTTGGCGGGATCGCAGTTGATCGCCATGATCACTTCAATTGAGGCGGTACAACAGCAAGCAGCGGTATATCTACCTTGGCTGGTGGTGATGCCACTTGCGTCGATGTGGTGCTTTCTATTGGATGGCATTTTTGTCGGTGCAACCAAAGGCAAAGACATGCGCAATAGTATGTTTGTCGCGACCAGCAGTTTCTTCGTTGTCTTTTACTTATTCGCCGAGTGGGAAAATCACGCGCTGTGGTTTGCAATGACGAGCTTTATGTTGATGCGGGGTATTGGTTTAGGGGTTATCTTTCTCTACCAATGGCACAAGGATACCTTCCTAACACAATGTTGATATAAAAACAGCAGGTCCAAGCCTGCTGTTTTTCTGTCTGCTATCAAGAAGCATAGATTAGAACAAGCGGTTCAAACCATTCAACGCAGCGACACGATACGCTTCGGCCATTGTTGGATAGTTGAAGGTGGTATTGACGAAATACTCGATGGTATTCGCTGAGCCTTTTTGCTCCATAATGGCTTGACCGATGTGGATAATTTCCGCAGCACGTTCGCCAAAGCAGTGAATCCCTAAAATTTCTTTGGTTTCACGATGGAACAATATCTTCAAGCTGCCGATGTCTTTCCCTGCGATCTGTGCACGAGCTAGATGCTTGAACGAAGAGCGTCCTACTTCATACGGTACTTTCGCAGCTGTTAGCTCTTGCTCGGTTTTACCCACAGAGCTAATCTCTGGGATGGTGTAGATACCCGTTGGAATATCATCAATCAGGTAGTTTTCTGCCTGACCTTTCGTAATGGCTTGTGCGACAAATCGCCCTTGGTCATAAGCGGCGCTTGCAAGGCTAGGGTAACCGATGACATCGCCTACAGCGTAAATGTGTTCGATATCGGTTTGGTAGTTACGGTTTACTTTTAGTTGTCCGCGAGAGTCCGCTTCCAGACCCACTGCACCCAAATTCAACTTATCGGTGTTACCTGTTCGACCATTCGCATACAACAAGCAGTCTGCCTTCATCTTCTTGCCAGATTGTAGGTGAATAATCACGCCATCTTCTGTGCCTTCGATTTTTTCATAGGTCTCATCATTACGAATTACTACACCGCTGTTCCAGAAGTGGTAAGACAGCGCATCTGACACTTCGTTATCCAAAAACTCCAACAAGCGGTCGCGGGTATTGATAAGGTCGGTTTTCACTCCAAGGCCGCGGAAGATAGAAGCGTATTCACAACCGATAACGCCCGCACCGTAAATGATGATATGGCGAGGGTCGTGTTTCAGGCTCAAAATGGAATCACTGTCGTAGATGCGCTCATGCAAGAAATCTACGTCGTTAGGCTGATACGGACGAGAACCCGTCGCGATGACAAACTTATCTGCAGAATAGATTTCTTCTGTACCGTCGCTTTGCATCACTGCAATTGAGTAGTTATCGATAAATCGCGCGGTTCCGAACAAAAGTGTGCATGAGTTACGGTCATAAAAGCCCTGACGAAGTCGAGTTTGCTTATCAATGACCGATTTAGCATGACCTAAAATGTCAGAAAATGTTGCATGAACGCTGGTGTTGTTTCGACAAAATAGCGGGTTGCTATTAAATTCGATGATGCGGCTAACGGCATGACGCAGTGCTTTTGATGGAATGGTACCCCAGTGAGTACAACCGCCGCCGACACTGCTTTCTTTCTCGACAATGGCAACATTCAGTCCCGCTTTGGTTAATCCCATTGCAGCCCCTTCTCCGCCAGGGCCACTACCGATTACGATCACGTCATAGTGATTAACATGCGCCATGATGCCTTCCTTGTTATATTTGCTTAACATTGCTTTAGCGCGATTTTAACTCATTTACTCTATTGGTACACGTCATGCCTGTTAGAGAGTGGAAGTGATCACGCAGAATCGACCAAAAGGGTGATTTGGTATGTTGTATGTCTATAAATTGCATCGAGAACATTGCAATTAGATGCATGCCAATAGTAACGTTCTCGGCGCTCAGAGCGAGCGAAGCAACATATCTTTCTCCGTAGGAGCAAATTGCGTTATATTGAGGCTCTTGTACCCTACAGAAAAAGAGCAAGTTAAGAATGAAATCGATGGGAATCCGCGCACAGCAAAAAGAGAAGACACGTCGATCATTGATCGATGCGGCATTTAGTCAATTAAGTGCGGATCGCAGCTTTTCCAGCCTTAGCTTGCGAGAAGTCGCCCGAGAGGCAGGGATTGCACCGACTTCTTTTTACCGTCACTTCAAAGATATGGATGAGCTAGGCTTAACCATGGTTGATGAAGGCGGTTTGCTACTACGTCAACTGATGCGTCAGGCGCGTCAACGTATTGTGAAAGAAGGTAGCGTAATTCGTACCTCGGTCGAAACCTTTATGGAATTCATTGAAAGTAGTCCGAACGTTTTTCGTTTGTTGTTGCGTGAGCGCTCCGGCACTTCTGCTGAATTTCGTACCGCTGTTGCTCGAGAAATCCAGCATTTTGCGGCAGAATTAACCGAGTATTTAATGAGCACCGGCGTGACCAGAGAAGAGGCGTATACTCAAGCAGAAGCGTCTGTGACTTTGGTTTTCAGTTCGGGAGCTGAAGCTTTAGATTTAGATCGACGTGAGCGCGATGAACTCGCCGAGCGATTGATCATGCAATTGCGAATGATAGCCAAAGGGGCCTATTGGTATCGCAAAGAACGTGAACGTAACCGATTAAAAGGCGGGATAGAATAATGTCGAATGGAAATAAATCTGAAAAGAAAACGCTGATTTTGGCACTGGTTGCAGGTATGTGTGGTGATGCTTTGTTGTCATGGTTGACCATGAGTGAAGTGTCTTTTTCAATCTTCCCATTGATTGCACTCGTACTGGCTGTACAAGCTCTTTACCAAGAGTACCTAAATAATCCGGTATCAGAAGATATCCCATTAGTTGGCTTGGCGTGTTTCTTCGTAGGTGCGTTTGGTCACTCTGCGTTTATTAAAGCGCAATACCCAGAAGCAGGCTCAAACTTCTTCGCGATCATGGTTTCAATGATCTTACTCGCATGGATTGGTAAGAAGCTAGGTTTTGTCAGCAAGAAGACTTCTGCGGAATAAGCAAAACGAATCAAATTAAAAAGCGAGCCATTGAGCTCGCTTTTTGTATTTGACGCCGTGGGTTACACTTTGCGTTCCAATAGCACTCCCGCTTCCATGTGGTGGGTATAAGGGAATTGGTCAAACAGAGCAAAACGCGTCACGTTGTGTGTTTCGCATAGAATGTCCAAGTTCTCTTTTAGAGTCTCAGGGTTACAAGAGATGTACATGATGCGCTCGTAACCTTGCACCATCTTACAAGTATCGACATCCATCCCAGCACGTGGTGGATCGACAAAAATCGTGTTGCAGTTGTAGCTCTCCAGATCCACACCTGCATCTTGTAGACGACGGAATTCACGCTTACCTTCGATCGCTTGAGTAAATTCCTCTGCTGATAGACGTAAGATTTGTACGTTATCAATCTTATTGGCGGCGATGTTGTACTGTGCAGATACCACAGATGGCTTCGCTAGCTCAGTTGCCAGTACGCGGTCGAAATTCTGTGCCAACGCCAGCGAGAAGTTACCGTTACCACAGTAAAGCTCTAGTAGGTCGCCAGTGCTTTCTTGGGTACAGTCGACCGCCCATTCCAGCATCTTCTCTGCGACTTTGCCGTTCGGCTGAGTGAAGCTGTTCTCCACTTGTTGGTAGATGTAGCTTTGACCATTTACATCGAGCTTCTCGATCACGTAGTCGCGGTCTAGGACAATCTTCATCTTACGAGCGCGACCAATGATGTTTAGGTTAAAGCCTTCATCATTTAAACGCTGTTTAAGGGCTTTCGCGTTTTCAATCCACTCTTCATCAAGTTGGCGATGGTAAAGGAGTGAAACCAGAATCTCACCACTTAGCGTCGATAGGAAATCCACTTGGAACAGTTTACGACGTAGTGAGTCGTTGTCTTTCATCGCTTCAACCAATAGCGGCATCAGGTCGTTGATCAGACGGCTTGCTGCAGGAAATTGGTCAACACGGTATTTCTCACGAGTTTCTTGGTTGAACATGATGTAGTAAAGATCTTCGCCTTCATGCCAAACACGGAACTCAGCACGCATGCGGTAGTGCTGCTCTGGTGATTCAAACACTTCCAGTTCTGGCATGTTGTATGGCGCGAACATGTCCGTGAGACGTTCGACTTTTTCAGCCAGTTGTTCTTGGTAGCGTTGTGGGTTTACATCAAGAGTAGCCATGATCTTACCTTTTATGGTGCATTCAATTTAAGAGCGCAGATTTTATTCAATCTCAATAGGATGTCCAGTTTTGTACTGGAATTGATTTAAAGATAGTGCGTACAGGCAGAGTAGAAAGCAAAATCAATCAAAACGTTACAACTTCTAAGGGCAATATTGGCTGGACAAATAATCAATAGCTGAATAATATTTGCCTCAAGTTGGTGCTATCTAGCAATCTAGATGGCTGAAATGGGAATCTGGTGTGAATCCAGAACTGACGCGCAGCGGTAAAAGAGAACGAACGCTCATCAGACACTGCATTAGTTTATGTGGGAAGTCGAGCAAGTAGGCGGTACACCCGTGCTCTTGAGTCCGAATACCTGCCAACAACTGAGCCACAGCACTGGACTGTCATGATGACAGGGCTCGGAAGGAATTACGCGATTTAGGACAATACAATGAGAAAATCCGCACTGGCGATCACTTTGGCATCGCTGCTTTCACCTGTCTCTTATCTACAGGCCCAAGAAACCTCCACTGACGAAACCATCGTTGTTACTGCAAACCGTTTTGAGCAAGCCGAAAGCCGTACGTTGGCAGATGTCGAAGTAGTTACACGACAAGACATCGATCGCATTCAAGCGAAAACCCTACCAGATGTATTGCGTCGCCTTACGGGGATTCAAGTTTCACAAAATGGTGGTCGTGGTCAGTTAGCGTCTTTATTTGTTCGTGGAACCAGTTCCGACCAAGTTTTAGTACTGGTTGATGGCGTACGTTTTGCGCGAGCAGCGAAGGGCGCTGTGGACTTTAACCAAATCCCACTTACTTACGTTCAACGTATTGAGTACGTGCGTGGTGCGCGTGCGTCACTTTATGGCTCAGAAGCGATTGGTGGCGTGATCAATATCATCACCATTGCGCGTGCTGACGAAGAAGGAACGAAGTTAAGTGCGGGTTTAGGTAGTTTAGATTATCAAGAATTGAGTGTGGCATCTGGTATTAAAGTCACAGAGAGCGGCCAGCTAAATATCGCGCTTGGTAGTGAAAGTGATGATGGTTATAACGTTCGTCCTGTACCGGGAGTTAATGACGGTGATCGCCATGGCTTTGATACAAAGAATGGTCTGCTAGGTTACGTGCATAACTTCAATGACCAGTGGTCTGCATTTGGTAACCTACGTGCTTACGAAAATGTTTATCAATATGACAGCAGCTACGGCAGTCGCGGTTACTACGAAGCAGAAAAAGATGATCTTTCTGTCACTCTGGGCGGTAAGTATCAGTCTGATAATGTGATGTCAGAACTACAAGTAACGGCACAGAAACAGAAGTCTTGGAACTATGAGCAAGCAAAAGGCAAACACTCAGGTACTGAAGATGAACTTGAGCAGCAAAATGTCCAGTGGACCAACAGTTACTTGCTAAACAACAATACGACGTTTGCTGGTGGTATTGATTGGCGCAACGAGTCTTATAAAGACAAGAGTGCGAATAAAACGTTTGATCGGACCAATGGTGCTCTGTTTGGTATGGCAACCACTAGTATTGATAAAGCAATGCTCGAGGGCAGTGTTCGCCTTGATGATAACGAAGAATACGGTAGTGAGTTCACTTACAGTTTAGCGGCTGGTTACCAGTTTGTACCAGAGTTTGGGGTTAAAGCCTCTTTTGGTACTGCATTTAAGGCTCCAAACCTATATCAACAGTATGACCCAACATACGGTGAGAAAGATCTGAAGCCGGAAGAGTCAGATGCTTGGGAGCTAGCATTCAGCGGTGATGTCCAAGGCGTTTTTTGGTCCGTAACGGGTTATGACTATATAATCACGAATCTTATCGATTACCATCCAACCACATACAAATATTTGAATGTCGATGGTGAAACACATATCCAAGGTGTGGAGCTTGTTGCTGAGTTTGATACAGGGATTGTGCAGCACCAGTTGAGTGCAGATTACAAAGATGCTGAAGACGATAAAGGGCATCAGTTGCAGCGCCGCGCTAAAGAAATGTATAAGTGGAATGCTTTAGTGAGCTTCGATAAAGTGGATTGGTCGGTTAGCTATCAGTACGTCGGTAAGCGTCCAGATGTGGATTACAGCACTTGGCCTTCACAAGATATTACGCTTTCTTCTTACTCGTTGGTTGATACGGCGGTGACTTACTATCCGAATGAGTCGACCTCTATTAGTGCTCGTATCGATAATCTACTTGATGAAGAGTATGAGATGGCAAAAGGTTACCCTGCTGCAGAGCGAGCGTACTATCTCAACGTTGGCTACGAATTCTAATCGTGAATGAGCACAAACCGCCTTCGGGCGGTTTTTAATATTTTGTGGTGGAAAATCGAATGAAGAAACCCAAGCGAGTTGTGATCAGCTGGTCCAGTGGTAAAGATTCGACATTAACGCTTGAGCGCCTTAACGAGAATCCAAATTATCAAGTTGTCGGTTTGTACACGACTTACGTAGGGAAAGAAGTCCCTTTCCAAGCAACTCCGCTTGAAGTCGTACAAATGCAAGCAGACTTACTTGCGCTTCCGCTCATTACTATCGAGCTACCTGAAATCTTTCCAAGTAACGACATTTATCAATCGACCATCGTTAATGCATTACAAAGTAGTGGTCTGAACATAGAAGCTGTCGCATTTGGTGATATGTTTTGTAATGGCATTGCCGATTACCGACGCAGCTATATTGAACCTGTTGGCTGGGAATGCGTCTTTCCTCTATTAGGGGAGAGCAGCGAAAAACTAGCGATGGAAATCATAGAGCGTGGTATTCAAACTATGTTAATCACCATCGACGGAAGAGTTCTCCCTCCAGAATGGTGTGGTCGCTGGTATGACAAAGCCCTAATAGAGTCATTACCAAGTCAAATTGATCCCTGTGGGGAAAATGGTGAATTTCACACATTGGTCACGTCTTCGCCATCTTTTCAAGGACATATCGAGTTGACGAAGCGAAATGTAGAATCTGGAGATAGATTCAGCCATCAAAGATACCATGCTAAAGCATTGCCAAAACAAATCTACGCAGTATGATCGCAACGTTTCTGTTCTTTAGGTAAGACTCGTGCGAGTAGCAAGTAAGAAAAAAGTCCTAGTTTTTGACTCTGGTGTTGGTGGTCTTTCTGTATTCCAAGAGATACATCGCCTATTGCCCCAGCTAGACTACTTATACTTATTCGATAATCAGGCTTACCCTTATGGTGAACTCGATCAGGCTGTACTCGTTTCACGAGTTAACCAACTGGTCTCTTCTTTAGTCGAAGAACACCAAGCCGACATTGTCGTCATTGCTTGCAACACGGCGAGCACCATAGTGCTTCCTTCCTTACGCGAAAATTTATCGATTCCCGTTGTTGGTGTTGTCCCTGCGATTAAACCCGCATCGCTTTTAGCATCAAAAGGGGTAGGGCTGATCGCCACTCCGGCGACAGTAACACGCCAATATACTCACGAGTTAATACGGGACTTTGCGCAAGGCAAACCAGTTGAGCTGGTGGGATCAACTCGCTTGGTAGATATGGCCGAAGAGAAGTTGCGAGGCAACAGCGTTTCTCTCGACGAACTGACAAATATCCTGCTTCCCCTTCGCGATAAAGTCGATGTTGCGGTGCTCGGTTGTACTCACTTCCCTTTAATCAAAGAGGAGATTCATCAAGCTTTGGGTGGGGACGTTACTTTAATTGATTCAGGCGCAGCGATTGCACGTCGAGTAAAAGCATTGCTATTAAGTGATGAAATTGAGGATACAGAAGAGGGAAGTAAGTCGATTTATGCCAGTGCAACTCCTTGGCAGGAAGATGCACTGAACATTTGTTTAAAGAAGCTAGGTTTTAATCCTGTTCAGGTTTACCACCATCCGGATGTTTAGGATCGTTCGCAATTCTCACTTTTAGCGTTCTCTCCATATATTCCTTTTCATTAAGTTTAGCGATAGCTGGCTTGGCATCTGCCGCAGCCATCACTACAAAACCAAACCCTCTTCTTTTTCCAGTACGCTTATCTTTCATTAAGCGTACCGCATAGACCTGTCCATATTCAGCAAACAAATCGCGAACATGACTCTCATTGGCCTTATAAGGAAGGTTGCCGACATACAGCGTTTTAGTTGAAGGATCAGGCTCCGAAGATTGAAGAACAGGTGTTTTGCTAGAAAATGAAAAAAGAAAAGCAGTAGCGATAACACCAATGAGGAAGCTCAAGGCTGGTGGGATGATGAATTGAGAGAAAATGATTCCCCCAACGATGGCCAGCCCAACACATAAAATCAGATTTTTTTTAGACGTCATTTTAATTACTACACATAGTGATAAAGAGATCGATTGTCCATTAACAGAATAGACACATGAATCTTACGTATATGGTTGGTGTTTTTCCAACCAATTGCTGTGATATGTCTCAAATGTGACGAAGAAATATGCAAATATCGCACTTTTGGCTAATTTGTGACCGGTTGGTTTTTTATTTGCAAAAAACACTTGTACTAATTTCTCAACTCCCTATACTGCGCATCCACCGACACGGAGTGAGACGAAAGTCACACAGCGAGTCGGGAAGAGAGAAAATAAATTTGAAAAAATGCTTGACTCTCTCATGGTGTGAAGTAAGATACGCACCCCTAACGACGAGCAACTAAGTTGCTGAAAATGTTAGAAAAGCTCTTTAAAAATAAGAACCTATCAATCTGTGTGGGCACTCGTTGATGATAATCCAATTCGATACTTCGGTATCAAATTAGGTTTCAATGAAACGAAGTGACCATTGAATCTTCGGATTCAGCACAGTCAATTCAAACATTACTTTATGTAATGTTCAGTATTCATTGA
>NZ_JAWOWA010000029.1:0-51661 GCF_033340195.1 Vibrio sp. 1457
GTTTCATTGAAACCTAATTTGATACCGAAGTATCGAATTGGATTATCATCAACGAGTGCCCACACAGATTGATAGGTCTATATTGTTAAAGAGCAACTCTTCTTTGTGATTGACATCACTTCGGAAGAGGCGGCCATTCTAGCGAGATAATTTATCGTGTCAAACACTTTCTTCAAATTATTTCGTTTTTCTTTTCAGCCTTATCAACTTCGCTTAAACCCTTCTGAGCCCTTGCCCTGTCGACGAGGAGGCATTATAGAGATCGCGCTCACATTGGCAAGTGTTATTTTTCAAAAATTGCAAAAATAATGGTTAAACGATGAGTTTTCGATCAAACCTTTATTTATTCAACTTTACCCCAAACTCTCACACAACTTATCCACAGAGTTGTGCTTTGAGACGTATTTTTCAAGTACCATAAATAAAGAAAGCTGCTTTATTGCAGCTATCTTTATTAAACTTAACCTAAACTCTATTTAAAGAGTATTATGGCTATATGCCAGACCCATCTTGTTCAGAGCCATCATCTTCGTGTAGGCCACATTCTCGCTTTAAGCCAAAGAATCGAGTTTCTTCCTCTGACATTCCCGGCTCCCATTTACGAGTGGTATGTGTATCACCAACTGAAAGGTAACCTTCATCCCACAATGGGTGGTATTTAAGGCCGTGTTGTTCTAAGTAGTAATGAACGTCTTTATTAGTCCAATCAATTACTGGTAGAAATTTAAACACACCGTTCTGAATGGATAGAATCGGTAAACCTGCACGAGATTTACTTTGCTCTCGACGCAATCCAGAGAACCACGTTCCAACATTAAGCTCTTTTAACGCTCGACGCATCGGCTCAACTTTATTGAGCTTGTTGTATTTTTCAATTCCCTCTACACCCTGCTCCCATAATTTTCCATATCGAGCCTCTTGCCAATTCGCACTTTCTTTGGCTCGATAAACTTTTAAATTTAGGTTGAGAGCATCTGTCAGCTCATCGATAAATCGGTACGTCTCAGCAAACAGGTAACCAGTATCGGTTAGAATGACGGGGATGTCCGTTTTGGCGCGAGTAACTAAATGAAGCATAACCGCGGCTTGAATACCAAAACTAGAAGAAACCGCGAACTCGCCTTCTAGATTATCTAAAGCCCACGCTACTCTCTCTTGTGCTGAAAGCTTTTCGAGCTCGACATTAATTTGAGCAAGACGGAGGATTTGCTCCGTCTTTGTTAATGTCAGTAACTCTGTGAGCTCCAGCTTGGATGCTACAGAATCAAGCATGAAAGTCCCTCTTTGATACGAGCACTTCTTGGATAATGCCAGCACGAATAGTGAAATCGCCAAAGGCTTCGCCTTCTTCACGCTCTTTCGACCATCGAGCCACCAGCAGATCAATCTCTTCTAAGATTTGCTTATCCGTGATGTTCTCTTTATACATTTTTGGTACTCGAGTACCAGCACGGTTACCACCTAGGTGCAAGTTGTAACGACCCGGCGCTTTGCCAACTAGACCAATTTCAGCCAACATTGCGCGACCACAACCATTTGGACACCCAGTTACACGCAAAATGATGTTGTCATTTTCTGGTAGGTTGTGCTTCTCCAGAATCCCCTCCACATCAGTAACAAACTGAGGAAGGAAACGTTCAGCTTCTGCCATCGCTAGCGGACAAGTTGGAAAAGCAACACACGCCATTGAGTTCTTACGCTGTTCACTTACGCCGTCGTCCATTAAGCCATGTTCACGAGCGATCTTTTCAATTTTCGCTTTTTCGTTTTTAGGTACACCCGCAACAATTAGGTTTTGGTTCGCTGTCATGCGGAAATCGCCTTTGTGGATTTTGGCAATTTCAGCAACACCCGTCTTAAGTGGTTTACCTGGAAAGTCTAATAAGCGACCGTTTTCGATGAAAAGCGCTAAATGATATTTACCATCAATTCCTTCTACCCAGCCAATACGGTCACCACGTTCTGTGAATTCATATGGACGGCTTTGCTCAAACTTAACACCAGCACGTTTCTCGACTTCCGCTTTAAAGACATCGCTACCTACACGATCCAATGTGTATTTGGTTTTTGCGTTCTTACGGTTTGAACGGTTACCCCAGTCGCGCTGAGTTGTTACTACAGCTGCGGCAACATCAAGTGTCTTGTCTAGCGGAATAAAGCCAAAGTCGTCAGCGCGGCGCGGATAAGTTGATGTATCGCCATGCGTCATCGCTAAGCCGCCGCCGACCAGGACGTTAAAACCAACCAGCTTGCCGTTATCTGCAATCGCTACGAAGTTGAGATCGTTAGCGTGTACATCTACGTCATTTTGCGGTGGGATAACCACTGTGGTTTTAAACTTACGTGGTAAGTAGTTCTTGCCTAGAATCGGTTCGTCTTCTTCTGTGCTTTCTACTTTTTCACCGTCTAGCCAAATCTCTGCATAAGCGCGTGTTTTCGGAAGCAGGTGTTCACTGATTCTCTTCGCCCATTCGTAAGCTTCTTGGTGTAACTCTGACTCCACTGGGTTAGTGGTACACAACACGTTACGGTTTACATCACCCGCGGTTGCAATCGAATCAATGCCAATACTGTTGAGCGTTTGATGCATCAACTTAATATTCGGTTTTAATACCCCATGAAACTGGAACGTTTGGCGAGTCGTCAGACGAATACTTCCATATAAAGAGTGCTCCGTTGCGAACTTGTCGATCGCTAACCATTGCGTTGGCGTGATGATGCCTCCAGGCATACGAGCACGAAGCATCACATTATGTAATGGTTCCAGTTTTTGCTTTGTGCGTTCATTACGGATATCACGATCGTCTTGTTGATACATACCGTGGAAACGAATTAACTGGAAGTTGTCGGCAGTAAAGCCACCAGTAATACGGTCCTGTAAATCTTGCTCAATGGTGCCACGTAATAAGTTGCTTTCTCGCTTCAGGCGCTCGTTATCAGATAGCGGCCCTAACTCTTCACCTAATACAACCTGCTTATTATTGTCCGTAGAAAAAGTCATTAGTACACATCCCTCTGATAACGTTTCGCTTTACGTAGGTCATTAATAAATTGTTCTGCATCGTCACGCGGCATCTTGCCTTCTTGTTCAGCAACGATAACCAATGCGTCGTGCACATCTTTTGCCATACGCGTTGCATCACCGCAGACATAGATATAAGCGCCTTCTTGGATCCACTGCCACACTTGAGCTGCGTTTTCTAAGATGCGATGTTGTACGTAAACCTTTTCTACTTGGTCACGACTAAAGGCAACATCCAATCGGCTTAGTACTCCTGACTTGAGATACTTTTGCCATTCCACTTGGTACAAGAAGTCTTGAGTGAACGTGCGATCACCAAAGAACAACCAGTTTTTGCCTTCAGCATCGCGGTTTTCACGTTCCTGAATAAAGCTACGGAATGGTGCGATCCCTGTGCCAGGACCAACCATGATAATTGGAGTACTATCATCTTCCGGCAGTTTAAAGTTGTTGTTATGCTCAACAAATACTTTAACTTCATCTCCCTCTTCGAGACGCTGAGCTAAGAAACTAGACGCACCACCATACCGTTTTTCGTCGTTTTGTTCGTACTCAACCAAAGCAACCGTTAGGTGTACTTCTTCATCAACCTCTTCTTGGCTTGATGCAATAGAGTAAAGGCGTGGAGTAAGACGACGAAGCAAACCAATCAATTCATCTGCGGTTAACTTGGTTTTCTTTTCTGCCAGTACATCAACGATTTGAGTATTTGCAGAGTAATCGCGAAGCTTATCTTTATCTTCAACTAACTTTTGTAGCTTCTTGCTACCGGATAACTCGGCAAACTTTGTGATGAGCTGTGGGTTAGATGTTGTGATTTCATATTTACTCACAAGAGCACTGTGGATTGACAAGCTTTCACCATCAACGTCAACAGTCTCAACCCCAGACAAACCGACCTTACCAAGAATGGCGTTTGCAAGTTCCGAGCTATTTTCAAACCACACACCTAGTGCATCACCTGGCTGATACGTTAAACCCGAGCCTTCTAAGTCGATTTCTATATGACGAACGTCTTTTCCAGAGTCACGGCCCGTGATTTTTTGACTGGTCAGTAACGTCGCAGTGTACGGATTTTGTTTATTGTAAGGAGAGTGCGCAGTCGCAGCTTGACCCACAGGAAGTTGAACCACATCCGCTTCAGAGCCAGAAGACAGTGTATCTTTTACCTTGTCTAACGCACTCTTACGCCATTCAGTTGCAGGAGCCTCATAATCCACATCGCAATCAAGACGCTCGATAAATGGAGTCGCGCCTAGCTTTGATAGGTAAGTGTCGAAGTCTTTACCGGTCTGACAGAAGAATTCGTAGCTAGAATCTCCCAATGCAATAACACCATATTGCAGGTTTGGCAGCTTAGGGGCCTTCTTCGATTGCAAAAACTCATGTAGCTCAATGGCATTATCAGGCGCTTCGCCTTCGCCGTTAGTCGATGCCACAATAATGACATGCGTTTCTTTGGCTAAGTTTTTACCTTTGTAATCGCTTGCATCAAAAAGTTCGACTGCAATTCCTTCTGCTTTTGCTTCCTGTTCCAGAGCTTCAGCAACACCTTTAGCATTGCCCGTTTGGGAAGCAAAAATAATACTCAACTTACCTGCTGGCTTCGCTGATACGGCTGCCGTCGCTTGTGCAATTGGCGTTACCGCTGTGTTTGGTTGATTTTGAGCTAATCCCCAAAAATACCCACTGACCCAAGCAAGTTGCTGTGAAGACAACTCAGAGACAGTTTGTTGGAGTGAGCTAATTTGTTGGTCATTCAGAGGGCTTGCGATTGGAGGATTTCCTCCTTGCCCATTATTATCTTCAGACACATTCTTGTGAGAATACTCATTCTTTTGAAAAGACATTATCACGACATCCCTATTCATTGCGTGACGATAGAGTACCCACTCTCCTTAATAACAAGAAAGAATAGAAGTGAATGTTTTATAACTTTTTGGAAGTAAGAACGGCTTACTTTTTGCTCATCGATCTTCAATGCGGACTTGTTGAAAGCCTACTGCCATTGCCGATTTTGACGCAGTATCCAAATCTTCATAAAGACATTCTTCGCCGTGACTGTCCGTTAGAAAAACAAAACCACCGCGCGCATGTCTGAACTCTACAACCCAACCACCCTCTTGGATTGCAGGCTCAATAATCGCTTCGATAAGCTGATTTTCACGGAATAGATGTCTTAGTTCATTTATTGTCATCGCTATCCCTGCTTTAACTTTCACATTGCTCCTAGGTAAGCATGGTCTAAGTCAGCCAAATAGGGAGAAATTTCGATTAGATATAATGAAGTGATATAAAAAAACGCCGCTTATAAAGCGACGTTTTAAGTAAATCGAATATCTAACATGGCTGAATTTAGAACGCGTATTCCGCACTCACAAAGAAGCCGTTAGCAAAAATAAACTCTTTCCCTAGATCCGACATGAATTTATCGGACTCTAAATCAATCACACGGTAACCTCCACGAAAAGCCAGTCGAGCTTTTTCGAGCGGTACATTGTATTGAACACCTGCCATGAAATCGGTGCTTTTGATACCTTTGTTGTCACCAAAGTTTATCTCACCAATCACATCAAAGTTTGTATCCGGAACTTGAATTTCTGCGTAACCATACCAAGCCCAAATCAGCTCATCAAATTCTTCTACACGCCTGCTTGAGCCAGCATCAATGTATTTAGTGTCACTTAAATTACTGAACGTGAGACCCGCATCAAAGTGCAATAAATCATGCTCTAGAACGTGGTAATACAAGGTTAAATCGAGCTTATCGAACCCCATGTAATCCGCATCAACACTTGAGTAACGAAGGCGCGCATTAGGGACGTATTTAACATCATGTTCAATCGCCGCGTAAAAAGTGCCCGCGGTACTGCTATCTCGTCTCACTTCATTAACTTTAGTGTCGGCAGCCCATACCTCTGCGCCGACTTTTGTCGATACAGAGTACTCTGCAAAAACAGGAAAAGATACTGCCAACGATAATGCCGTTAAAGCGATGTTCGCTTTATTTGTCATGTAGTATTTACTCCGAGATAGCTGATATTCACGTAGAGGACGTGGGAGGAAATATACCATATTCTCACGCCTCTCCATCAACTAAATGATGTTACTCATTATTTATAGCGGGGCTGAGCGACGTAATTCTTGAAGAACCAAATACCCAATGCAATCACGATTAACCATGGTAATAGTTTGAGTACCGCTCCAACCATTCCCAGTAAAAACATCACAACTAACGCAATACCAGTTGCTGCGAATACGGTCATCATTGTGATACCCGTAACCAACAAGGTCGCCGCAAAGACTAAAATAAAGATTAGCTCCAACATAATCACTTCTCCATTTGTTTTCAATAAACAGAGCAGTTTCCATACCAACTTATAGAGAAGAATTTAAGATTATGATTTTTAATAAAAAAACAAAACCAGAGGCATTTCTGCACTCTGGCTTTATCATTCTTTAGTTGGTAATTTTAGCCATTCACTGGCGAATTTTACACATTCAATTCTTTTGGAATCTTAGCTAGCGCGTCTTGCAATACTTCTAGACCAGAACCTGGTTTGTGCGCATTTTCACTGATATGACGACGCCATTGACGAGCACCGGGCATGCTTTGGAACAAACCTAACATGTGACGGGTAATGTGACCAAGGTACGCACCTTTCGCTAATTGCGCTTCAATGTATGGGTACATCTCTTCAACAATTTCGCTGCGTTTCTTCACTGGAGCATTAGAGCCAAACAACTCTTGGTCTACCGATGCCAGTAAATATGGGCTTTGGTATGCTTCACGACCAATCATCACACCGTCAAGATGCTGAAGATGTGCTTTTGCTTCTTCTAATGATTTCACGCCACCGTTAATCGCAATCGTTAGGTGTGAGAAGTCTTGCTTCAATTGGTAAGCGCGTGGGTAATCCAATGGTGGGATCTCGCGGTTTTCTTTTGGGCTTAGACCACTTAACCATGCTTTACGTGCGTGGATAGTGAACTGCTCACAGCCACCCTTTTCTGAAACAATAGAAACGAAATCCGTTAGGAACTCGTAAGAATCTTGATCATCAATACCAATGCGAGTCTTGACTGTTACAGGGGTATCGACCACGTCTTTCATTGCTGCGACACAATCCGCAACTAACTGCGGTTCAGCCATTAGGCAAGCACCAAATCGACCGTTTTGTACGCGGTCAGATGGACACCCCACATTTAGGTTAATCTCATCGTAGCCACGCTCTTGCGCTAGCTTGGCACACGTAGCCAAATCTGCTGGGTTTGAACCACCAAGTTGAAGGGCTAACGGATGCTCTTCTTCGTTATAAGCCAGGAAATCTCCTTTTCCATGAATGATCGCACCTGTCGTCACCATTTCAGTGTACAGCAGGGTTTCTTTGGTCATTAAGCGATGGAAGTAGCGACAATGACGATCAGTCCAATCTAACATTGGTGCTACGGAGAGCCTGCAAGAATGAGTCATGATATAAACACCCGTTTTTATGTTGCCAAGGTCGAGCGCAGCAGTACGCTCAAAAAATAAGTCGGGTATTGTATACCCAAGCACCTCTGGGTGCTAGTTTCAGCGAGAATGATTTGGTTGGCTGGCTAGCCAAATGCTTAGGAATACGCAGAAGTAATACGAATCTGTCATTCGTTGATTCATTCTGTGATGATTATTCCGCCTTCACACCACCACCGACTTGCTTTAATTCATGATTTTCGTTCTGATAGTGGGTAAAATGAAGCATTTCTAAACGAACTTCGTATAGAAATGATTTATCATAGAGCACGTCCGATAGTTATGGTGAAAGGTTTGAACCCAACAATCATTGAACAAATTGAAAGTATCTGCGCAGAGCGTGGAGTACGACTGACTCCGCAACGCCGACGCGTATTTGAACTCATTTGTTCTAATCGCCGCGCCTCAAGTGCGTATGAGCTATTGGAGCAACTAAAAGAGAGTGAGCCTCAGGCTAAGCCGCCCACTGTTTATCGAGCATTAGATTTTCTCCTAGAGCAAGGCTTCATCCACCGAGTGGAATCGACAAATAGCTTTATTACTTGTTGTTCTTTCAATACTCAGCAGCACTTTTTCCAATTACTAATTTGCGATAAATGTGGTGATGTCGTTGAACTCGAAGATGAGACGCTGATATCCTTGTTAGCCGAAAACGCCGAGAAGCATGGATTCAAACTGACCAACCAAGTTATTGAAACTCATGGTGAATGCCAGGCCTGTTCCTCCGAGACGAAAGAAAAAGTATAGAAGAACGTTATGCGCGCTGAATTTGTAAACCCGTTTTTAGCTTCTTTAATGAACGTGCTAAAAACTATGGCTTCTCTTGAGCTGAAGCCACAAAAACCGCGAATCAAAAAAGATGAGATCGCACGAGGTGACGTTTCTGGTCTGATTGGTATGGTAGGCCCACAAACTCGTGGTTCAATGTCGATCACCTTTGATGAAGCACTCGCCCTAGAAATCATGCAGAACATGCTTGGTGAACGTCCAAATGGGCTCAATGAAGAAGTGACCGATATGGTGGGTGAGATCACCAACATGGTTACTGGTGGTGCGAAACGCATTCTGGCGGAAAGTGGTTTTGACTTTGATATGGCAACACCGGTTGTGGTTTCGGGCCGAGGTCATACGATTCGCCACAAGTGTGAAGGCTCAATTATTATCATGCCTTTCTCTTCCCAATGGGGAAATGCCTTTATCGAAATTTGCTTCGAATAAAAGAGAAAAAATAGGTTGGCACTGGCCAACCTATTTTGTTTTTGCCTCAGGCAATAAAAAGGTCAGCATTTGCTGACCTTTTCTTTATCTATTCAAACATTAAGCTTTGAACGCTTTAAATGCGTTGATTAGACCGTTTGTTGAGCTGTCATGCGAGCTGATTTGAGACTCGTCTGCAAGCTCAGGTAGGATTTGGTTAGCCAGTTGTTTACCTAGCTCCACGCCCCACTGGTCAAAGCTGAAGATATTCCAGATAACACCTTGTACGAAAATTTTGTGTTCGTACATTGCGATCAAGTTACCTAGCGTACGAGGCGTGATTTGCTTCACTAGAATAGAGTTTGTTGGACGGTTACCTTCAAACACTTTGAATGGCGCAATCGCTGCCACTTCTTCAGCATTCTTACCTACTTTCACCAACTCTTCTTTCACGGTTTCTTCATTTTTACCAAACGCTAGAGCTTCAGTTTGCGCGAAGAAGTTAGACATCAGTTTTTGGTGATGATCGCTAGCTGGGTTGTGGCTAATTGCAGGTGCAATGAAGTCACATGGGATAAGCTTAGTACCTTGGTGAATTAGCTGGTAGAACGCGTGCTGACCGTTGGTACCTGGTTCACCCCAAATGATTGGGCCAGTTTGGTAAGTTACAGCATTGCCGTCACGGTCAACGTATTTACCGTTTGATTCCATGTTACCTTGCTGGAAGTACGCCGCGAAACGGTGCATGTACTGATCGTAAGGCAGAATAGCTTCTGATTCCGCACCGTGGAAGTTGTTGTACCAAATACCGATAAGCGCAAGGATCACAGGGATGTTGCTTTCTAGATCTGTTGATACAAAGTGCTTGTCCATCTCGTGAGCGCCATCAAGCAGCTCAACGAAGTTGTCGAAACCTACTGCTAGTGCAATTGATAGACCGATCGCAGACCATAGTGAGTAACGGCCACCAACCCAGTCCCAGAATTCAAACATGTTCGCTGTATCGATACCAAATTCAGACACGGCTGTCGCGTTTGTTGAAAGCGCAGCAAAGTGCTTAGCCACATGAGCCTGATCACCCGCCGATTCTAGGAACCAATCACGAGCAGTGTGCGCGTTAGTCATGGTTTCTTGTGTTGTAAACGTCTTAGACGCGATCAAGAATAACGTCGTTTCTGGGTTAACTTTCTTCAACGTTTCAACGATGTGTGTACCATCAACGTTAGATACGAAGTGAAGGTTTAGATGATTTTTGTATGGCGCTAGAGCTTCCGTCACCATGTAAGGGCCAAGGTCAGAACCGCCGATACCGATGTTCACAATATCGGTAATTGCTTTGCCTGTGTAACCTTTCCATTCACCGCCGATAACGCGCTCAGTGAATGATTTCATTTTTTCTAGAACCGCGTTCACTGCTGGCATTACGTCTTCGCCATCTACCATAACTGGAGTATTAGCGCGGTTACGTAGTGCAGTGTGAAGAACAGCGCGACCTTCTGTTTGGTTGATCGCTTCACCACTGAACATCGCTTCAATTGCAGATTTCAGCTCGGTCTCTTTCGCAAGAGCAAACAGGTGCTTCAGAGTTTCCTCATTGATGAGGTTCTTTGAGTAATCGACTAGGATGTCTGAGCCGAAACGTGCAGAGTATTTGTCGAAACGCGCTGCGTCTTGAGCAAACAGCTCTTTAAGATCCATATCTTGTGCAGATTCGAAATGCGCCGTTAGCGCTTTCCAAGCTTGTGTTTGCGTTGGATTGATATTTTTCAACATGGTCTTTATCCCGATGTTACAGTAGGTTCCATTCCTTACAGTCTAGAGAAAACTGTGGAATCCCCGATTTAGCAAATAGAATATAAATTAGATGTTTGGGCAAATTGCCACAAAACAAGTCTTTGTAATTTTTTTTCAGGCGCCAATTATGACCGAGAGCTTTTACACTCACATTGAGTTAGGTCACGTTCCCTGCCCTGAAATTGAACATTCATTTACGATGACAAGAATCATATCATTTACTAATGACAGGCTCTAATTGGAATAGGATAGACGCCAATTTATAAATTTCCAAAGGAACACGTATGTGGGCACAAAAAACACTGCAATTAAAAGCGAGAAGCCGCGGTTTTCACCTGATAACTGATGAAATTGAACAACAATTACCACAAATAAACGAACTTTCAGTAGGTTTATTACACTTATTTATTCAGCACACCTCCGCCAGTTTGACCTTAAATGAGAATGCTGATCCAACCGTGCGTATGGACATGGAAGCGCACTTCAATAAGTTTGTGCCAGAGCGTGCTCCTTATTATCAGCACACCTATGAAGGTGACGACGACATGCCGGCACATATTAAAGCATCACTGCTGGGCAGTAGTGTGACGGTACCAATCCAAAATGGTCGATTAGCTTTAGGAACATGGCAAGGTATTTACTTGGGTGAGCATCGAGACTTTGGTGGCGGCCGCCGCGTTATTGCTACGATTAACGGTGAGTAGATAAAACAAAGGCTAACCTTGGGTTAGCCTTTCGTTGTTTATTTTGAGTATTCCATCTCGACGCGAGGCGTTAGCTTAGTCACGAGTTCATACGCAATCGTACCAATGTGACCCGCCACTTCTTCTACTGGGAGCTCTTTCCCCCAAAGAATCGCTTCGTCGCTGACTTTATCCGTTGCGTCTGGTCCCAAATCGACCGTCAGCATATCCATGGAAACTCGACCTGCAATAGGTACTTTACGGCCATTAACCCACACCGGCGTACCGTTTGGAGCACTTCTTGGGTAACCGTCACCATACCCTACAGCGATGACACCAACTTTTGTATCTCGCTCACTGGTCCAAATACCACCGTAGCCAACACTTTCGCCCTTCTTCACTTCACGTACCGCAATAAGGTGGGATTTAAGTGTCATAACAGGTTGATACCCAAGATCTTGCGCCGTTTTGTCATCGAATGGCGACACGCCATACATGATAATACCCGGACGAACCCAATCTAAATGGCTTTGAGGCCATGCCAATAACCCCGCAGATGCCGCCAGTGAACGTTCCCCTTGGCAACCAGAAGTCAACGATTTAAACAGCTCAATCTGTTGTGGGGTAATATCGCTATCCAGCTCATCTGCACAGCCAAAGTGGCTCATGTAACGCAACGGTTTCGCTACATTTGGACACTCCTTCAGCCGCGTTACAAACTCGTCATATTGTTCAGGACGAACCCCAAGGCGGTGCATGCCACTGTCAATCTTCAGCCACACGACAACCGGAGTTTCAAGGTCTGCTTGCTCCAAGGCGATAAGCTGCTCTTCACAGTGCACCACAGTTTGGATGTTGTTCGTCACAAGAACAGGTAAGTCACCAGGAGAGTAAAAACCTTCTAGCAATAGAATCGGCTTTACTACTCCACAAGCGCGCAGTTGCAATGCTTCTTCAATACGAGCCACACCAAACGCATCCGCATGGTTAGCATGTTTTGCGACATGACGTAATCCGTGACCATAACCATTGGCCTTGACGACAGCCATCACTTTACTTTGTGGTGCTTGAGCTTTTACGCGCTGTAAGTTGTGCTGCAACGCAGACAAATCAATGCACGCCTTGGCCGCTTTCATATAGCTCATGGGATTACTCATCATCAATATCGAATGCAGGACCCGCGTAGTTGTCGAAACGCGAATGTTGACCTTGGAAAGTGAGGCGAACAGAGCCGATAGGACCATTACGCTGTTTACCAATAATGATTTCAGCCGTACCTTTGTACGGACTATCTGGGTGATAAACCTCATCACGGTAGATGAACATGATCAAGTCGGCATCCTGCTCGATGGAACCGGATTCACGCAAGTCCGAGTTTACTGGTCGTTTATCCGCACGTTGCTCTAGGGAACGGTTTAGCTGCGACAGTGCCACAACAGGCACATTTAGCTCTTTTGCCAGCGCCTTAAGAGAGCGAGAGATCTCAGCAATCTCAAGAGTACGGTTATCGGTTAACGAAGGCACGCGCATCAACTGAAGGTAGTCGACCATGATCATCGATAGACCGCCATGTTCACGAGCGATACGGCGAGCGCGCGAACGCACTTCGGTCGGAGTTAGACCAGAGCTATCATCAATGTACATATTCTTCTTCTGCATCAGGATACCCATAGTAGAAGAAATACGCGCCCAATCTTCGTCATCTAGCTGACCCGTACGGATCTTGGTTTGGTCAACACGAGACAAAGAGGCCAACATACGCATCATCAACTGTTCAGCTGGCATCTCTAACGAGAAAATAAGTACGGGCTTTTCTTGTTGCATGGCCGCATTTTCACACAAGTTCATCGCAAAGGTCGTTTTACCCATCGATGGACGCGCTGCGACAATCACCAAATCAGAGCCTTGCAAACCTGCGGTTTTCTTATTGAGATCGGTGAAACCGGTATCGACCCCCGTAACACCATCTTGTGGCGTTTTATACAACAACTCGATACGTTCTAACGTCTTTTCGAGGATGTTGTCGACGTTTTGTGGTCCTTCGTTTTCACTAGTTCGAGACTCGGCGATAGCAAAAACTTTACTCTCCGCCATGTCTATTAAATCTTCAGAACTGCGACCTTGAGGGTCATAGCCCGCGTCCGCAATTTCATTCGCGACACCAATAAGGCCACGAACAATCGCACGCTCAGCGACAATATCAGCATACGCATTGATGTTAGCTGCACTTGGCGTATTCTTCGCCAAGTCAGCGAGGTAAGCAAAACCGCCTACATCTTCTAACAACTCGTGACGCTCTAGATATTCCGATAAAGTAATAAGATCGAGAGGTTTACCCGCTTCAAGAATAGTTTTTACACCTTCAAAAATCAGGCGGTGTGGACGACTATAGAAATCACTGCTCACAACACGTTCGGCAACGGTGTCCCAACGTTCATTATCCAGTAAAAGACCACCAATTACTGATTGCTCGGCTTCTAGTGAGTGAGGTGGCACTTTGATTGCGTCGACCTGACTGTCTGAAGGTTTGCGATTTCTGTTTTCCGCCATGACTTTGCTCGATAACTACTATTGACCCACGATTATAACCTTAACCTAGCTGAGATGCTTCCCCGAAGCGACAATTACTTGTTAAGAAATCATCATGTGAACCACCCGGGTAATAGCCTGGTTCTTCCGCCTAGCTCTAATAAAAATTAACCTACCATTGACCCAACCAAATATCTGTATCAGTATCATGCCCCTCCTTTTTGATTACGTTCGAGGTTGATGTGTCCCGATACTGGTTACTTAGCTTTAGCCTACTGTGCGCTAGTGCATCGTATGCTGACGAATCAGTACAGCCAGAGCAAAATATTGATGTACCCGACCCACTAAAAACCGAGGTGGAGTTCGGCTATCAAGCTCACACAGGTAACACGGACTCTCGTTCCCTGAATGCTCGTTTGAGTGCTGAATATACGTCAGGTCGACACCGTTCTAATGGTGAATGGAAGTACTACAACTTGTACAAAGACGGTGAAGAAGACAAACGCTCATCCACCTACTCCCTACAGAGTGACTACAAGTTAGGCCCTAAGACATATTTGTATGGCAGCTTTAAAGGGGTGGATTCTCGCTACAGTGCTTATTTTAAAGACTATACGTTGTCAGGTGGTTTGGGTTACCAGTTCTCCTACACTGAGAACTTCATTTTAGAGGTAGAGGTAGGCCCTGGTTTTCGCTATCAAGAGCCAAACTTAGACGAAATAGATGATGACGATATTGTCTTTCCCGATATCGTTAGAGAAGGCATTTTTCGAGGAAATATCAACACAACTTGGCATGCGTTGGATAATTTAAGTTTCGCAGCTGATATTACGTTGGTAACAGGTAGAAGTAACACACGTACTGATAGTGAACTCAGTGTAACCAATGATATTACTGAAGATATTGCACTGAAACTGGCGCACTCTCGTCAGTATCACGATAAAGTGCCTGAAGGCTTAAGCAAAGCGGACAGCGTATTTTCCGTTAATTTACTTTTCGCTTTTTAACCCTTTTTCTCTCAGTTTTAGAAATAAAAAAAGCACCTCCAAGGAGGTGCTTTTTAGTATTTCGTCTTGATACTGAATTACTCAGCAGCAACAACTTGTAGGTTAACTGTCGCGAAAACTTCAGAGTGAAGTTGAACGCTGATCTCGAACTCACCAGTGTTACGTAGAGCACCTTCAGGAAGGCGAACTTCGCTCTTAGCAACTTCAACGCCTGCAGCTGTGATAGCGTCAGCGATGTCACGAGTACCGATAGAACCGAATAGTTTGCCTTCGTCACCAGCTTTAGAAGCGATAACTACCGCTTCTAGAGCGTTAACTTTCTCTGCGCGAGCTTCTGCAGCAGCTAGTTGCTCAGCAACTTTAGCTTCTAGTTCAGCACGACGAGCTTCAAACATTTCAACGTTAGCTTTAGTTGCCATAACTGCTTTACCTTGTGGGATAAGGAAGTTACGAGCGTAGCCAGATTTAACGTTTGCAGTATCGCCAAGACCACCTAGGTTACCAATTTTATCAAGTAGAATAACTTGCATTGCTTAATCCTCTTTCTTAATAAAATGAACCGATTACTGATGCTTGTCAGTGTACGGTAGTAGAGCTAGGTAGCGTGAACGCTTGATAGCACGTGCTAGTTGACGCTGGTACTTAGCGCTTGTACCAGTGATACGGCTAGGTACGATTTTACCAGCTTCAGTGATGTAGTTTTTAAGAGTTGCTACGTCTTTGTAATCAATCTCTTGTACGCCTTCTGCAGTGAAACGGCAGAATTTACGACGACGGAAGAAACGAGCCATGGGCTATCTCCTGATCTTAAATTTGAGTAATGTTGTCGGCGTGTAACACTAATTTTCCCACGCCATTTCGGCCGGTTTGATAAGTGACAAAACCACTTACCTTAATGTTACTGCCTTGAACTAAATTCTGAGTTAGTGCTTGTGACTCAAGCCCGCTGACGACTACCGGCATACGACAATAAACTTGTCGAGGTAAGTCAGCTTCGATAATAGTAGAGCGATGCTCCAGCCAAAACCGACAGTGTTCAATGCCACCAGGGCTTTTACTACGAATGGGCGGTTTGGCAATGGTGCCGCTCAGCTCCATTCGATTGGCCATAAGAAAACTTACTCAGCAGCTTCTGACTTAGCTTCAGGCTTAGCTTCAGAACGCTCTTCACGACGTGGAGCACGCTCTTCTTTTTGCTTAAGCATGATAGATTGCTCAGTGATCGCTGCTTTAGTACGCATGATCATGTTACGTAGAACTGCATCGTTGAAACGGAAAGCAGTTTCTAGCTCATCAATTACAGCTTGGTCAGCTTCAACGTTCATAAGAACGTAGTGAGCTTTGTGAAGCTTGTTGATTGGGTAAGCCAGTTGACGACGGCCCCAGTCTTCTAGACGGTGGATTTTACCGCCAGCTTCAGTGATTGAACCAGTGTAACGCTCGATCATGCCAGCAACTTGCTCGCTTTGATCTGGGTGCACCATGAATACGATTTCGTAATGACGCATTGGTTGCTCCTTACGGATTATTCAGCTTCCACAAATGGCTCAGTCGTCCAGAGGAAGCAAGGAACTAAAGATAATTGACTGAGTTTAAGGAGCACGAATAGTACAGAAAGGGCGTAAAATAGGCAAGTGATTATTTGCTCAGCGCAGTGGATATTTAATTTCTTCTAATACTAGAAAACACAAAGGCTGCCAACAAGCTGGCAGCCTTTAAAATCAGCGTGTTATTGCGCTGGCTTATCGGTGCTTATTTAACTTCAGCCAGTTCAGCGCGCATTTGATCGATCACTTGTTTGTAATCTGGCTCACCGAAAATCGCCGAGCCTGCAACAAACATGTCTGCGCCCGCTTCTGCAATTTCACGAATGTTGTCAACCTTCACACCGCCATCGATTTCTAAGCGGATATCACGGCCAGACTCGTCAATCATCTTACGAACGGCACGCAGTTTATCTAGTGTATGAGGAATGAATGATTGACCACCAAAACCAGGGTTTACCGACATCAGTAGAATCATGTCGACTTTATCCATAATAAATTCAAGACTTGCAAGTGGCGTTGCTGGGTTTAGTACCACACCAGCCTGACAGCCGTGCTCTTTAATTAACTGCAGTGTACGGTCTACATGATCAGAAGCTTCTACATGGAACGTAATCATCGACGCACCCGCTTTTGCGAAATCAGGAATAATACGGTCAACGGGTTTCACCATTAGGTGAACATCGATTGGCGCTGTGATGCCATAATCGCGTAGTGCTTTACACACAGGCGCACCAAAAGTCAGGTTTGGTACATAGTGGTTATCCATAACGTCGAAATGCACCACATCCGCACCCGCTGCGAGTACTTTTTCTACATCTTCACCGAGACGAGCAAAATCTGCCGATAAAATGGATGGAGCAATAAGAAAATCTTTCATACCTGACCTCAGTAGTAATGAGCAAACAATCTGCGCGCAATTCTACCGAAGCCAGTGGGGAGATCCACTATTTAGATATAATAGTGTGAGAATTAAGAGCTTGATTTATCCATGTCTGGCGCATGAAAAAGCGCAAGTAGCTCATCAACTTTATTACGACCGTTACCATTACGGCTAATGGTACGCTTTACTTTAACCACATTAAGATCCGCACCGTGATACAACCGACGTGTCAAGGTAGTGTCGTGGTTAGAAATCAACACAGGAATGCCACGTTCAGTCGCTGTTCTTTCAGCAATGTCGGCTAATGCAGCTTGGTCGTCCAACGTGAAACCATTACCTGCGTATGAGGTGAAATTTGCCGTATTTGAAAGCGGCGCATAAGGTGGATCGCAATACACGACGCTCCCTTTGCGCGCACGACGAAATGTTTCAGGATAACCTTCACAAACAAACGTAGCTTTTTTGGCTTTTTCTGCAAAAAACTCCAATTCCGCCTCAGGGAAATACGGCTTTTTGTAAGAGCCAAACGGTACATTGAAGCCACCTTTTTTGTTGTAACGGCATAGGCCATTAAAACCAAAGCGGTTCATGTACAAAAACGCTAAAGAGCGGTACATCACGTCATCGGTTTTATTAAACTCAGCGCGAATGTGTAGGTAGGCTTCTTTGCGGTTGTTCTCAGCGACAAACCAACGCTTCGCTTCAGAGATATACTCTTCAGGGCGTTCTTTCAGCAGGTTGTACAGATTGATCAAATCTGGATTGATATCTGCAAGTAGATAATGGTCATAATCGGTATTCAGAAACACTGAGCCCGCACCAACAAAAGGTTCAACTAGCTTTCGAGCCGGCGGCAAATGACGTTGGATGTCTTCAACCAGTCCGTATTTTCCTCCTGCCCATTTAAGAAAGGCTCGTTGCTTTTTCATCTACTGCTCTATCTATCGACCAAAAATTAAGGCTGCGGAATGTAACATATTTTTCAGGGAAGCTCAGGTTTATTTCACTCGTTCAATTTCACGGTGAACCTGACGGAGTGATTTTGCCCAAGGACTCACCGACTTAACCGAATCTGGCAAGCTTGCGACGGCATCACGAGCCATTTGAATTGTCGGATAATCTTGATATGTGATGATATACCACTCGGTGTCATTACGAACGGTAGGATAAATTCGCACTTGATTATTCAGTTGATGCTCATTGAGAAAGGATTGTACATCTTCCATTGAGGTCATAGCTGCGAGTTGTAAAGTATAAGCTCTTGGCGATAGCGCTTTTAGTTCTTCACGAGCAAATGAAAACTTCACAACAGGTTGGTTTGCCTCACCCTCTTCTGACTGAGCAGGTGCTTGCGTCATATCTTGATTCGGTTTTACGACTTTAATCAAAGGGGAGCTAGTTTCATCGGCGGTTTCTGTCTTCTCAGTACCTACGACATCATCAATCGCTTTTGTGTCTGCTGAATCAGCTTTACCTTCAAGCAATGCATCGACCACATTCGACTCAATCACCACTCTTTGTTGATTGTCATCACTGCCTACGCTCGCTACTTCTTCTGTCACAGCTGGCGGTAATGAATCAGAATCATCAACCGCACCAGACTTATCAAGACTGCTAGAGCCATCGGTTACAGGTTGCAGTGAAGACTGCGCTGCACTGACTCCTGACTCTTCAAAAGTTGGAATAGCCGTTTGCTCTAAACTGCCAGCAATTTGCTGCGCTTTATCATCAGGACTTGGTTGACTAAGCATCCACCAATAGCCACCAGCAGCAAGCAACAGTAAGACTAATACCACCAACGCAATATTCAGGGGTGAACCGACAATCGAGCGGATAATGATCCTTTTTTCCACTTTCATCTCTCCTAACGCCATGATGTCACCCGGTACTGGGTCGACTTTTTTAAATGCATCTCGAACCCGTTTCTCAGACTCATCATCGACGTAGCGCGCAACAAGTGACTCAAAGAAACGACGAGCTTCCACTTCGGACAACATATCAATATCAAGCTCAACAGGCTTTATCTCTTGTCCATAACTGAGACGTGCTAGCAAACCGTCTAAACGTCCAGACTGTGTAAACAGTAAGACATTGATGGTCCAATTTGGCTTATGGTGCGCCTCTAAGACCAGCATCCAAAGCTCAGAGATAAGTGTCTCACTCAATAAATGCGCATCATCTACAACAATTGCAATGTCACACGCCTCATCACCTAAAAGCCTTTCAAGGCTATCAAGTAAAGGCTCTTGCTGATTAAACAATGCGTCTGAAACCAGTTGACTCAAAATAAGGACGCGATGCTGCACATCGTCTTGATTAGAATGACAAAGTAACAAACATTGATTCTTGTTACTGGCACCCACTTCAAGGTATCGCTGCGCTAACCAAGATTTCCCGTACCCATCATGACCATTAATCGCAATTAGATTGGAACCAAAGTTAGTCAGTAGACCTAATCTATCAAGCAACTCGATTTGAGAATCTAATTCCAGTACGTGAGCAACACTCATCTAATAACCTTAATACACTACAAGAATGACGCCCAAAGGCGCCATTACAAGGTTAAATATCGCGACCGAAGTCTATTGCCTGTTTGAGTACGTCTTGTGTCGTATCAGCAATTACCTCGGCAGTGCCAATGCCTGTAGGCAAAACCAATCGTAATTGACCAGAGAGGACTTTCTTATCTCGCATCATGTGCTTGATGAAGTCATCGAAATTCATACTGTCTGGAGTATGCACAGGCAGTTTTGCACGACGCAAAATCGCAACAATACGCTCAAATTGCTCTTCCGAGATCAGACCGCGTAGATGCGACGTTTTGGCCGCCATAACAGTGCCGGAAGATACCGCTTCACCATGCAGCCAATTGCCATAGCCAAGTTCCGCTTCAATCGCATGACCAAAGGTGTGACCTAAGTTAAGCAAAGCACGGATGCCCGACTCTTTCTCATCCTGAGCCACCACTTCCGCTTTTATTTCACAGCAACGTGCGATCGCATAAGTTAGTGCTTCTTCATCCAACGCATACAAGCGCTCAAGATTGTCTTCTAACCATACAAAAAAATCTGCATCGTAAATAATGCCGTACTTAATGACTTCGGCGATACCCGCAGCGAACTCACGTTCAGGCAACGTCGACAGGCAGTTGGTATCAATGATCACGGCTTTAGGTTGGTAAAACGCACCTATCATGTTCTTACCCAACGGATGGTTAACCGCGGTTTTTCCACCAACCGAAGAGTCCACTTGGGATAGTAATGTGGTCGGTATTTGAATAAAGTCGACCCCACGCTGGTAACAGGCAGACGCAAAACCCACAAGGTCGCCAATAACACCACCACCTAACGCGATGATCACAACATCACGAGCATAACTCCCTTCCAGTAAGAAGTTCATTACTTGATTAAATACATCCAAGTTTTTGTACTGTTCACCGTCAGGCAATTCTAACAAGGATGCACTACAACCGAGCTGCTCGAGTTGCTTTAAAATTTTGTCTGCATACAAAGGCGCCACTGTGACATTACTGATCACAACAACTTTTTGTTTTGCATTTTTGTTTGAGAGAACTTGAGAGAGGTACGCCGGGTCCTCAAATAACCCGGCGCCAATAGAGATTGGGTAGCTACGCTCAGCTAGGTTGACCGTAATCCGTTCCATCGGTTTGCTCCAATTAAAAAAAAGATAAAGACTTATCTCTCTTCTAGCATTTTTACGATCTGGTTGGCTACCACTTTTGCACTTTGATCGTCAGTGCGAACAGTGTAATCCGCTACTTCTTCATATAAAGGATTACGTTCTTCAGCTAATTGCTCCAGTACTTCGCGAGGGTTATCCGTTTGAAGTAAAGGACGCTTCTTGTCGCGGTTTGTACGCGCAAGTTGCTTTTCAATCGTCGTTTCTAAGTAAACAACAACACCACGTGCCGAAAGACGATTGCGGTTTTCTTTGCTCTTAACAGAGCCACCGCCAGTCGCAAGCACGATGCCTTGCTCTTGTGTTAGGTCTTCAAGTACCGCTTCTTCACGCTTGCGGAAGCCTTCTTCACCTTCTACATCAAAAACCCAAGAGATGTCTGCACCAGTGCGTTCTTCGATCACTGTATCGGAGTCAACAAACTCCATATGCAGTTGCTGTGCTAGATGTCTACCAATTGTACTTTTGCCGGCGCCCATTGGGCCAACAAGGAAAATATTACGTTTCTCAGCCATGTTTAGCAGTAATTTACAACATTGATTCAATAAGATCGCCACAAGAAAACACAGCTAAACTGCTGTTCTACAAGGCTTGTGGCACCAGTTCCTCACAGATAATTCGTGATAAGACCCGAAATTATCCAAGCATGGTGCCACTATTGCAACTTTATTTTTGATTTAATCAGTTTTTCCCGAGACAGAACTACTGAATCACCACCTTAGGCGTGACGAAAATTAACAGCTCACTTTTACCAACATTTTCATAACTTCGACGAAAAAGCGCACCTAATAGCGGAAGATCGCCCAACAAAGGCACTTTGTCCACCGAGTTAGTAATGCTGTGCTGAAAAATACCACCAAGAACGACCGTTTCACCGTTATTCACTAACACTTGCGTCCCGATACGTTGAGTATCAATCGCAACAGCTTCACCAGTGCCTGTCTTCACGACTTGTCCTGGTCTATCTTGCGTGACACTTAAATCCAATACTAAGCGGTTATCCGGTGTGATTTGCGGGGTTACCTTCAAACTTAATACCGCCTTTTTGAACGTCACCGTCGTTGCACCACTTGATGATGACTCTAGGTAAGGAATCTCTGTACCTTGTTCGATATAGGCAGGTTTCTTATTGGTAGTGATCAAACGTGGGCTCGAGATAATCTCAGCTTTAGACTCTTGTTGCAGAGCAGAAAGCTCAAGATCCAACAAGGTGTCTGAACCTAACTTTGCGACCTGAAAAGCAATGCTGGTGGCATTCGGACTGGTTGCAGCTAAGTTTACATTTAGGAAGTCATCGATCCCTACTCCATCACCGTCACCACCGTCATCACCCCCTTCTCCATTATAGAGACCGATCGTGGCAAGGTTGTTCTCAATAGAACCGCCCACTGTATTACTGCCATTAATAGACGTAAAACCCCAACGAATACCTAGCTCGTCCATGTTACCTTCATTGATGGTCACAATACGCGCCTCAATTTGAACCTGTTTAACTGGAATATCCAAAGACTCAATAATTTCTCGAATCACCTCGATGTTTTCAGGTAACTCTCTAATCAATAACGAGTTAGTTCGCTCATCAATGGTCATACTGCCGCGCTCTGACAGCATGCTGATATTTCCTTCACCATTGATCATCTCCGCAATGTCTGATGCTTTAGCAAAATTAACTTTGATGATTTCAGATGAAAGCTCTCCCATTTCTTCCGTCAGTTTTTGTTTTTCTAACTGCTGCTTCTCACGCAAGTCCAGCTCATCAGTCGGAGCAACTAAAATCACGTTGCCATCAACACGCTTATCTAACCCCTTAACTTGCAAAATAATATCCAGCACTTGCTGCCAAGGGACACCATCAAGACGAAGCGTGAGGTTGCCTTCGACAGAGTCGGAGACAACCAAATTAAATTGGTTGTAATCAGCAATAAGCTGCAAGACATTTCGCACAGGAATATCTTGGAAGTTAATCGAAATAAGCTTACCTTCTCTTTCTAAAATGCTTTTATCTGGGGCTTTCTCATTGTGTTTGATCTTCGCTACTTTGATTTCCAAAAAACGCCCCGTTAAACGGTAATCATGCATGTATTCTTCATTGATGTGCGCAACCAAGCGCGTCGTCGAGGTGTCGCGAAACACTTCTACGCTCTCAACCACAGTCGAAAAATCTTTCACGTCTAGGAGATACAATTGCTCGTCTTTTACTGAAGTGTTAAGCAAATCGATACTTAACCCTTCCTGTACACGCTTGATATCTACAATCGCAGCCGGTGACGCCAATTCTACGACAATCACGGCGTCTTTATCTTTATTAGTTCGAAAGTCGATACTTTTTAGGGCATTGGACGAAACTTCTTCAGCTGCCGCTAAAGGGGCTAAAAATACAAACAACCATAAGGAGAAGAGCCCAGTAAGTATCCTTGGTGTACGTGTTAATCCTTGTCTCATTTTCATTACTCAATATCAAAAATAAATGGGGCTATCTCAAAGCCAACTTAACTTTACGTTTTTGCCAACATCCTAAGCCGTCGGGCAACGTTTCATTAATCAACAAATAGGAGTGGCTGACATGGGTCACTTTGCCATTATTGCGTCCGAGGTATTGACCCGGCTTAACTTTATAGACGGTGCCATTGGGAGCCTGAACGAGGCCAGAAACCGTGTTATCCATGCCCATGACCCCTTTCAAACGTAATTGGCTTAATGGGAATTTTTCTAATTTGCCAGTTCGCCTTCTTGAGGGCGGTTGCCAACAATCTTTTCTTGCAACTGGCTGAGTCGCGATGGTGGCTTCTTTGGGTAATTCAAAGGGTGCACGCTGTACTTCCGGTGCGTACGTGACTGCAACATACTTGTCTGCGGGCTTAAGCTTCTCGACCTCTCGACGCGCCTGTGTTTCCACTCCTCGAATAAAATCCGTCAATGATTCATCATTCGCCTGGCAGCCCATCAATAGAGAACCCATCAGTACCAGCAACAAAGACTTACTTGTCATTTTTCGTCTCCTCCGGCTTAAACTGATAGGTATTAGCACGCACCCGAAAGTGCAGGGTTTCGCTCTCTTGGCTGACACGTTGCCAAGTCACATCTTTAAACGTGATGATTCGAGGTAGCGTCGCTATTGCCTGAGAAAAATGGCCGATGTCATGAAAGTCGCCCGTTAACTCTATGTTTAAAGGAAGACGATAAAGGAAGTGCTCTGATTGTTTTTCGCCCCAGTCGATTCGGGTGAAAGTCAGCTTATTGTCGATGCCAAGCTCATTCACTGAAGCGAGCATTGTAGCCAGCTCTTTTTGCGCAGGCAGTTGTTGCAGTAATAACTCGTAACGAGTGGTAAGTTCATCCAATTGAGATTGAAGCTGAGGCAACGCTGCCACTTTGTTCGCTTTGATCTTCAATGCCACCTTGAGTGTCTGCTCCTGCTGGATCAAGTGATTCAACTGTTCTTCTTTCGGTTTAAGGTAAAACCAATAACCTAAGCCTTGAATCACCATGATCAGAAGCGCGATTACCACAATTTGGGGCAACAATGGCCACTCGGCCATTTCATCTATTTCGAGATCCTGCCAATCAACCACGTTGAGCCTCCAATTTCTTCTCCGTTACTTTGAACATGAAAGACACTTTGAATGTTTGAAACTCTTTCCCAAAACGGGCTTTGCCGTGAACGATGGAATGCATTTCTACGTCGTTCAACTTGGCCGAGCGCTCCATGTTGTCCAGCATCGTGGCAAGTTTTGGAGTGCTATCTGAGATCCCAGAGATCTCAATTTCCAGATCATTCATTTTGATCTTGTCAACATATACACCTTCAGGGATAACGGCAGGCATTAAGTTCATGAACTCGGTCGTTTTGTTTCGTCCGTTTTGTAAACCTTCAACGACCTTTAGACGTTCGAGGATTTTGCTGTGCTCTTGCTCTGCAATTTTCATTGCTTCAATACGCTGGTCGAGTTCGGCAATGTAGTGAGTGAGGTAATCGAGCCGCTCCTGTTGTTGATCTTGTTGGTACTCAAAAAACTTTCCAATACCCCACTGGATGCCAACAGCGACCAACATGCCTAATGCGACCAAACTGATGAAACGACGTCGGTGCTCTTCTCTTTGATTCTCTCGCCAAGGAAGTAAATTAATGCGATAAAGCACGGGCGCCTCCTAGCCAATGAATGCCACGAACGGCCAGTCCGGCTGCTGTTGAGAAATGCTGCCAATCCACAGCACGACGCTTACGCTTAGACACCTTCATCTCAAATAGCCCTAGCGGATTTAGCAATTCACACTCTAACGACAATTGTTGAGACAACTCCTCTGCGAGCATGGGAGTGGAGGCCCCTTCCCCTGATAACCAGATACCCTTGATGTTTTGTGAGCCATTGATTGAGGTATAGAGCTGCATCTGGCGCTTTACTCGCTCTACGATTTGACGGTTAAACAGCTCTGTTTTCTCCTGAGCATCATCGGACAGAAAATCGACTGGAGAAGCGCTGTTTGCTCCGCGTGTGCCGTAAGCAAACTCTTTGTGAAACAGTTCACCTTGTTCGGTAAACATGGTGAAGGAGCTCGATAAGGTGCCAATATCGAGTAAGCAGTATTTGTTTTTGTCAGGAAAGCGATCGGCGGTGAGCTTCCAGATATGACCAAGGCTTTGCGAATGCACGTCCACTAAAACAGGTTTTAGTCCGGACTTTTGTAATGCATCGACTCGGCCTTCTACCACATCTTTTCTTGTCGCAAACACTTGATAGCTATCACTGCCACTCTGCCCGCCCTCAGCGCGAAGACGAACGAAGTCTAAACTCAGCTCTTCGACAGGGAATGGCGATTGATGAGAAAAGGCTTGTATCACTGCAAACTCAACTTCACTCTCTTCAAGATTTTGTTCTATTTGCAGTTTCTTGCTAATTACCGAGTTATCAGGAACTGAGATCGCAACTTTTTTAGCACCAAAAGGCAGTTCTTTTTTTATCTGCTTGAGGGTCTTTACAATTTCTTGATGATTTATGGTGTTATTTTCAGCGACAATACCTTCCTTTAGTAATATTTCTTTGTAACCCAACAGAGCGTAATTGTTGCCTGTGGGTTTAAGTACTACGGCTTTGAGGCTGTTATGGCCTATATCGATGCCGGTAACGATTAGCTTATCCATCTCTTACTCTCGCTCCGAAATTTCTTCGTGCAAAGGTTGTTATTAGCATCCAAATAAGAGTTAATATCTCTTATGTGCTAAATTTTTGACCTAAGAGTACAAGGGTTTGCCGTTACACAGCCTCAACCAATCAGGGATTCTCCGGTGAAGTTCATAAAGCGTTTATTATTTTTAACATTGATTTGCATAATTCTTGGAGTCACCACAATATTTGGCTTCTATCAGTACGTGAAGCCTGAATTGCCAGATGTTGCAACTCTAAAAGACGTTGAATTACAAACACCTATGAAGGTGTTTAGTCAAGACGGGAAGCTGATCGCACAGTTCGGTGAAAAGCGTCGTATTCCTGTTACTTATGACGAAATTCCTCAAGACTTAATTCACGCGCTCATCGCAACCGAAGATAGTCGTTTCTATGAGCATCCTGGTATCGACCCTATCGGCATCACTCGTGCAGCGGTTGTTGTTGCGGTTTCAGGCTCGGCTAAACAGGGTGCAAGTACGATTACGCAACAGCTAGCTCGTAACTTCTTCTTATCTAATGAGAAGAAGATCATGCGTAAGATTAAAGAGATTTTTATTGCTATCCATATTGAGCAGCTTTTAAGTAAGCAAGAAATCATGGAGCTTTATGTCAATAAAATCTTCCTTGGTTACCGCTCATATGGCTTTGGTGCTGCCGCTCAAGTGTATTTTGGCAAGAGCCTTGATGAATTGACGTTAAGTGAGATTGCAACACTCGCTGGTATGCCAAAAGCGCCATCAACCATGAACCCAATTTACTCTCTTGAGCGCGCAACAAAACGCCGTAACGTTGTATTAATGCGAATGCTTGATGAGAAATACATTACACAAGAGCAGTATGACGAAGCACGCAATGAGCCTATTGTGGCGCGTTATCATAGCGCTGAGATTGAGCTTTCCGCACCTTACGTAGCAGAGTTGGCTCGTGCATGGGCAGTAAAAGAATACGGTGAAGAAGAAGCTTATACCTCTGGCTTGAATATCTACATGACTGTGGATTCTAAACTGCAAGATGCTGCAAATACGTCTGCGGTAAATAACCTCTTGTCATACGATGAACGTCATGGCTACCGTGGTGCAGAAAGTGTGCTTTGGAAAGAAAGGGAAGCGGCCTGGGACAATGAGCAAATAGAAAAGCACCTGAAGAAACAGCCAACTTATGGTGACCTTTACCCTGCGGTTGTGACGAAAGTCGATGATAAGACGGCACAAGTATGGGTTAAGAACCATGAAGAGCAAACCATCCCTTGGACTGGAATGCACTGGGCGCGTAAGTACATTACTGATAACCGCCAAGGCTCAACACCAAAGTCAGCGCATGATGTGCTAGCGACAGGTCAACAAGTTTGGGTTCGCGAAGTAAGTGAAACCGATGAAGATGACAACACAACACTGAGCTGGAAACTGAGCCAAGTGCCGACAGCAAACACCGCGTTTGTTGCGATGAACCCAGAAAATGGCGCGATATTGTCGCTGGTTGGTGGTTTCAACTTTGTTCACAGCAAGTTTAACCGTGCAACCATGTCAGTGCGTCAGGTTGGTTCAAGTATCAAGCCTTTCATCTACTCGGCAGCAATTGACAAAGGGCTGACTCTAGCCACTTTGATTAACGATGCGCCGATCAACAAGTGGGATGCAGGTTCTGGTTCAGCTTGGCGACCAAAAAACTCACCACCGACTTATGGTGGTCCAACGCGTCTTCGCCTCGGCTTAGCTCAATCAAAAAACGTCATGGCAGTGCGTACACTCCGTGAAGTTGGCCTCGAGGAGACACGTCAGTACCTTACTCGTTTCGGTTTTGATATTAACCAAGTACCGCGCTCAGAGACCATCGCACTCGGAGCTGGCAGCTTAACACCAATGAAAGTGGCACAAGGTTACTCTGTGTTTGCGAACGGTGGTTATTACGTTGAACCATTCTATGTAGAACGCGTGGAAGATGCATTCGGTGAAGTACTGTTTAAAGCCAATCCAAAGAGTGTTTGTCATAAGGATTGTCCACAAATGAGCGAGCAGCCAGAAAATCGCTACGCTGATGAATTTGGCGAACAAGACGTCGCAATTGACGGCCTTGCAACAGACAATGCCCTTGAAAATGATGAACCTCAATATGCACCGCAAGTTATCTCTGAACAGAATGCATTCTTAATGCGTGAGATGATGTACAGCAACATTTGGGGTGGCGGTAACTGGCGTGAAGGCACAGGTTGGAATGGTACAGGCTGGCGCGCGCAAAAACTTGGTCGTCGTGATATCGGGGGTAAAACGGGTACAACGAATGATTCCAAGGATGCTTGGTACAATGGCTATGGACCTGGTGTCGTTGCGATAGCTTGGGTTGGCTTTGATGATCACTCACGTGCACTTGGCCGCACCACTGTTAACAGCAACCTAGGGCAAGGCCAAATTTCTGGTGCCGAGTCGGGTGCGAAAACCGCAGAGCCTGCTTGGATTGACTTCATGCGTGTTGCGCTAGAAGGGACGCCGGAGCAAGGTAAAAATATTCCAGAGGATATTATTCGAGTTCGTATTGATCGCAACAGCGGTATGCTAACGCACAAGGTAGATAGCACATCAATGTTCGAATACTTTGAAAAAGGCACGGAGCCTACCGAATACGCTGGCGACCGTTTAGAAGATAGTATTTATTCTTCAGGTTCTGGCGCAGAAGAACTGTTCTAAATCACAAAAGCACAAGGGAGAGCATCAAGCTCTCCCTTTTTATTTCTGCTTTTTATGCTGCAGCATTCAATGATGGATAAGAAGCCAACACCTCTTTAATCTTCGCTGCTAAAGCTTCAAACCTAGCTCGTAATGGTGAGCCCGGACGGTATACGAGCACGATATTACGCGAGGGGGTTGGGTTAACAGCTGGTACGTAGCATACGCCATCTTTTTGCTTCTCATTAGGGATAGAAAGCTGAGGCAATAACGTAATCCCCGCACCGGCAGCAACCATGTTGCGTAACGTCTCCAAGCTGGTGGCTTTAAAACGCTCATCGTCTTTTGCACCAGCGGCAAAACAAAAACCTAACGCTTGATCTCGCAGACAGTGGCCGTCTCCCAACGCTAAAACGGTTTTACCATTCAGCTCCAACATATCAACATGGTCGAGAGAGGCCCACTCGTGGTCACATGGCACTGCGACACTTAATGGCTCTTGATACACTTCGATCTCTTTAAATGGCGCAGTTTCATCAACCGAAGCTAAAACTAAGCAATCTAGTTTGCCTTCTTCCAATTGACGCACTAATTGATGTGTTTGAGCTTCGTGCAGAAATAGTTCCAACTCAGGAAATGCTTCTTTTATCTGCGGCAGAATTTTGGGTAGTAGATAAGGCCCAACCGTCGGGATGAAACCAATATGCATCGGTCCAGTCATGGCTCCGCTTTGACCACTTGCCATATCTCTGAAGGTTTTCACTTCACTTAAGATGCGTTTAGCCTGCTCCACCAGCTGTAACCCTGAATCGGTAAACAAAACACGTCGGCTGCTTCGCTCTAAAAGCGTGGTCCCGAGTTCATCCTCTAGTTTACGAATTTGCCCACTCAATGTTGGCTGGCTAACAAAACATGCCTCTGCCGCTTTGCGAAAGTGCTTATGTTCCGCAAGTGCAACTAAGTACTCAAAATCTCGAATATTCATAATTCACGCTTCGCTTCTTTAATAATAGCTAATACCTATCAAAACCATAACACCAAACGATTAGAGCTATCAAAGGATTTTTACAATAATGGGCTCAACAAAACGAAACAGAGCGACGAAAAACGCTAAGCTCTATACGTATAATTTAAAATAGTTAAAGGAAATCATTATGTTTGTATCTAAAGAAGGTCAACAAGTCCCTCAAGTTACTTTTCCAGTTCGTCAAGGTGACTCTTGGGTGAATGTAACGACCGATGAGCTATTTAAAGGTAAGACCGTTATCGTATTTAGCTTACCGGGTGCATTTACTCCAACCTGTTCATCAAGCCATCTACCTCGTTACAACGAATTGTTCCCTGTATTTAAAGAGCACGGAGTGGATGAGATTATTTGTGTCTCGGTCAATGATACGTTCGTGATGAATGCATGGAAACAAGACCAAGAAGCAGAAAACATTACCTTCATCCCGGATGGTAATGGTGAATTCACCGATGGCATGGGTATGTTAGTGGATAAAAACGACATCGGCTTTGGCAAACGTTCATGGCGTTACAGCATGCTAGTAAAAGATGGCGTAGTGGAAAAAATGTTCATTGAGCCAAACGAACCAGGCGACCCATTCAAGGTGTCAGACGCAGATACGATGCTGAACTACATAGCGCCTGACTACAAAACGCAAGAATCCATCACGGTGTTCACTAAACCAGGCTGCCCTTTCTGTATGAAAGCGAAACAAAATCTGATTGACCACGGTCTTCAATATGAAGAAGTGATTCTAGGTAAAGACGCAACAACAGTTAGTCTACGAGCTATATCTGGTCGCACGACTGTTCCACAAGTCTTTATCGGTGGCAAGCACATCGGCGGTAGCGAAGAGCTAGAAGCGTATCTAGGCTAAGCTGTCCATAGCCTACACCCTCGGTCTCCGGTGCCTTTTGGCTCGGAGGCCAACCCTAACCCACTTCTTCTACTAGTCTAGATAAGTAGTCATCTGCCAATAGGGTGACTACTTATCCAGATTCAACTATCCAATTCACTCTCCAAGCTCAATGTAGCAAGCTTGGCTTAAAACAAAAGCGAGAGTTCACGATGAAACAAGTTAATGTCGACGTAGCGATTATTGGTGGCGGTACGGCTGGTCTTGGTGCTTATCGAGCAGCAAAAGCTCATACCAACAGCGTGGTAATGATTGAGGGCGGTCCCTACGGAACAACCTGTGCTCGTGTCGGATGCATGCCGTCTAAGCTGTTAATTGCGGCAGCAGAAAGTGTTCATCAAATCGAAAAAGCACCTGGATTTGGGATACACCCGCAAGGTGAAGTACGAATTAACGGACGAGAAGTTATGGATCGTGTAAAGCGCGAACGCGATCGTTTTGTTGGCTTTGTGCTTGAAAGTGTCGATGATATTCCCGCTGAAGACAAACTATCGGGCTACGCGAAGTTTGCCGATGACCACACTCTCATCATAGATGATCATACTCAGGTCACCGCACAGCGCATTGTTATTGCGACAGGATCTCGTCCAGCATATCCGGCAGCTTGGAATGAACTGGGTGATCGCCTAGTGATTAACGATGATGTATTTGACTGGGATGACTTACCAGAGTCCGTGGCAGTATTTGGCCCAGGAGTCATCGGCCTTGAATTGGGTCAGGCTTTACACCGCCTAGGAGTGAACGTGAAGCTCTTTGGCCTTGGAGGACAAGTGGGCCCACTGACAGACCCAGAGGTGATGGCGTATGCAGATAAAGCCTTTAAGGAAGAGTTCTACCTTGATGCAGATGTAAAAGTCGAAAGCATGAAACGCATTGCTTCGTCAGACAATGACGGCGAAGACAAGGTCGAAATCCAATTCATCAACCATGATGGCGAATTAGAAACTTTCGTTGTCGATTACGTATTGGCTGCAACGGGTCGTCGTCCAAACGTAGATAAGCTGACGATCGAGAACACCAATGTGGCGCTCGATGAACGTGGCGTACCAACGGCGGATCACTATACATTGCAAACTTCGGTAGAGAGCATCTTCATCGCAGGTGATGCAAGTAACCAAATTCCACTGCTGCACGAAGCCGCTGACCAAGGCCGTATTGCTGGAGACAACGCAGGCCGTTTCCCAGATATTCGTGCGGGTCTGCGTCGCTCACCAATTTCAGCCGTGTTCTCCGACCCTCAAATTGCTATGGTTGGCGAAACATATAAACAACTAGAAACACGTCTAGGCACATGTGGATGTTTCGCAACCGGTGAAGTCTCGTTTGAAAATCAAGGACGTTCGCGCGTCATGCTTCGTAATAAAGGTATTCTGCATGTCTACGGAGAGCAAGGCACTGGACGTTTTTTAGGTGCAGAAATGATGGGCCCGAATGCAGAGCATCTTGCTCACCTTTTAGCATGGGCGCACCAAAATAGGATGACGATTTCTGAGATGTTAGATATGCCCTTCTATCACCCAGTGATTGAAGAAGGCGTCCGCACCGCTCTACGTGATTTGAATGCAAAACTACACTTAGGGCCAGAAATGGTGAAACATTGTCTTGACTGCGGCCCTGGCTGCTAACGCTTTCAGGCTTCTATCTAAATATAAAGCAAAGCCTCGTCATCAACGAGGCTTTGCTTTACTACTTCGGCGCAATGAAATCTCTCTTACGCTGCCATCATTGCATAGCGGCTGACCATACAAATCGCGACAACACCGATCATAAAGAACCCACCAGCGATACTCAGCGCAAGTTTCAACTCTGTCGACATCATTATATTTCCTGTTAAAGACTGACAGCGCACCATACATCAATTACGTGCCACAAAGCTTTTACAAAGCTAACTTTCCATTTTTGGTTGTGTCATGGCGATCTAAGCCCGTGTAAGAAACGCTTTCCACCATTTAGTTAGATATATAATCTGAAGCAACACTAATGGTTTGGAAAACACTATGACTTGTCGCCGCTGCGAAGAACATTGGTTTTGGAAAAAACTTGGACGTTGCCAACGATGCTTGGATCAATTGACGGTACTTTCTGTACTGTGTTGGATTGTATGGTGGTTTACGCTCAAAGATGATCCACAAAGCATCGAGTCGATCGCTTTGATCTTTGCCGGCTTCGCTTTCAACGTTTTGTTGTTTTTACACTTATGGATGCGTTTTGTCATCTTGCCTTGGCAGCGTCGACGGGGACAAAAAAAGGCGAATAAAAAAGAGAAAAGTGACAGATAGAAAAAAGCCCCAAAACCAATGTCAGTTCTGGGGCTCTCTTAGATTCTTCTAAGAAAAAGCAGTGGTACTTTAATAGACCGGGCTTCCTCTCAAAGGTTCCAAATTTTTTCGATTTTTTTAGCGAATACTGATGTAAGTAAACAGGAAAATGACTATGTCATTGAATGCTAATAAAATCACTCCACAACTTCAGTTCATGCCACATGCGTTTTTTGGATCACTTGCTCCATTAAATTGATCTCAAGCGCTACCTCATCACATGCATGTTGACGTGGGCACTGATCGCAATCTTTCAGAACTTTCTCCGGCAGTAATGACTTCGATGTCGGTAAAAAGCTTTGCTTCATAAAGAACTCAGGCGTTCGCGTTAGAACAAAGACTTTCTTGATCGCCATCTGGCGCGCTTTCTCAACCAAATAGTTCACAATCGCACTGCCCTGCCCTTGGCCTTGCCAGCCCGCTTCGATACCAAGAGAGCGTATTTCAGCCAACCCTGAGTCATACACATATAGAGAAGCGCAACCCGTCACTTCACCATGATGCTCAGCCACCGCGAAAGAGCCAATATCTCTCACGAGCTCATTACGAGAGCGCGGAAGATTCTCACCAAGGTTCGCCCAGTAAGCAACCATACCTTCCAACGTTTCAATGTCCGTCAAACGTGCAGGACGCACTTTCACCGCCGAGCTGTCACGCTGGCTCAGGCGCTTATCCGCTTGTTCTACCGCGTAAGCGACCTGGTGAGGCGAAACACCCCCCAAAGCACAACGCTTTTCCAAACACGAATCGATAGTCAGAATGTCATACACATCCGCTTCAATGACTTCTGAGAAGGCTTTTAACTCTTCGATAGACAGCTCTTCTAGCGCACAACCTTTAGCAATAGCACCAACGACCGCGACACCGACGATGTGGTGAGCTTCACGGAATGGGATGCCTTTCGCCACTAGGTAATCAGCTAACTCCGTCGAGTTTGCGTAACCTTGTTTCGCCGCTTCTAGTGTGCGCTCGCCATTCACTTTAATACCGTCAAAACACAGAGCTGCCATTTCCATGCAGTCGTTCCATGTATCTAAAGCGTCAAACAACCCTTCTTTATCTTCCTGCATGTCTTTGTTGTACGCCAATGGCAAGGCTTTAACTGTCATCATCATGCTCGATAATGCGCCATAGACA
The DNA here is from genome assembly GCF_033340195.1 of Vibrio sp. 1457. Classification (NCBI taxonomy): domain Bacteria; kingdom Pseudomonadati; phylum Pseudomonadota; class Gammaproteobacteria; order Vibrionales; family Vibrionaceae; genus Vibrio; species Vibrio sp. 1457. Next base: position 34,074 of record NZ_JAWOWA010000029.1, read on the forward strand.
CGCCCTGTCTTACCACGGATCAACTCAAGTGCATCTGGGTTTTTCTTCTGTGGCATTAATGACGAACCAGATGTCACCGTATCCGCTAACTCAATGAAGTTTGACTCGCCTGAATTGTAGAAGATCATATCTTCTGCAAGACGAGAAAGGTGAAGCATAGAAATCGACGCCACCGACATCAGTTCCATCACATGATCACGATCTGAAACCGAATCGAGTGAATTACGCGTAGCACGGTGGAAACCGAGATTATGTGCTAATTGTTCGCGATCAATCGGATAAGCCGTTCCCGCTAAAGCACCCGAGCCAAGTGGACAAGTGTCGAGACGCTGTAAGGCATCATTCAGACGAGAGTAGTCACGATCGAACATTTCAACATAAGCCAAGCACCAGTGAGCAAAGGTTACAGGTTGAGCACGCTGAAGATGAGTATAGCCTGGCAATACGGTGCCTTGGTGCTGTTTAGCAACATGGACCATTTGTGCTTGTAGGCGATCTAAAGCAATCAACAATTGCTGACCTTGCTGACGACACCAAAGTTTCAAGTCTGTGGCGACTTGGTCATTCCGAGAACGCCCAGTGTGGAGTTTTTTACCTAAATCTCCCACTTTACTGATTAGCTGCTGTTCAACCCAAGAGTGGATATCTTCTGCATCAGAGCGAAGAATTTGGTGAGGGTCTTCCATCACTTCTAACTTCAGCTCATTTAAAGCAAGTTCCAGTTTTTTCTGTTCTTCTGCCGATAGCACATCAACAGAAAACAGAGCTTTAGACCATGCGATTGAACCTACGATGTCTTGCTCAGCCAATCGGTAGTCAAAACGCAACGAATCATTGAACTCTTTAAATCTGGTGTCTGCCGCTTGGGTAAATCTTCCGCCCCATAATGCCATTGCGTCTCTCCTGATGACTATTGCTTACTCTAACGTTCTCGAATGAGTAGTAACCAATTTGATGGTCATTTGCTCACTTTTTCTTATGGGTCAACGTTACGGCAATTTCGATAAAAAATAAAGTATAAATTCAATATTTTTACATATATATTCAAACCAACTTTAGATACCCGCTTTTAGAAACCAAAAGACCCGCCTATAAATGGCGGGTCTTTATTCAATCCGAGATGGATGTTAAGGGATTATTTCTTCTGGCTGTTCAATGCACGAATACGGCTTGATAGCGAGTAAAGACGGATAAACCCACCTGCATGGCTTTGGTCGTAAACTTCATCTTCACCAAAAGTCGCGAACTCTTCTGAATACAAGCTGTTGTCAGAACGTTTTTGCGTCACTGTCGCTTGACCTTTGTAGAGCTTAACAACCACTTCACCGTTAACGTCTTGCGCTAGCTCTTCTGAAGCGGCAAGGATCGATTTACATAGTGGCGTAAACCAACGGCCATCGTATACAAGGTGAGACGCTTTTAGACCTAGCTCCTCACGGAATTCGAATGATGATTTGTCTAGCACAAGCTGCTCTACAGCACGCAGCGCTTCCATCATGATGGTGCCTCCCGGTGTTTCATAACAACCACGAGACTTCATCCCAACAAGACGGTTTTCCACGATATCGATACGGCCAACACCGTGCTTAGCGCCCTTCTCGTTTAGGTAAACCAGTGCGTTGTATGGTGTCATCACTTCACCATCAACTTCGACCACTTCACCTTTTTCTACTTTCAGCGTGACGTATTCCGCTTCATTTGGCGCTTGCTCTGGGTCGACAGTCCACACCCAGCAGTCTTCGTTTGGTGCGTTCCACGTATCTTCTAAAACGCCGCCTTCCGTCGAAATGTGCCATGCGTTTGCATCACGTGAATAGATCTTAGTAAGAGACGCAGAGCAAGGAATATTACGCTCAGCTAGGTAATCCAAACACTCTTCACGGCTCACTAGGTCCCACTCACGCCAAGGTGCAATCACTTGTAAGTCCGGTGCTAGTGCTGCGAATGCGCCTTCAAAACGTACTTGGTCGTTACCTTTACCTGTACAGCCATGACACAGAGCGTCCGCGCCCACTTTACGTGCCACTTCAACCTGCGCTTTGGCAATGATTGGACGCGCCATTGATGTACCTAGCAGGTACTTACCTTCGTAGTACGCGCCGGTTTTTAGCGTTGGGTAAATGTAGTCTGCGACCATTTCTTCTTTCAAGTCAGCGATGTAGCACTCAGAAGCACCAGAGGCTTTTGCTTTCGCTTCAATGCCTTCTAGCTCTTCGGCACCTTGACCAACATCGGCAACGAAAGCCACTACTTCACAGTCGTAGTTCTCTTTTAGCCACGGGATGATTACTGAAGTATCTAGACCGCCTGAGTATGCGACTACCACTTTATTTACGTTCACTTTGCTCATGTTTTTTCTCCAAACTTAACTGGCGCTGCGCTCGGCGGTCAGTGCCAACTACGACTTCCTAATATTGAATTCTTTTGCTGATGCTTATTGAGGCAAGAATTGAGTACCAATACTTTCACCAGCGAATAACTGTGCTAATTTTTCTGGGTAACGCCAGGTCGCGACTTCAATTGGACGGCCAAGATCATTGGCGGCCTCCAAAGCGGCTTTAACTTTGACGATCATGCCATCGGTGATCACATGTCCATCGATCAACGAGTTAGCTTGCTGCTCTGACAGGGTTTTGATCAAATGGCCTTTTCCATCTAATACACCACTCACGTCTGATAACAGGACTAACTCCGCATCTAATGCGCCCGCAACCGCGACTGCTGCTTGATCAGCATTCACATTCATCATCTGGCCATCTTTGGTTAAACCAATTGAACTGATGATCGGCAGTGCACCTGTGTTTAGCACCGCTTGTAATAGTGCTGAGTCACCCGGTGATGCTTTGCCTACCGCGCCGAGTTCTGGGTCAAGTTCTTCAACAAGACACAAACCACCATCCGCAAGGCTAAGGCCCACAGCGTTAAGACCGTCCGCAATCGCTTGACCTTGAAGTAACTTATTCGCAGTGCCTGCAAGCGCGCCTGCAATCACAGGAATTTGATCGTAAGGTGTTACGCGTAAACCGTTTTTCTTTACGGTTTCAAGCTGAAGCTTTGCCATCAACTCATCAACTAGGTAGCCACCGCCATGAACGATGGCGATTTGTCGCTGTGCCGATTTTTGGTAAGCCGCAATGGCACCAAAAAGTTGGCTTAAGGTTTGAGTGCATGATAGAGCTGCACCACCTAGCTTAATGACTAAAGGAGCTTGATTGGTTTGCGTCATCGCATTTCCCTCTTTCAACGACTACAGCAACGCTGTCAGTTCTGGGTAACCGTAATGAATATTGAGACATTGCATCGCTTGACTCGATGCACCTTTAAGTAGGTTGTCGATAGCTGAAATCACAATGATGTGTTCGCCTTGTACCTTCCAGCCGATATCACAGAAAGGGGTATTTTCGACATCCTGAATACGTGGAATACCGTCGCCTTTAAGACGCACCGCAGGCTTGCCTTGATAAGCTTGTTCAAACGCCTGTGCCACTTGTGCTTCTGTCACACCTTGCGCAAGCTTCATGGTGATAGTGGCAAGAATGCCGCGTTTAAAGTTGCCGAGGTGCGGAGTAAAAATCACATCGCAACCCAAGTGCTGAGCAATCTCTGGCTGGTGACGATGGTTAAATACACCATAGGGTTGCAAGCTCACTTCACAGAAGCTGTTAACCATGGAGGCTTTACGCCCTGCACCTGATACACCACTGGTTGCGTTGATCACTGGCCATTGGTTGGTATCGAGCAACGCATGTTCTAATAAAGGTTTGATTGCAAGCTGTGAAGCGGTTGGGTAGCAACCTGCTACTGCAATCAAAGGAGTGGTTTTTATTGATTCTTGGTTCCACTCAGCTAAGCCGTATGCTGCTTTATCTAGCCAGTTGTTATGTTGATGTGCGAAGCCATAAAAAGTGTCGTAAAAGCCTTCACTTTTCACACGGAATGCACCCGATAAATCGAATACCTGACAGCCTGCCTCCAAGAAAGTTGGGGCTAAATTATGGCTGACTTCGTGAGCCGTTGCCAAAAACACCACGTCCGATTCTTGAGCGATTTGCAGTGGATCCGTTAGTGGTAAAACTGGCATATCAATGATGCCCGCTAGCTTACCGTGCAGCTGCGCGATGCTCTTTCCCGCATCAACACTGTTGGCGGAAACGTATAAACCTGATAGCGTGAGTTGTGGGTGTTTATTAACCATTAACGCTAACTCTGCGCCGGTGTAACCGCTGGCTCCAATAATCGTGGTTTTTAGCATTGTGTGACATCCATATACTTAAAGGCTCAAATGACTATTCATATTTAATTTTTGCTTTATTTTGATTTTTTATTCATTAAATATGATTTAATATGTGTTTTACATTTTTGTGGTCTGTCTGTCAACAGGAGATTTGAAGAATCCATGCAATTACCAACTTTTCTAGAGGTCTATGAAGGACTCATCAGCACCTCTTCTATCAGCTCCACGGATCCGAGCTGGGATCAGGGCAATGCAAAAGTCATCGAAAAACTCGCATCTTGGTTTAAAGATCTGGGTTTTAGCGTTGAAGTGATCGAAGTCGAGCCAGGCAAGCACAATATGATCGCACGTATGGGAGAGGGAGAAGGTGGCCTTTTACTTGCTGGCCATAGTGATACCGTGCCATTCGATCAAGGGCGATGGAATTTTGATCCGCATAAACTGACGGAAAAAGACAACCGCTTCTACGGTTTAGGCACAGCAGACATGAAAGGCTTTTTCGCCTTTATTTATGAAGCAGTGAAGAAAGTCGATTGGAGCAAGCAGAGCAAACCACTTTACGTATTAGCCACTTGTGACGAAGAGACCACCATGTTGGGCGCGCGACATTTCACAGCAAACGCCCCATTTAAGCCGGATTACTGCATCATTGGTGAACCCACCAGCCTTGTACCAATTCGAGGTCATAAAGGGCATGTGGCAAATGCCATTCGCGTAACAGGCAAGTCCGGTCACTCATCGGACCCAGCGCTTGGCGTTAACGCTATTGAGATCATGCATGAAGTCATGTTCGCCATGATGCAACTGCGTGACAAATTGATTAAAGAATATCACCATCCGGGTTTTGCCATTCCAAGCCCAACCCTAAATCTTGGACACATTCATGGTGGTGACAGCGCTAACCGTATTTGTGGTTGCTGCGAACTGCATTACGACGTGCGTCCTCTTCCCGGCATTAGTCTTGATGGTTTAGAGAACATGTTGCGCGGAGCATTAAAAGAAGTCGAAGCGAAATGGCCTGGGAGACTGGAGATTATTCCATTGCATGAGCCTATTCCAGGTTACGAATGCCAACATGACCACCCATTTATTGGTGGTGTTGAAGAGATCTGCCAAACCAGTTCAGAAACCGTGAACTACTGTACTGAAGCACCATTTCTACAGCAGTTGTGTCCAACCTTGGTGCTCGGCCCTGGGTCAATCGACCAAGCCCACCAACCGGATGAGTTTCTATCCTTCGACTTTATCGACCCCACAATTGATGTGCTTTCAAAGGCGATGGTCAAGTACTGCTGTTAATACGCGTTTAAGCTCAAAAGTCTGTGCAGCTCGATTGAGCTGCATCTTTTTATCTTCACAATTTAGCGCTAGTCTTAACACTTATTTAACTTGTTATTTTGTAATTAATTTTCACTTCTTACTCTATGGCTGCCGTAAATTTGCTCTAAATCAGGAGACAGCGGAATAATTGCAAACTTAGTCTGCTTTATTTGACTATAACTGGTGCTTTTCGCTAGATTGGAGTCTTAACAAGGACAATGGATGTAGTTTTTTTACGAGGCAGGACGACAATGAACGAGAAATACGCCGCACTCAAAAGTAATGTGCGCATGTTAGGCCACTTATTGGGTAACACCATTCGCGATGCCCATGGCGAAGAAATCTTCGAGAAAGTGGAAACCATTCGTAAATTATCCAAATCAGCTCAAGCAGGGAATCAAGCAGACAGGGACAGCTTGATCGAAGAAATCAAACATCTACCTGATGAGCAGCTAACGCCCGTTACTCGCGCGTTTAACCAATTTCTAAACCTCACCAATATCGCTGAGCAATACCACACGATTTCACGCCATTGTGAAGAGCACATTTGTGAACCAGACGCGATTAACTCGCTGTTTTCTAAACTGGTACAAAACGATGTGAGCAAACTGGACACTGCCCAAGCGGTTCGTGATCTAAATATTGAATTGGTATTGACGGCTCACCCAACAGAAATTACGCGCCGTACGATGATCAACAAACTGGTCAAGATAAACGAGTGCTTATCAAAGTTGGAGCTAAGCGATCTTTCTTCTAAAGAGCGCAGAAAAACCGAACGCCGCCTAGAGCAACTGATTGCCCAAGGCTGGCATTCAGACGTGATTCGACAACAACGCCCAACTCCGTTGGATGAAGCAAAATGGGGCTTTGCGGTCGTTGAAAACTCGCTATGGGAAGCAGTACCGGACTTCCTACGTGAGATGAATGACCGTCTAAAATCTTACCTTGGAGAAGGTTTACCCATTGATGCTCGCCCAGTGCACTTCTCCTCTTGGATGGGCGGTGACCGTGACGGTAACCCGTTTGTTACTCACAACGTTACGCGTGAAGTCTTACTATTGTCTCGTTGGAAAGCCGCCGATCTTTATCTCAATGACATTAACGAGTTGATCAGCGAGCTGTCTATGACAGTTTCAAACGATCAAGTACGTGAACTTGCTGGCGAAGATCAGCACGAACCATACCGTGCGATCCTGAAGCAATTACGCACTCTGCTCAATGAAACCAAAGATATTCTCGATGCTAAGATCCACGGTCAAAAACTGGCCGTTAAAGCACCACTGCAAAAAGTCGAGCAACTTTGGGAACCGCTGTATGCCTGCTACCAGTCACTAAACGAATGTGGCATGGGTGTAATAGCCAACGGCTCACTACTGGATACACTACGCCGCGTAAAAGCATTTGGTATCCATCTTGTACGTCTTGATATCCGCCAAGAGAGCACGCGTCACTCAGACGTCTTGTCTGAACTAACTCGCTACTTAGGTATTGGTGATTACGAACAATGGAGTGAGCAAGATAAGATTGCTTTTCTAACTAACGAGCTGGCATCTAAACGTCCGCTTCTCCCTCGTGATTGGGAACCGTCTGAACCCGTCAAAGAGGTTTTGGATACCTGCAAGATTGTTGCAGCACAACCGCGTGAAGCGTTTGGCGCTTACGTTATTTCAATGGCACGTACCGCCTCTGACGTACTAGCCGTTCATCTACTGCTACAAGAAGCAGGTTGCCCTTACCGCATGGATGTGTGTCCTCTGTTCGAAACGCTAGACGATTTGAACAACGCAGAATCGGTCATTAAGCAGCTTATGGGGATTGACCTTTACCGTGGTTTTATCCAAAACCACCAGATGGTCATGATTGGTTACTCTGACTCAGCGAAAGATGCAGGTGTTATGTCTGCTGGTTGGGCTCAGTATCATGCGATGGAATCGTTAGTTAAAGTGGCTGAAGAAGAAGGCGTTGAGCTAACTCTATTCCATGGTCGTGGGGGCACAGTCGGTCGCGGTGGTGCGCCTGCGCATGCTGCGCTTTTGTCGCAACCACCAAAAAGCTTGAAAGGCGGTTTACGTGTAACAGAGCAAGGCGAGATGATCCGCTTTAAACTGGGACTCCCAGATGTCGCAGTAAACAGCTTTAACCTATATGCAAGTGCGATTCTGGAAGCCAACTTGTTACCGCCACCAGAGCCAAAACAAGAATGGCGCGACTTGATGGAAGTGCTATCAGAAGTAAGCTGTGAGTCTTACCGAAATGTGGTTCGTGGCGAGCCAGATTTCGTGCCTTACTTCCGCCAAGCAACACCAGAACTCGAACTCGGCAAGTTGCCACTTGGTTCTCGTCCTGCAAAACGAAACCCTAAGGGCGGAGTAGAGAGCTTACGTGCAATCCCGTGGATCTTCTCATGGAGTCAAAACCGTTTGGTACTTCCTGCATGGCTAGGCGCAGGTGAAGCGATTCAATACTCGATCGATAAAGGCCACCAAGCATTGCTCGAAGAGATGTGCCGCGAATGGCCGTTTTTCTCTACTCGTCTCGGCATGCTAGAGATGGTGTACTCGAAGTGTAATATTGATATCTCTCGCTACTACGATGAGCGATTGGTGGATGAGTCGCTCCGTCCACTCGGTGAAAAACTTCGTGCTCAGCTTCAAGAAGACATCAAAGCGGTACTGAATGTAGAGAACAATGAAAACTTGATGCAGCATGACCCTTGGGGACTCGAGTCGATTCGCTTACGCAATATCTACGTTGAGCCATTGAATATGCTACAAGCAGAGCTGCTATACCGCACGCGTCAAACCGAAGAAGCCTCTGCAAACTTGGAAGAAGCGTTGATGGTGACGATTGCTGGTATTGCTGCTGGTATGCGCAACACAGGCTAATCGTTTCATTTTTAATAAAAAGCTGGGCAAATGCTCAGCTTTTTTTTATCACAGGATAATCGCACCAAAACAAAAGCAGTTTAATAAACTACTAGAGACCCAAAAAATACCAAAATAAAAGAACAAAAAACCACAAGTTAACACTATTGATTATTATGTTAGTTTTTTAGGGTAATTTTGTCCTACTATTCCACTTCATGCTTATTATTTATATACTACTTGCCTGCTGAGAGCTCATAAATCCAATCATACCTGCTCCAGCCTTGATGGGACTCCCCATCTCTCTAGGTGATAAACGGCTTTAAGGTGACAGGACCAACATTGTTGGTGCTACTTATACATTAAAAAACTCAAGTGCCAGTAAGAGCGCAGCTGAAAGTATAAGTAGCTTGTTTACAAGTTTATTGACCATTTGGATTGAAGACATGTCATTACCACACGTAATCTTAACTGTTCTTAGCACTCGCGACGCAACCGGTTACGATATCACTAAAGAATTCTCTGCTAGCATCGGTTACTTCTGGAAAGCAAGCCACCAACAGGTGTACCGTGAACTCAACAAAATGGCTGAGAAAGAACTGGTTACTTGCGTATTAGAACCCCAAGAAGGCAAACCAGACCGCAAGGTTTACTCCATTACAGACGCTGGTCGCAGCGCTTTAGGAGAGTGGTTTGATCAACCAACTGCACACCCAACAGTTCGTGATGAGTTTTCAGCGAAATTGATGGCATGTGCCGTTCAACCTGCAGCTCCATTCCGTGACCAACTCGCCGAGCTAGTTGAAGAGTCTCGCAAACTGGTTTCTCACTACAAAGAAATTGAAGCGGCTTACTACGCAACGCCGTCAACTTTAGATAAACAAGCTCGCCTAGAACGTCTAACGCTTCGCCGTAACCTTCTGTTACGTGAAACTTGGATCACTTGGGCAGAAGAAGTTCTAACTGAACTTGAAGTGATTGGTTAAACTCCTTTTGCTTTGATAAAACGAAAAAGGCTTGCCACTTGGCAAGCCTTTTATCCTTTTGAAACCAGATTTACGCACCGACTACTGCGCGAGGACGAACACCCAACGTATGACATAACGCGTAAGTCATCTCTGCACGGTTTAGCGTGTAGAAGTGAAAGTCCTTAACCCCTTCACGACTCAGTACACGCACCATATCAATAGCTTGGCTAGCTCCTACAAGCTGGCGAGTCACCGGATCATCATCCAAGCCATCGAATTGTTTGCTCATCCATCCTGGTACTTTCACATTGTTCTGTGCCGCAAAGCGAGACGCTTGCTTAAAGTTCGATACAGGCAAAATTCCTGGCACAATTTCTACGTCAATTCCTGCTGCGACACAACGGTCACGGAATCGCAGGTAAGACTCAACGTCAAAAAAGAACTGAGTAATAGCACGGTTTGCACCTGCATCTACCTTACGTTTTAGGTTCAATAAGTCAGACTGAGCGCTTTTAGCTTCAGGGTGAACCTCAGGGAATGCAGCAACGGAGATATCGAAATCGTGGCGTGATTTCAGCAGCTCAACCAAATCCGAGGCATACATATCAGGCGCACCGCCACCTGGAGGAATATCACCACGCAGAGCGACGATATTTTCAATACCATTGTTCCAATAATCATCGGCAATATTAATCAACTCTTCACGAGTCGCATCAATACAAGTGAGATGGGGAGCGGCAACCAATCCGGTTGTGGCTTTAATTTCTTTAATGATGGAGTGTGTTCTGTCACGCTCGCCGGAGTTCGCACCGTAAGTCACAGAAACAAATTTAGGTTGAAGCGTTTTAAGACGGTGCACTGAATTCCAAAGTGTTTCTTCCATCTTAGCGCTGCTTGGCGGAAAAAACTCAAACGATACATTGATGTTATCTGATAACTCAGCAATATTCTGGTTCAAGGCGTCGATATGGCCTGCGTGCGTATATCCCATCTTACTCTCCCTGCGGCACTCCGCCACGAAAACAAATCCTTAAAATCGACGTTTGGACGTCTATATGTCTACAGAATGTATTGAATACGATTTAATGTCAACCTTGTAATTATGAATTTTTCTCAAGTTAATAATGAAGATAGTTCAAGTTTCTACTTGAGCATCATCTCGCCATTTTGCACGGGTTATGACTTCAGTATGGCACTGATAGGGGAATAAAAAACCCTGGATTAATTCCAGGGTTTTTAGGTCAATCGCAACTTTAAAATAAACCAGCCAATCGGTTGAGGTCGGATTGAATAGCGCCGGCTGTCACTTCTCTGCCTGCGCCTGGTCCTCGAATGACCAGAGGGTTATCTTTGTACCACTTGCTCTCTATGGCAAAAATGTTATCGCATGGCAATAAGTTGGCGAGCGCGTGCTCACGAGATAACGCTTCGACTCCCACCGTTGCTTTACCATTTTTTTCTAAACGCGCCACATAGCGAAGCACTTGATCGTTTCTCTGTGCTTTTGTCAGACGCTCTTGAAGTATTTCACTCAACAACGCTCCATTATCGAAGAAATCATCTAAGCTCAGTTCTCTTAATTCTTCTGGCACCAAAGACTCAACTTTAACGCTGTCTGGTTCTATATCTAGGCCCGACTCTCGAGCCAAGATGACTAACTTGCGCATTACATCGGAGCCATCTAAATCAGAACGAGGATCAGGTTCGGTTAAACCTTGCTGCCAAGCAAGATCGACTAAATCATTAAATGGCACAGAACCATCAAACTGTTGGAACAGCCATGATAGCGTCCCCGAGAAAATACCCGATAGAGCGACGATTTCATCCCCACTTTCACGAAGATCTCGCACGGTATGGTTTATCGGTAACCCAGCACCAACCGTTGCGTTGTATAGCCAATGACGACCAATTTTAGCGAATGCATCTTGAACCTGATGGTAGTACTGACTATCTGCGGAACCGGCCACTTTGTTAGCGGAAATCAAATGAATGCCTTGCTGTGCGATTTCTACGTAGCGCTGAGCTAACTCTTTACTCGCGGTAACATCAAGCACGACGGCTTCATCATAGCTTTTAAGCGCTCCCAAACGTGCCAGCCAATCCCCATTGTTGGCTATGCTTTCATCATCAAATCGTTCAGCAACACTCGCCGCCTCAATACCTTGCTCATCGAACCAATAGGTTTGGCTATCCACAACCGCGACAAGATCAAAGCTCATACCATGACGTTTTTCGAGCTCACTTTTTTGCGTCGCAAATAAATTTAACCAACTAGAACCAATATTACCCTTGCCACATAAAGCCACTGCCACGCGTTTTTGCGCTTGGAACAACTGGCTATGAATCGTTTGAACCAACGTCTCGGTATCAGTACGGCGCAAAACAGCGACTAGGCTCAGCCCTGAGTCTGTTTCAGAGATAAATTCTACCGGAGAGTGCTTTAGCTTCTGATAAAAGCCAAAGCAATGATTGGCGTTTTTCGTAACGCCTGCACCTACCGCAGCTAAGAGCGAGTAACCTTCTTTTAGCTTAATTTCTGCCTCTACCGCAAGCTCTTGCAAGTGTTTCAATGCACCACCGGCGATTTCTGCGGTGTAAGCCAAGCGTAGCGTGTGCTGATCGGATTGAGCTTCAAATGCCAGTGGCTCTAATTGCGCGCGCTGCAACGCTTGTAATACATCACTCTGTGTTTTTTCGAAGTCGTGCCCATGCATGAAAGACAATTGCACCAATAAAACATCATCCAGTGAAGTAATAATTTTAGCGCCACGACCAGATGCCAATACACGCTCAATACGAGTAGAACCCGACTCTGGCAGATAGCTACACTTGAGATTAAGGTCCATGGTACTTTGCGCCACAGGCTGAAGCGTACGACTGTGTAGCACTGGGGCAGCTAAGCGAGCAAGTTCACTGGCTTCATCCAATCGAAGTAACGGTAATAAACAAGCGTCAGACACCAAACGTGGATCGGCACTATAGACACCAGCAACATCACTCCAAATCGTGACAGTACTGACTTCAGCAAGCGCGCCTATGACCGTTGCAGAATAGTCAGAGCCGTTACGACCAAGTAGAATGGTTTCTCCTGCCTCGTTCTGAGCCATAAATCCAGTAATTACCACACGTTTATGGTTATGCTGCGCGAGGATCTCTTTAATTAAAGGGTATGAACGAGCGCGATCAACCTCTGGTTGAGTTCCCGCTTCTGCACGTAAAAACGCTCGTGCATCTTGTGCAACCGCAGGGATAGAACGTTGAGATAATAACGCGGCCAATAGGCGAGCAGACCATACTTCTCCGTGTCCCAGTACCGCAGATTTTTGCGCATTAGTGAGTGGTGCAGTCAGCTCCGAGAGAGTACTGAACTCATCATGTAATAAAGCTAACAGCTCTTCTTTTGCTTCACTCTCCAACAAGCTTTCTATTAGCTCAGTTTGAAACTGTCTTAAGCTTTGAAGCGCTTCATGCGCAATTCGGCCATCTTTATTTAACCCTTCCAAAAACTCAATCAAGCGGTTAGTGGTTTTTCCTGCAGCAGAGACGACCACCAGATCATTTTCTGTCGAATACTCCTTGAGAATACCCACAACGCGTAAGTAGCATTCTGGGTTTGCTAAGCTACTGCCACCAAACTTATGCAGCTGACGTTGTACAGTCATTGTTATCGTCTCCTATTACTGGGTAGCTTTAGCGAACGCTTGTTCTAAATCTGTGATGAGGTCTTGTGCATCTTCCAAACCGACAGACAAACGCAATAGTTGATGAGAGACCCCAGCCTCCGCCAGCGCCTCCTCACCCATTGCACGGTGCGTCATGGATGCTGGGTGGCAAATCAAACTTTCTACACCACCTAATGACTCTGCTAATGAAAACAGTTGGAGCTCTTTCACAAACACCTTTAACTGTTCAAACGAACCAGCAAACTCAAAACTCAACATAGAGCCAAAGCCCGTTTGCTGCTTTTTAGCGATGTCATGACCTGGATGTTCCGGCAGGCTTGGATGATAGATAGTTTTAACTAACGCTTGTTTCTGTAGGTAAGCCAGTACCTGCTGTGAGCTCTCTTCATGTACTTTCATACGAGCACCAAGCGTACGAATACCTCGCAGCGTCATATAACTATCGAAAGGTGTGCCCGTTGCACCAATACAATTGCCCCACCATGCAAGCTCTTCTGCATGCGCTTCTGTGTTGGTGATGATTACCCCACCAATTACGTCCGAATGACCGTTGATGTACTTTGTTGTGGAGTGGATAACAAAATCCGCACCTAGCTCTAAAGGTTTTTGGTACACGGGTGTCAAAAAGGTATTGTCCACCGCAACTAACGCGCCGACTTGTTTCGCTTTTTCACAAGTAGCTGCAATATCCACTACGCGAACCAGAGGGTTTGACGGAGTTTCTAGCAAAATGAGTTTTGGTTTTTGTGCCAATGCAGCATCTAAAGCCTGTTCGTCTGATTGATCGACAAACTGAACCTTAAAATCGCCTTTGTTAGCTCGGGTATTAAAAAGACGATAGGTACCACCATAACAATCGTGAGGAGCAATAATGAGATCATCTGGGCCGAGAAAAGCGGAAACCCATAAATTTAATGCCGACGTACCGCAGTTAGTAACAACCGCTCCTTTTCCAGACTCAAGTTCAGATAGCGCACTTTCCAACAGTCCGCGGTTTGGATTACCAGATCGTGTGTAATCATACTTGGGCACTTCACCAAAAGCAGGAAAACCATAGTTAGTGGAAAGATAAATAGGTGGAACGACAGCATGATATTGGCTGTCTGATTCAATACCAGTGCGTACTGCAATGGTCGCAGGTTTGCGAGTGCTCATGGGTGTATCCTTTCACGGGTAATGACTTCTAAATAGGAATGCGCTATATCTAATGAGTAACATAAAGTGATCAACACGCTTCCTTTGCTGTTATGTTCACTTTACTCGTCAAAAAATGAGACGTCAACACTTCTAGACGTCTATATGTCTTTGCTTATGGCGGTAAATGCAGCTAAAATCAGCACCTAAATTATTTTTAACCGATTACATAAATGAAGGTGTGCAATGGCTGACTGGAATGGCGAATACATTAGCCCATATGCAGAGCACGGCAAAAAAAGCGAACAAGTAAAAAAAATTACCGTCTCTATCCCGCTAAAAGTTTTAAAGGTGCTAACTGATGAGCGTACTCGCCGTCAGATCAATAACTTACGCCATGCAACCAATAGCGAATTGCTATGCGAGGCATTTTTGCACGCGTACACAGGTCAGCCACTTCCGACAGATGAAGACCTTCGTAAAGACCGTCCTGATGATATTCCAACAGAAGTAAAAGCGCTGATGACGGAAATGGGCATCGAATTTGAGTCATTCGACGAAGAATAAAAAAGCCTGATAAGAGGTTTCAGGTAATGACTCTTGCCTCGAGCCAAATGAATGACATAAAAAATGGGACGCAATAGCGTCCCATTTTTGTGTATCACACCTGAAAGATATATTACTCTGCCATGTAGTTTTCAGGCATCTCGATACGAGCTACACCTGAATTAACCGCCGCCTGAGCAACCGCTTTTGCAACACGCGGTAGCAAACGTGAATCCATTGGTTTTGGAATAATATAGTCCGCACCAAACTCTAGCTTATCAACACCTGCAGCCTTCAATACGGCTTCAGGTACAGGCTCTTTTGCTAGCTCGCGAATCGCCTCAACGGCTGCAAGTTTCATTTCATCATTGATTTCACTTGCACGCACATCAAGAGCACCACGGAAAATGAATGGGAAACACAATACGTTGTTAACTTGGTTAGGATAATCACTACGGCCAGTACCCATGATCAAGTCATCACGAACTGCGTGAGCAAGTTCCGGCTTGATTTCAGGATCCGGGTTAGAACATGCGAACACGATTGGCTTATCAGCCATCAACTTCAACGCTTCCGCTGGCAACAGGTTTGGACCAGATACACCTAGGAACAGATCTGCACCTTCAATTACGTCTTCTAGTGTGCGCTTATCTGTATTGTTCGCAAATAACTGCTTATATTCATTAAGGTCATCACGACGAGTGTGAATCACACCTTTGCGATCTAGCATGTAGATTTTTTCGCGCATTGCACCGCATTTGATCAGAAGCTCCATACACGCTACAGCGGCAGCGCCAGCGCCAAGACAAACAATTGTTGAATCTTCAAGTTTCTTACCTTGAAGTTCGATTGCATTCAGCATACCCGCTGCCGTTACAATAGCAGTACCATGTTGATCATCGTGGAATACTGGTACATCACAACGCTCAATCAAACGTTTTTCAATCTCAAAACAGTCTGGTGCTTTAATATCTTCAAGGTTGATACCGCCAAAAGTGTCTGCAATGCTCGCAACAGTATCCACAAATTCATCGATCGTGCGGTGCTTAACTTCAATATCAATAGAGTCAAGACCAGCAAAACGCTTAAACAGTAACGCTTTACCTTCCATCACAGGCTTAGATGCAAGTGGACCTAGGTTACCTAGACCTAGAATAGCGGTACCGTTAGAAATAACAGCAACCATGTTCCCTTTTGCAGTGTACTTGTACACGTTATCCGGGTTTTGTGCGATTTCACGCACTGGCTCTGCAACACCAGGGCTGTATGCAAGGGCAAGATCACCCGCCGTTTCCGCAGGCTTTGTCAGTTCGACAGCAATCTTTCCTGGAGTTGGATAAGCATGGTAATCCAATGCTTTTTGGCGATGTTCTTCTTCTGGAGTGGCTGCTTGGTGGTTGTCTTCAGACATGGACGTTTCTCTTTTTTATTTTTAGGTAAGGGGGCATAAATTCTATCGGATAGAAATCAAACTTCATAGGCAAGATTGCGAGCAATATCCTTAAAAAGCCGATAATAAAAGAGATTAGACCAGATAACGGGGTTAAGCACCCGATTTTCGAGTCAGGTGCTCTTTCTTCTTACTATTATTGGAGTATGCAAACTCAGAAAGTATCGTTACTCTTCGTCCACGTATTGCGCTTGGAGATAATTCTCAATACCAGACATTTCAATCAAGCCAAGTTGCGTCTCTAGCCAATCAACATGTTCTTCTTCATCTTCAAGAATATCTTGGAAGAGATCTCGAGACACATAATCTCGAATGTCTTCAGCGTAGGCAATCGCATCTTTTAAATCTGGAATAGCCGCCATTTCAAGCTTTAAGTCACACTCGAGCATTTCCTTGGTATCTTCACCAATCATCAACTTACCTAAATCTTGTAGGTTCGGTAAGCCTTCAAGGAACAAAATACGCTCAATTAGATGATCGGCATGCTTCATCTCATCGATAGATTCGTGATATTCCTTGTCTGCTAGGTGCTTTAAGCCCCAGTCTTTATACATTCGGGCATGAAGAAAATACTGATTAATAGCGACGAGCTCGTTACCGAGCACTTTATTGAGATGTTGAATGATGATTGGATCGCCTTTCATGACAAAACCCTCCTCTTTGGCTTCATTTAAATGTAGAAGCAAATGAGAAGGTGTCAAAATGTAAGGCAAATAATTACTGCATACTTACAGCAATTAGCTGGCTTGTTTAAATTCCGTGTAACTAGTTTCCGCTAAAATTTCCTTGGCCTGTCTGATGCACTTACCACATTGGCTGCCCAATGCCGTGCACTTTTTGATTCCTTTAATATCTGTTACGCCTTCATCTATCGCCAACTTCCTGATTTTTTTGTCGGAGACACCATGGCAAAGACAAACGTACATACTCAAAAAACCTATAAAACTAATCTGTGACAAACAATATAAACAAGAATAGTTCTTGTTACCAGTCGCATTATGGTGTCCGCTCAGAATATTTGGTTATAACGATTTTACCGCTGCAGGAAAAGATCAAAGGGTTAAGAGGGGTGAGTAAAAGCGTTAAGAAATAAAGTCGGTAAAACTCTGTTTTTAAATCGAAAAAGTGACGTCTTTTATTTCAACACTTATAACTAAATGTAATCTAGAAATGAAAAAGGGAAGCCTAAGCTTCCCTTTTCGATGCGCTTTCTTCAAAAAGAAGAACAGTGCAAGATTTCGTTTAATTCGTTATGAATTAGTCGAAGATCTTAGCAACAACACCAGCACCTACTGTACGGCCACCTTCACGGATCGCGAAACGTAGACCTTCGTCCATTGCGATTGGTGCGATTAGCTCTACAGTCATCTGTACGTTGTCGCCTGGCAT
>NZ_JAWOWA010000030.1:0-50652 GCF_033340195.1 Vibrio sp. 1457
AGGAGAGACTTGAACTCTCACACCTTGCGGCGCCAGAACCTAAATCTGGTGCGTCTACCAATTCCGCCACTTCCGCATCTATTCCTAACTGCTCTGATAAAAAGAACATTTAGGAATGGTGGCTACGACGGGATTCGAACCTGTGACCCCATCATTATGAGTGATGTGCTCTAACCAGCTGAGCTACGTAGCCAAAACCGTATTTTTTGTTCTCAACGCTTTGTTGCCTTGTCGTTGGGAACGGCGCGCATTATGCGAAGTTGAGTGAGATCCGTCAACAGTTTTTTTTAATAAATTTCGGAAAAAACCTCGTTCGCTTCCTTTTTAAACAAAGAGGCGTGTTTATGATCTAAAACTGGAAATAAATTAGCTTGCAGTTAGGTAATTTATTTTTGCTCATTTACTTAAGGTATTAAAAAAGCCAGCTTAGCAGCTGGCTTTTAGTGTAAATGAAGTGTTTAGAATTCATTCATTTAATTAAACATTGAAGCGGAAGTGTACAACATCACCATCTTTTACGATGTAGTCTTTACCTTCTAGACGCCATTTACCTGCGTCTTTTGCGCCATTTTCACCATTGAATTGGATGAAATCGTCGTAACCGACTACTTCTGCACGAATAAAGCCTTTCTCGAAGTCAGTGTGGATCTTACCTGCCGCCTGAGGTGCAGTTGCACCAACAGGGATTGTCCAAGCACGTACTTCTTTAACACCTGCTGTGAAGTAGGTGTGTAGAGTCAGTAGTTCGTAACCAGAGCGAATTACACGGTTTAGGCCCGGCTCTTCGATCCCCATATCTGCTAGGAATTCTTCGCGATCTTCATCTTCCAGTTCAGATAGTTCAGATTCGATAGCCGCACATACAGGTACAACGACATTGTTTTCTTTTTCTGCGAACTCACGAACCGCATCTAGATATGGATTATTTTCGAAGCCATCTTCGTTTACGTTTGCAATGTACATAGTTGGCTTCAGTGTTAGGAAGTTTAGATAGCCGATTGCTGCTAACTCTTCTTTAGATAGCTCAACCGTGCGTGCCATGCCGCCTTCAGTTAGTACTGGTAACAGTTTTTCTAGTACGGTTAGTTCAAATTTTGCGTCTTTATCGCCGCCTTTTGCCTTCTTCGCGTTACGTTGAATCGCTCGCTCACAAGAATCTAGGTCAGCCATTGCAAGTTCAAGGTTGATCACTTCGATATCTTCAATAGGTGAAACTTTACCTGAAACATGAACAATGTTTTCGTTTTCAAAACAACGTACAACGTGGCCAATCGCGTCTGTTTCACGGATGTTAGCTAGGAATTTGTTACCTAAACCTTCACCACGTGATGCACCAGCAACAAGACCAGCGATGTCCACGAACTCCATCGTCGTTGGAAGAACTCTCTGTGGGTTAACGATCTTAGCTAGTGCGTCTAGACGTAGATCTGGCACAGGAACCACACCAGTGTTTGGTTCAATGGTACAGAACGGGAAGTTTGCTGCTTCGATACCCGCTTTAGTTAGTGCGTTGAACAGAGTTGATTTACCTACGTTAGGTAGACCAACGATGCCACATTTAAAACCCATGATAGTAACCTTATTCAGCTTTGAACGTGTGGAGGCGATTTTGTGCTTTAGATAGGCCATCCTTAATCAGGATATCTAGACAACGAACAGCCTCATCAGCTGCTGCATCTAAAAGCTCTTGCTCTTTAGCTGGCGCTTTACCTAATACAAAACCCGCCACTTTATCTTTGTGTCCCGGATGACCAATGCCAATACGAAGACGATAAAAATCTTTGTTATTGCCCAGTTTGCTAATGGTGTCACGCAGACCGTTGTGTCCACCGTGACCCCCACCTTTTTTAAACTTAGCGACACCTGGCGGTAAGTCTAGCTCGTCATGAGCAACCATGATCTCTTCAGGTTTAATTTGATAAAATTTCGCAAGCGCTGCGATCGATTTACCTGATAGATTCATGAAGGTGGTTGGGATAAGCAAACGGAGATCCTGGCCATTGACCATAATGCGTCCTGTTAGACCAAAAAACTTTGGTTCGTTCTTCAGTGTAACGTTGTGAACGCGTGCTAATTCTTCTACAACCCAAGCGCCCGCATTGTGACGAGTTCTGGCGTATTCTGGTCCTGGATTAGCAAGACCAACAAGAAGTTTGATTTGTTGACTCAAGGTTAGGATCTCTCTGGAATCTCAAAAAGCGCAGTATGATAGCACAGAAAACTCGCGGTGGGCGACCAAGGGATTTTCTAGTTATCAGTACAAATAAAAAAACACCCCAAAGAGGGGTGCTTTTGAAATCAGTGTAACTGAAATGTTCGTATTAGTTGAACATTGCAGAGATTGACTCTTCGTTGCTGATACGACGAATCGCTTCAGCCAGCATGCGAGATAGGCTTAGTGTTGTCACTTTACCTGTTGCAGCCATCTCTTTAGACAGAGAGATAGAGTCAGTTACGATAACTTGGTCAAGAACTGAGTTCTTGATGTTATCCGCAGCGTTGCCTGAGAATACTGCGTGAGTAGCGTAAGCGAATACACGCTTAGCACCGCGCTCTTTTAGTGCTTCAGCTGCTTTACATAGTGTGCCACCTGTGTCGATCATGTCATCAACGATCACACAGTCACGACCTTCAACATCACCGATTAGGTTCATTACTTCAGAAACGTTTGCACGTGGACGACGCTTATCTACGATTGCGATGTCGATGTCGCCTAGTGCTTTTGCTGTTGCACGAGCACGAACAACGCCACCTAGGTCAGGAGATACCACTACAGGGTTATCTAGACCGCGAGCCTGCATATCTTCAAGTAGCACTGGCGTGCCGAAGATGTTGTCTACAGGTACATCGAAGAAGCCTTGAATTTGCTCTGCGTGTAGGTCGATAGTTAGAACGCGGTCAACACCAACGTTAGATAGGAAATCAGCAACAACTTTTGCAGTAATTGGCACACGCGCAGAACGTACACGACGGTCTTGGCGAGCGTAGCCGAAGTAAGGGATAACTGCAGTGATACGGCCTGCTGAAGCACGGCGCATTGCATCAATCATAACAACCAATTCCATTAGGTTGTCGTTAGTCGGTGCACAAGTGGATTGAATGATGAAAACATCGCTACCACGAACATTCTCATTGATTTGAACTGCAACTTCGCCATCAGAAAAGCGAGAAACAGATGCATCACCAAGAGAGATGTAAAGACGATCAGCAATACGTTGGGCTAGTTCAGGTGTTGCGTTACCAGCAAATAGCTTCATATCAGGCACGGTGGAAACCTCGGGTTTGCGTCCAGTTTAAATAGGTCGGTGTGAGGCTGATTGGTATTCAGCCAAAGTCTCTTTTAATGGCGAAATATTGCGCCCTTGAGCGATAAATGCCGAGACTTTATCAGAGAGTTGTGCAAGGATAGTTTCTGCTTCAGATTTGCTCGAAAATTCAGCAAAAACGCAAGATCCTGTCCCCGTCAATCTTGACGGCGCGTATTGTAGCAGCCAAGAAAGTTGCTTATCAACCTCTGGGTAGAGCATTCGTACAATTTTTTCGCAATCGTTTACGCTTGGCGTATTTAAAAGTGTTTCTAGATCTCGTTTTGGGGTGTTTCGCGTCAGATCTGGATGACAAAAAACGTCGACGGTTGCAATAGATACATTCGGTCTGACGACTAAATACCATTTTTCTTCGGGATAAGCAGGAGAGAGTTTTTCACCAACACCTTCAGCAAAAGCTGCAAATCCGCGCACAAATACGGGCACGTCTGCGCCTAGTTTTAAACCTATTTCAGCCAGTTCGTCGTCAGTTAGATTCAGTTGCCATAAGTAATTCAGTGCCACTAATGCTGTAGCTGCATTCGATGAGCCCCCACCAATGCCTCCACCCATAGGCAGCACTTTCTGTAGCTCAATATGCGCGCCAAAAGGGCAGTTTGAGTAAGTTTGAAGCGCGGTTGCTGCTTTCCAAATTAAATTGTCTTGAAGGGGCACACCTTCTATGTCTGGAGAAATCGTAATATCACCAGAATGGTTCGCTTGAATGGTGAGCTCATCGCCGTGATCGACGAATTGGAATAAGGTTTGTAACTCGTGGTAGCCATTCTCTGTACGGCCGTTGATATATAGAAAGAGATTCAATTTCGCTGGTGATGGCCAGCGTGTTGAAAGTTCAATCATTGGGTGATGTTCCATTTTGTGATCACTAGATTTATTTTGACATCAGCTGTGGTGAGTTTCAGCTTATTTGGCAGAGGGAGAGACTGTTCATGCCATTGAACGTCGCCATATCGTTGATATGCAATGCTCCAATCATTTAAACCAATTTGTTTGTTTAACGCTTGCAGTGTATTGGTTGGAGACAGTTGGAATTTGTCGGCATCGGTCGGTAGACCTAATAGCCAGTCAGGCATGTGATCGACGGGCATCATCAACCCTGTAAGACGGTAAATCAGCTGGTTAGCACTGCGAGAAGAAAGGACCTGATCATCGTAAGTTTCTACTGTGGCGCCTTGTGGGGTGATGGTGAGCTTTAATGCCGTTTGTCCGAGAATCGTTGTTAAACGCAACTGGCTTAGTGCTGAAGAATGTTTCCAGTAGAAGTTTAAATTTTGTCTTTGGTCTGGGCCAATATAACCAAGTTTCCCCGTTGCTTGAAAATCTTGGATGGTTTCGA
Organism: Vibrio sp. 1457; assembly: GCF_033340195.1. NCBI lineage: Bacteria > Pseudomonadati > Pseudomonadota > Gammaproteobacteria > Vibrionales > Vibrionaceae > Vibrio > Vibrio sp. 1457. Next base: position 4,663 of record NZ_JAWOWA010000030.1, read on the forward strand.
GTCGCTGCTCATGAGCTTGCCATTCAACGCTGGTAACACTTTCAGGAACGGACGAACAACCAGCGAGCAGTAAGCTCGACAAGAAAAAAAGAATAAAGGAGCGTAACGTCATGTTTGATGGCTTATTAATCAGTTTCATCGGGAATCGCTCACAACTATAGCATTGAAAAGTCGCACTTAGGAAAACAAATCCGGCTTACCCTTTCAATAAATGCGTGCTTACAGTAAAATTCTGGACCTATTTTATAACCTATCCCAGAGATACCACGTTAGATGTCCTTGCTTGCTATTGGAATTAATCACAATACAGCGTCTGTCGACTTGCGAGAGAAGGTGGCGTTTGGTCCGGATAAACTCGGCCCTGCACTCGAGCAACTTAGAGAGCACGAAGCAGTTAACGGCAGTGTGATTGTTTCAACCTGTAACCGAACTGAGTTGTACTGCGATGTTAAGCAAGGAGCGCGAAACAAGTTGATCGATTGGCTTGCTCAATTTCATCAAGTGAGCCGCGAAGATTTAATGCCGAGTTTGTATGTTCATGAAGAGCAAGCAGCAATAAAGCATTTGATGCGCGTATCGTGCGGTCTTGACTCTCTGGTGTTGGGTGAGCCTCAAATTTTGGGGCAGGTAAAGCAAGCATTTTCTGACTCGCGAGATCATCAAGCCGTCGATGCCTCGATTGATAAACTGTTTCAAAAGACGTTCTCAGTCGCCAAACGGGTAAGAACAGAGACAGATATTGGTGGTAATGCCGTGTCCGTGGCTTATGCGGCATGTACACTGGCAAAACATATTTTTGAGTCGTTATCAGATTCAACCGTGCTTTTGGTTGGTGCGGGTGAGACGATTGAATTGGTCGCGAAGCATTTAGCGTCCAACGGTTGCACAAAAATGATTGTCGCGAACCGCACTAAAGAGCGCGCGCAAGGCTTAGCGGACCAATTTGGCGCAGAAGTGATCAGTTTGAACGAAATTCCTGAACATTTGGCGAAAGCGGATATTGTGATTAGCTCAACGGCGAGCCCATTGCCTATTATTGGCAAAGGTATGGTCGAAACGGCTCTAAAGCAGCGCCGGCATCAACCTATCTTGTTGGTCGATATTGCGGTGCCGCGAGATGTAGAGTCGGAAGTCGGTGAACTGAACGACGCATATCTGTATTCTGTTGATGACTTGCAATCTATCATCGACAGCAACATTGAGCAGCGTAAAGTCGAAGCGATTCAAGCTGAAGCGATTGTTAGTGAAGAAAGCGCTGCATTTATGACATGGTTGCGTTCACTGCAAGCCGTCGATAGTATTCGCGACTATCGCAAATCAGCCAACGAAATTCGTGAAGAGTTACTGAGCAAAAGTTTGCAATCTTTAGCGGCAGGCGCAGATCCGGAGAAAGTGCTGCGCGAGCTGAGTAATAAACTCACCAACAAACTGATTCACGCTCCAACTCGCGCATTGCAAAGTGCAGCAGAGCAAGGCGAACCAGCAAAATTAACGATTATCCGCCAAACACTTGGCTTGGATGATCTATAACTCACGCTTTTTATTAAGAAAACGACACTATGAAAGCCTCTATTCTGACTAAGCTAGAAACGCTAGTAGAACGTTACGAAGAAGTTCAACATCTTCTTGGTGATCCTGATGTAATTGGAAATCAGGACAAATTCCGTGCTCTATCAAGAGAGTACTCTCAGCTAGAAGAAGTAACCAAGTGCTTCCAAGCTTATCAACAAGCACAAGAAGATCTTGTCGCCGCTGAAGAGATGGCAAACGAAGACGACGAAGAAATGCGTGAAATGGCGCAAGAAGAAATCAAAGAAGCGAAAGCGACGATTGAGCGTCTTACTGATGAGTTACAGATTCTTCTTCTGCCAAAAGATCCGAACGATGATCGTAACTGTTTCCTAGAAATTCGTGCAGGTGCGGGTGGCGACGAAGCGGGTATCTTCGCGGGTGATCTATTCCGTATGTACAGCAAGTACGCAGAAAAGCGTGGTTGGCGTATCGAAGTGATGTCTTCTAACGAAGCAGAACACGGCGGTTACAAAGAGATGATCGCGAAAGTAAGCGGCGACGGTGCATACGGCGTGTTGAAGTTTGAGTCAGGCGGTCACCGTGTACAGCGTGTTCCAGCAACAGAGTCTCAAGGTCGTGTGCATACTTCTGCTTGTACAGTAGCAGTAATGGCGGAAATCCCTGAAGCGGATCTGCCAGAAATCAAAGCCGCAGACCTGAAAATCGATACGTTCCGTGCATCTGGCGCGGGTGGTCAGCACGTTAACACCACGGATTCTGCAATCCGTATTACCCACTTACCAACGGGTACGGTAGTAGAGTGTCAGGATGAGCGTTCACAGCACAAGAACAAAGCGAAAGCAATGGCGGTTCTTGCTGCTCGTATCGTTCAAGCGGAAGAAGAGCGTCGTGCCGCAGAAGTGTCTGATACACGTCGTAACCTTCTAGGTTCTGGTGACCGTAGTGACCGTATTCGTACCTACAACTACCCACAAGGTCGTGTGTCTGATCACCGTATCAACCTGACCATCTATCGTTTGAACGAAGTGATGGAAGGTGACCTGCAGAGCTTGATTGATCCTGTGATTCAAGAGCACCAAGCAGACCAACTTGCGGCGCTCGCAGAGAACGGCTAATCGATGAGCCAAGTTCAATCGATTGAGCAAGCACTGAAAAGTGCGACGGCGAAACTGGCAGAAGGCGGCAAAGAGTCGCCTTCTCTCGATGCAGCTGTACTCCTTTGCCATGTCCTTGGCAAACCACGAACTTACCTGCTGACCTGGCCAGAAAAAGCATTAGAAGCAGAGCAAAAATCTCAGTTTGACGCTCTACTTGAACGACGTTTAACTGGTGAACCCGTCGCTTATATTATTGGTGAGCGAGAGTTTTGGTCTCTACCGTTCAAAGTTTCTCCCTCTACCTTGATCCCAAGACCGGATACAGAACGTTTGGTCGAGGTTGCACTCGATAAAACCTACGAGCAAACTGGGCCTATTTTAGATCTTGGAACGGGTACGGGAGCTATCGCCATCGCGCTTGCATCTGAAATGCCAAAGCGTCAAGTGACGGGCGTAGACCTTAAGCAAGAAGCGAAAGCACTTGCAGAGTACAATGCTGAGCAGCTAAACATCAAAAATGTGACCTTTGCTCAAGGCAGTTGGTTTGAGCCTATTACAGAAGGTACGAAGTTTGCTTTAATTGTCTCCAACCCGCCATATATTGATGAAAAAGATCCACATTTATCCCAAGGTGATGTGCGCTTTGAGCCAAAATCTGCATTAGTTGCTAAAGAGAATGGCTTAGCTGATATTCGTTATATCTCGGATCTTGCTCGTCAGTATCTTGAAGTGGGCGGTTGGCTGGCATTTGAACATGGTTATGATCAAGGTGAGGCGGTGCGTGAGATAATGCGTGGCTTTGGTTACCAACAGGTCGTTACGGAAAAAGATTACGGTGGTAACGATCGAGTAACGCTCGGTTGTTTTGCCTGTTAATCACGGAAGTCAGCAAACACTAACTAAAAAGAGAAGAAAAATGTACGTAGCTCTAAAACACATACACTTAGTGACGATTGCGCTCAGCGCGACACTATTATCGATCCGATTCGTGTTAATGATGATGAACTCACCGAAGCGAAATAATCGCTTTTTGAAAGTGTTTCCCCACATCGTTGATACTGCATTGCTAGTGTCAGGTATCGCGCTTATTTTCATTACTGGTTTCATCCCGTTTACCGATGCCGCACCGTGGTTAACAAACAAAATCACCTGCGTACTGGCGTACATTGCGCTTGGATTCTTCTCATTGAAACTTGCGAAAAACAACCTACTGAAGATATTTGGCTTTTTCGGCGCATTGGGTTGGTTGGTCATGGCTGCAAACATTGCTGTGTCTAAGAGCCCTACGTTATTTGGATAGACGTCATGTTAGAGTTTTTTGACGAAGATTTTGACAATATACCGTTGGTGGAAGGTGCGCTTGAGCTCAACAAAGCGATTAACCCAGAAACCAAAGTACATTGGGCGAAACAAGAGTTAGAGCGTCTTTACAAAGATGCAGAAGCCACGCTTGTTCATGAAACCGATGAAGAGCAACGATTTGATGCATTCCTACGACTGTTTTTCCACGAGTGGGGGTTCAAAGGCGACGAGCAGGAATACTTTATTTCGGACAACAGCTTCATCGATAAAGTGTTGGAGCGCAGAAAAGGTATTCCTGTGAGCTTAGGTTCGATTTTGTTATACCTAGGCAAAAAGCTGGGGTTCCCGTTGAAGGGAGTTACTTTCCCTACTCAGTTCCTGTTAAAAGTCGACTGGATGCATAAGAAGCCAGACTACATCAACCCATTTAATGGTGAGTATGTAGGTGAAAGGATTCTTCAAGCTTGGCTTATTGGCCAGGAAGGACCGCTAGCTCAGCTAAAGCCTGAACATTTTGAGGAAGCTGACAACCCAACAATTATTGGTCGCTGGTTGGCGTTGATTAAAAGTGCGATGTTGCGCGAAGAGCATTATACGCTGGCATTACGTTGTACGAATCTTGCTCTAACGTTTGTGCCAGATGACCCATACGAAATTCGTGACCGTGGTTTTATTTTCCAACAGCTAGAGTGCCCTCAAGTAGCGGTATCAGATTTTCAGTACTTTATTGACCAATGCCCTGACGATCCGGCTTCTGAGCTACTAAAATCACAAGTTAATGTGATGAGTGAAACGCACGTCACACTTCACTAATTTTATCGATGTGCCGAACTGTGGCGTATCGTGGACAGAAAAAGAGAATCAAAATGGAACAGAAAATCGTTAATATCGGCGACATTCAGGTTGCTAACGACAAGCCATTCACCCTATTTGCAGGTATGAACGTTCTTGAGTCTCGTGATCTTGCGATGCAGATCTGTGAGCACTACGTAAAAGTAACGGAAAAACTTGGTATTCCTTACGTATTTAAGGCGTCGTTTGACAAAGCAAACCGCAGTTCTGTTCATTCATACCGTGGTCCAGGTCTGGAAGAAGGTATGAAAATCTTTCAGGAGCTGAAAGACACTTTTGGTGTAAAGATCATCACGGACGTTCACACTGAAGCGCAAGCTCAACCTGTCGCTGACGTGGTAGACGTTATTCAGCTTCCTGCATTCCTAGCTCGTCAAACTGACCTTGTTGAAGCTATGGCCAAAACAGGTGCGGTTATCAACGTGAAGAAACCTCAATTTATGAGCCCTGGTCAAGTGGGTAACATCGTTGAGAAGTTCGCAGAATGCGGTAACGACAAGATCATCCTATGTGAGCGCGGTTCTTGCCACGGTTACGATAACCTAGTTGTAGACATGCTTGGTTTTGGTGTGATGAAAAATGCTTCGAAAGGTAGCCCAATCATCTTTGACGTAACGCACTCACTACAAATGCGTGACCCATCAGGCGCAGCATCTGGCGGCCGTCGTGAGCAGACAGTTGAGCTTGCAAAAGCGGGTCTAGCGACAGGCATCGCAGGTCTATTTATCGAAGCGCACCCAAACCCAGACCAAGCGCGTTGTGATGGCCCATCTGCACTGCCTCTAGACAAGTTAGAGCCATTCTTAGCACAAATGAAATCGCTTGATGATCTAATCAAGAGCTTTGCAGATATCGATATCAAGTAAACGCCAGATGACTGGTGGTAACAAATACTATAGCCAACCGAGTGTTGGCTATTTTTTTATCTGAAAAACTGTAAATTCTCAAACTTGTTACTGATGAATTTGTTATTGCTAAACAATGCATCATAATTATTAAATCAATGTGTTAGGGTGCACGTGGTTTTCAAATAGATCGAATGCTTAAAATGTGCGTCAGTAATCCCAATAAGAAAAAGGTAAATAAATGAATCAGCGTCTGATGATCAAAACTGTTTTGAGTGCCGCTATCTTGGCCTCGTTAGCTGGGTGTGCTACGCAACCTGCACCAGAATGGAATGCCGATACAACCTATAAATTGACCGTGTTGCACACTAACGATCATCATGGTCGCTTTTGGCAAAATCGATACGGTGAATATGGCATGGCGGCGCGTAAAACGTTAATCGATGATTTGCGCGAAGAAATACAGGCTGAGGGGGGGAGCGTGTTATTGCTTTCTGGTGGTGACATCAACACAGGAGTACCTGAGTCTGATTTACAAGATGCCGAGCCGGATTTTAAAGGCATGAGCAAAATTGGTTACGATGCGATGGCTCTAGGTAATCATGAGTTTGATAATCCATTGGACGTGCTATTCAAGCAGCAAGAGTGGGCAAACTTTCCGATGTTGTCTGCCAATATTTACGATAAAAATACTGGCAAGCGTTTATTCCAACCATACGCGATGTTTAACAAGCAGGGCATTAAAATTGCGGTCATTGGTCTTACAACCGAAGACACAGCGAAACTTGGCAACCCTGAATTCATTGAACAAATTGACTTCCGTGACCCAAAAGAAGAAGCCAAGAAGCTGATTGCAGAACTGAAAGAAACAGAGTATCCAGATCTGATTTTTGCTGTCACGCATATGGGACACTATGAAAATGGTAATAGAGGCATCAATGCTCCTGGCGATGTGGCGTTAGCTCGTTATTTGAATGACGGCGATCTCGACATGATCGTTGGAGGACACTCACAAGAACCTGTGTGCATGGAAGGTCCAAACGTTATCAAAAAGAACTTTAAACCAGGTGATGAATGTCAGCCCGATAAACAAAATGGTACCTTTATTGTTCAGGCACATGAGTGGGGGAAATATGTGGGACGCGCCGATTACGAGTTTCGTAATGGCGAACTCTCGATGGTGAGCTACGATCTAATCCCTGTAAACTTGAAAAAGAAAGTTAAAGTTGATGGTCAGTCGCAACGAGTCTTGATCCAAGAAGAGATTAAACAAGACGAAATGATGCTTGAGTTTCTTCGTCCTTATCAAGAAAAAGGTCAGGGCAAACTAAACGTGAAGATTGCAGAATCTAACGGTAAGCTTGAGGGTGACCGCAATGTGGTTCGTTACCAGCAAACAAACTTAGGCCGATTAATTGCAACGGCTCACATGGAACGTGCGAAAGCAGATTTCGCCGTAATGAATTCTGGTGGTGTTCGAGATTCGATTGCTGCGGGTGATATTACTTATAAAGACGTGCTCACTGTTCAGCCATTTGGCAATATGGTTTCTTACGTTGATATGACGGGTAAAGAGGTATTAGATTATCTAAATGTCGTTGCAACTAAGCCTGTTGACTCTGGTGCTTATGCACAGTTTGCCGGCATTGCGATGAGTATCAATAATGGTGAGGTAACCAATGTGTTTATTGGTAATAAGCAACTTCGCTTAGATGGTAATTACCGCTTTACCGTACCAAGCTATAATGCTGCTGGTGGAGATGGTTACCCTAAAATCGACGATCATCCAGGGTATGTAAATACAGGTTTTACCGATGCTGAGGTTTTGAAGGATTATTTAGAAACACATAGCCCTATTGATGTTAATGAGTATGCCCCTTCAGGTGAAATCACGTATTTAGTTGATACGGCGATTGATCAGTAACCCAACAGAGAAAAAGCGATTGACTCAAACTCGCTGATATCATTAACTAAAAGCGCAGATCCAATTCAGTTTGCGCTTTTTGTTTTTATGAGGAGAATCTTGATGACTCCGGCCATTAATCTTGCGAAAAAGAAAAAAATTCCACACACCATCCATCAATATGAGCACGATCCTAGAGCCGATAGTTATGGTTTAGAAGCTGCTGAAGTGCTAGGACAGGATCCGAAAACAGTATTTAAAACCTTGTTGTTCTGCTTGAACGGGGAGCCAAAGAACCTTGCGGTTGCGATTATCCCTGTTGATCAAAAGCTGAACCTAAAACTGGCGGCGAAAGCAGCGAAGGGCAAAAAGGCCGATATGGCTGATCCGGAAATCGCGCAAAAGACCACAGGTTATGTCGTTGGTGGAATTAGCCCACTAGGGCAGAAGAAAGCCTTACCTACTTTTTTGCACGAAAGCGCAGTAGAGCAAGACACAATCTGTGTGAGTGCTGGTAAACGTGGTTTAGAAATTGAGTTAGACCCGAGAGATTTGCTGAGCTTAACTCGCGGTCAGTTTGCACCTCTTTGTTTGTAAACTCATGACAAATAAAAAGGACGCTCATGAGCGTCCTTTTTTGATCTTGCCTGTGTCAGTGAAGTGTTACTTCTTCAGACTCAATGTACCACCAGTGCGTTTAGCTGGTTTGCTTGGTTTCGCGGCATTTGGATTCATGTAATGCTGCTTAGGCTTACTCGGTGATTGAGGCTTGTTTGCTGAATGCGTATTGCTCGATGCATCTGGTTTACGGTGCGATTTACCATGCTCGCCTTGCGGTCTGCTGCGTTCACCTTGTGGTTTCGCTTTGTAATGTTCTTTAGCTGGACGTCCGCCTTCATCATCACGCTGACGACGCTTTTGTTGACCTTTTTTCGAGTTTGGTGCATGACGGAACTCATCAGCATTGTTACCGCGGAAAGTTCGTGTCTTCTGGTTACGACGAGCAGTAGAATCTTGGTTTTCTTCACGGCTATCAAACAGCTTCGCGTCGGTCGCTTTACGAATGTTGCGACCTCTAGAGTCTGTTTTTGATGCTTCTTCTGTACCTACAGAGCCTTCACACATTGCTAGGATCTCTGCCACTTCTTCGTCACTTAGGTAACGCCATTTTCCATTCGGAATACCATCAAGAGAGATATTCATGATGCGTACGCGACGCAGCTTGAATACTTCATAGCCCAGCGCTTCACACATGCGACGGATCTGACGGTTAAGTCCTTGAGTGAGCACAATACGGAAAGAGAATTTAGTTTCTTTCGTTACCTTACAAGGTAGGGTGACTGTGTCGAGAATCTTAACGCCACTCGACATCTGTTTGAGAAACTCTCCTGTAATTGGCTTGTCCACGCGTACGACGTACTCTTTTTCGTGGTTGTTGCCTGCGCGAAGGATTTTGTTCACGATGTCGCCATCGTTGGTCAAAAAGATCAGACCATCAGAGGGTTTGTCTAAGCGGCCGATCGGAAAGATACGTTTTTGGTGGCCGATGAAATCAACGATGTTTCCAGGGACGTCTCTCTCAGTTGTACAGGTGATGCCTGTTGGTTTATTGAGAGCGATATAAATCGGCTTCTCTTTTGCTGCCACTGGATTACCATCCACACAAACATCATCACCAGGTAGCACTTTTGTCCCCATTTCAGGTTTGTTGCCATTAATGGTGACACGGCCTTGCTCAATCAGTCTGTCTGCTTCACGGCGTGAGCAAAACCCCGTTTCACTGATGAATTTATTTAATCGTTTAGCGTTGTCTTGTGACATTTTTGTCTCCTAACGTTTCACAACGGCGAATGAAGCTCGCTTTCTTTAAGGGGAAGGAAGAATAAGGGCGGGCATTCTAGCATTAGGGTGAAATTTAGCCTAACCGTTTTTGGTGACGTTCGCGGGTTTCTAATTTCTTTTCCGCACTTTTTCTAAGTAGGACGTAAACGGCTCCAGTTCCACCGTGAAAGCGTTGCGCACTATGGACGCATTGGACTTCCTTTATTTGTCGTAGCCAACTGCTAACAAAGCTTTTCATCATTGCAGGTGGATTTGAGCGTTCTCCTCGACCATGGACGATAACGACCGTTCTAATGTCCATTGATAGGCATTGCTTTAAAAACGTCACGACTTCATCACGTGCTTCTTTCAATGTTTTACGGTGCAAATCCAAGCGAGCTTGGATTGGATACTTACCAAGGCGAAGTTTGCGGTAAACCCCGTCCTGTACACCATCACGTTTGAACTCAACAAAGTCCTCTGGCTTGAGCATTTCAGCGTGATCAAGTGATAGGTATTCTGGGTCATCTTCCGTTAACCAGATTGCTGCTTCGCGTTTTGCGAGCTGTGCTTCTGTTACTTGGTGTACTTTTTTGTGTTCGGTGGTGTCTTGAGTGATTGGCTTTACATCGCCCATCATCTGTTGAAATAGATCAAAATCGTCGTCGTGAGACATAGCAGTAATCTCATTAAGAACAGGGAAGAATAATAGGATTATATCAATGAGTGGTGCATTGAGATCAAATAAAAAACCGGAGTAGGCAAGTAACCGACTCCGGTGCAAAGCGTTTCTAGAGCTAAGCGAGATCTAGTGAGGAGATTTGTCGTTCATGATCTTGTATATGAAGAAACCGCCGTAAAATAACATCAGACCAATTGCCCCAAAAATTACTATCATTGACGATAGACCCACTGCATTACCAAATAGGAGATCAAGCCAAAAGTCCATACGTTTCCTCCAAGATGTTCCCGACAGGAATAAACTAAATGGCGGTGTCTTGTTGCACACTGATCTGGATCAATTATGTTGCTAAGGTTAATAAACTGTATTTTGTTGTGAGTTATCAGTCACATTTTACGTGCTAGTGTTCAGTTATTCATCAAACGAATTAAGACCTAAGGTTTTTTTGTAAAAAGCACTTGCGCCACAGTTCAGAATCCGTAATATACGCATTCGTTGACGGGGACAATTCCTCAGTTAAACATCTCGGTGAATAGCGCAGCTTGGTAGCGCATCTGGTTTGGGACCAGAGGGTCGGGGGTTCGAATCCCTCTTCACCGACCACTTTCAGAAAGCCTGCTCAATGAGCAGGCTTTCGTCGTTTTAGCGGCAGCAAATTTGACTTTGATAGTAGCGAACCAAATGGGGTTCGCCTGAAGTTAGAATATGGCTCTTCATCGACACATATTGAGAAAAAGGCTCTACAGAAATGTAGAGCCTTTTTCGTATTTGGTGATATTTATTTGGAACCAGAGGATCGGGGTCTGGAATGCCAGTCCTCTGGAAGCCCAGTCGCGTCGAATCCCTACTTCACCGACCACTTTTAGAAAGCCTGCTCAATGAGCAGGCTTTCGTCGTTTCAGCGGTCGCAAATTTGGCTTTGATAGTTGCGAACCAAATGGGGTTCGCCTGAAGTTAGAATATGGCTCTTCATCGACATATTGAGAAAAAGGCTCTACAGAAATGTAGGGCCTTTTCATTTTTTAGAGCGAGTAAATTTATTACTTGATGTCACACGAGATAGTATTGATAGGAGTTTCAGAAGTAGTGAAACAGACATAAGCGGTCTTTGGGTGATTTGGCCCAATCTTGACGTAACCCGCTTTTAAATCGTCTTCATCAAACGTTACTGAGTGAGATTTGCTTGTATTTCCATCATAGTAAACCGCTTCAAAGCCTTGGTTCATCATATGTGCAACGCGATTTCGAGTGTGGGCTGTTGAAAACGTGATGTTCGCGCAACGCATCATTGGTTTTTCGGTAATAAGAAATTGACCACTCTCTTTATCTAAAACACCGCCTTTTACTTCCGGAGTTATATCAATAGCTTGAAAAGCTTCTACGTTGCATGGCGGTTTAGCATAAGACAGCGAAGAAGTGAGCATAATTCCAATCGTGTATAGGAATAAATATTTAAATTTCATATGAGTTGTTTTGTATCCACTTAGCTTAACGGCGTTTTATAAGAAAGTTTGAATGAATTTTAAATAATTGTATTTAAATGGCATTTTTCAAACAATCACTAGATATCACAATTTGCTTGGCGCGTCTTACCCAGTGGTTTGATGTTAAATCCCCGATTTTTAAGCAGTTCAATCAGGTTATCTTTACCTACTAAATGCAAGCCACCAACAACAACGGTGTAACGACCCGATTGCTGAGGTAGAACACTGCCAGTGTCGAGTTTTTTAGCCCAATCTCGATTACGCTCGTATAAAAAGGCTTGGTTAAACTCTTCTGTTGTATGATCGGTCAAAGAGGCTTCGACCAACATGCTACCATCACCACTCTTCCAACTCTCTATCAAGCATTGAACCAACTCTTCTCCGCCATCATATTCTTCAATTGATGAGAGAAGTATCTCTTTACCGCCTTCTGATTGACCTGCGATTAAATCGATTTGGAATTGCACGGACTCCAGTGGAATGACCGGGATTTGCTTTTTATCAGCGAGTCCTATTAAGTGCATGTCGACCCCTTTATCAGAGACATACCCCAGTTTGTTGACTAAAGAGAGTTGGATGGTGAATGCGGCCATCCAAGGTGGGGAATTTAGGAGTTGAGTTTCTGGCAAACCTAAATCTTGGGCAATTTCAATTAAGTGGCGACGTTGAGCTCTGTCTAAAACATCTTTAGAAAGAATGGTTGTTTGTGGGTAAACCAAGCCTTCAGAATTCCTGACGTCTGCTTCAATAATCAACCCTGCGCTTTGGCTTAAATGCTGGATGACCGTTCTAGGGAGTGGGTACATCGTTTTATCCCCCACATGTACCGAGCCAATAATCATAAGTTCGGTTTCCCCTTTTTTCGCTAACCAATGCTGTGGCTCTGCATAAGAGGAAAAAGGAGTCAAAGTAACAAGTAGAGATGATATGAGCGTCAAGAGACGAAACATAGAATGGTCCTCAGATAAGATACCTTAAACTTTATACGCAAAATAGCGTGAGGTTAAGTGCAATTTCTCCAGTGGTGTATTCGACAAAATCGTCATTTCTAAAAATATTGACGAGTTTTGACGACGAATAAATGAGAGTCACTTCACGAAAGGTAAATGGGTAATTCGCTTACTAATGGTTCACAAAATAATTAGGCGTGATCCAAATCTTACAAAATCAGTCGTAACTCATGAATATAAGTGACCTAGATCGCAGCAAACTCGTCAAAACAAGTTGTTCGATTTTGACGTGTATTGTAACTCCATGAAAATTAGGTTTTTATTGTTTTTGCTGAGTGTCATTTTTTGAGCTGGATCACTTCCTATTTCTATTTATTTTACGCTTAGAAATAACAGGTTGTATGTTGAATGTAACGGTTAGGTACCTCGCATTTGAGGGGCCGAGATTTTTATCATTGTCGTTTTGAACCACTGACTTTTTTGGGGAAGTAAGATGTTTAAACCTAGTCTGATTGCTATTTCTGTTATCACTACATTAGCAGGTTGCTCTGCGCTGCAAAGCTCTGAACAACAAGTTGTAAATTCGTTGGCTAATAATCTTGATATTCAATACCAAGTGTTGACTAACCACGGTGCAAACGAAGGTCTTGCTTGTCAGGACTTAGGGGCTGAGTGGGCGTCTTGTAACAAGGTAAACATGACGTTGGTTAACCAAGGAGAAGCGGTTGACTCAAAAGATTGGGCTATTTACTTCCACAGCATTCGTCTGATTCTGGATGTTGAAAACGAACAGTTCAAAATCTCTCGCGTAACGGGTGACCTACACAAACTAGAACCGACAGATAAGTTTGATGGTTTTGCTGCGGGTGAAGAGGTTGTGCTTCCTCTTGTTGCTGAATACTGGCAGCTATTTGAAACTGACTTCATGCCAGGCGCGTTCGTTGCTGCACCAAATGCAGAGCCTAAGATGATTGCTTCTCTTAACACAGAAGACGTTGCATCTTTCGTGACTGGCCTTGAGGGGAACAACCTAAAACGTACGCCAGATGACAACAACGTATTTGCAAACGCTGTGTCTCGTTTCGAGAAGAACGAAGACCTAGTAAAACAAGACGTATCAACCACGTTACTACCAACGCCACTGTCTGTTGAAGCAGGTAAAGGTACCGTAGATATCGCGGCGGGTATCGCGCTGCCTAAAGACGCATTCGATGCGACTCAATACGCAGCAATTCAAGATCGTGCAGAAGTGGTAGGTGTGGATGTTCGTGGTGATCTTCCTGTAAGCATCACTGTTGTTCCTGCAGACTTCACCGGTGAATTAGCAAAATCTGGTGCTTACGAAATGAGCATCAAAGGCGACAGTATTGTGATTAAAGCGTTCGACCAAGCAGGTGCTTTCTACGCAGTACAATCTATCTTTGGCCTGGTAGATAGCCAAAATGCTGATTCTCTACCACAACTGTCTATTAAAGATGCGCCGCGTTTTGATTACCGTGGTGTGATGGTGGACGTGGCTCGTAACTTCCACTCTAAGGACGCAATCCTTGCAACGCTTGACCAAATGGCAGCGTACAAGATGAACAAACTACACCTTCACCTAACGGATGATGAAGGCTGGCGTTTAGAAATCCCGGGTCTGCCTGAGCTGACTGAAGTGGGTGCTAACCGTTGTTTCGATTTGGAAGAGAAAAGCTGTTTACTGCCTCAGCTTGGCTCAGGTGCAACGACAGACAACTTTGGTTCTGGCTTCTTCAGCAAAGCAGACTACGTGGACATCTTGAAGTACGCGAAAGCGCGTAACATCGAAGTGATCCCTGAAATTGATATGCCAGCGCACGCTCGTGCAGCAGTGGTATCAATGGAAGCACGTTACGACCGTCTAATGGAAGAAGGTAAAGAAGCAGAAGCGAACGAGTACCGCCTGATGGATCCTCAAGATACATCGAACGTAACGACGGTTCAGTTCTACAACAAGCAAAGCTTCATCAACCCATGTATGGAATCTTCAACTCGCTTTGTTGATAAAGTGATTTCAGAAGTAGCAGCAATGCACCAAGAAGCGGGTACGCCGCTAACAACATGGCACTTTGGTGGTGACGAAGCGAAAAACATCAAGCTAGGCGCTGGTTTCCAAGATGTGAACGCTGAAGACAAAGTAAGCTGGAAAGGTACGATTGACCTGTCTAAACAAGACAAGCCATTCGCACAATCTCCACAATGTCAGACGCTAATTGCAGACGGTACGGTAAGCGACTTTGCTCATCTACCAAGCCACTTTGCAGAAGAAGTGTCTAAGATTGTGGCAGAGAAGGGCATTCCAAACTTCCAAGCTTGGCAAGATGGTCTTAAATACAGTGAAGGTGAAAAAGCGTTCGCAACAGAAAACACACGTGTTAACTTCTGGGATGTTCTTTACTGGGGTGGCACATCATCCGTGTACGAGTGGTCTAAGAAAGGTTACGACGTGATCGTTTCTAATCCAGACTACGTGTACATGGACATGCCATACGAAGTTGACCCGAAAGAGCGTGGTTACTACTGGGCAACACGTGCAACAGATACTCGTAAGATGTTTGGCTTTGCACCAGAGAACATGCCTCAGAACGCAGAAACCTCTGTAGACCGTGATGGCAATGGCTTCACTGGTAAAGGTGAAATCGAAGCGAAACCTTTCTACGGTCTATCAGCACAGCTTTGGTCTGAGACAGTACGTAACGACGAGCAATACGAGTACATGGTATTCCCTCGCGTACTAGCAGCCGCTGAGCGTGCATGGCACCGTGCTGGTTGGGAAAACGACTACAAAGTGGGTGTTGAATACTCGCAAAACTCTAACCTAGTAGACAAAGCTGCGCTAAACCAAGACTACAACCGCTTTGCGAACGTACTTGGTCAACGTGAACTGGCTAAGCTAGAGAAATCAGGTATCGACTACCGTCTACCTGTACCAGGCGCGAAAGTTGAAGAGGGTAAACTGGCAATGAACGTTCAGTTCCCGGGTGTGAAGCTTCAATACTCTCTAGACGGCAAGAACTGGCTAACTTACGCAGATAATGCTCGTCCAAATGTGAAAGGTGAAATGTTTATCCGTTCTGTGTCAGCAACCGGTGAGAAAGCAAGTCGAGTGACCAGCGTGAAATAACTCGATTCTTGTAAGTTAATTTTTTGGCAAAGCCTCAACATCATGTTGGGGCTTTCTTTATTTTTTGAGGAAATTAAGCGTGATCGATGTCTAATTATTTTTCATTGATAAATAAGTTTTTGGTTGTAATGGTCAAGGTTATTGTGAACTGGATCGACTTAATCTGCTAAATATCAATAAACAACCTGTTTATGATCACACTTCTATTTTTTGAATAATTTTATAAAAATACGATAAGTGCCTGTATTTCCCATGTTTTTATCAGGGTTGTTGAGCTCGGTTTGAACAAGATCACTTTTTAAAATGTTTTATTTTCCATCGCGAATTAATTAAAACAATATTGCGAACGCCAAGGAGGCACATTCCAAAGTTTGCGATAAAAGGGAAGAGATGCCCTCTAAAACTATCGCATAACGTGAATAAATAAAGGCAGTAATTATGAAAAACATTTTTGCACTGAGTGCTCTTTCTCTCGCTTTCGCTTCTAACGCTTTTGCTGGTTCTTCTTACGTAACAGGTAATGTTCAATTCCACGATGATGGTCGAATTCATGGTTCGGACGTTACGTCTACACTGGAAGCTGGTCATACTTTTGATAACCAATTCGGCGGCTTTACGGTTTACACCGAATTTGATGGTATTCAGTTGGGTAAACTGGAAACAGAAAACGGTGGCGCAGGTAACACAACACCAGCAATCACTGTGGGTGGTGAGCAGTCATTTAATATTACCGATCATTTATGGGTTGCCGCGGGTTACCAACACCTGTTCTCTGCTGGCGAGAACGTACAGTACCGTCCATTGGTTAAGATCGGTTACAACTTCGATAACGGCATCTCCTTAAGTAACCGTACTCGTGCGCACATTGATGCGACAGGCGCAGATGCGGATACAGATTACCGCATGGACAACCGCATCGGTTACGTGATGAATGAGGATGTGACGCTAAGCTACAACAACGTCTACATGATTGAAGCGGAAACCATGGACCACGAGCTTCGTGCAACGTGGACTCGTAAAGGTGTTCAACCTTACTTTGAGTTCCGTAGTCAAGCACACGGTGCAGAAAACGCGAGTGGTGACAGCCTAGTGAATAACGCTTTTGTATTTGGTGCCTCTTACGGCTTCTAATTTTATATTTGTCTTAACTGTCCATTAAGAAAAAGCCCAACGGTTTATCTCGCTGGGCTTTGTTTTTATTGGTCGTTGCCTTCGTGGTGGCTATATTCGAACACTTGGCCTTTTTCGTTAAAGGCGTAAACGGTGTAGCTGTCTTTTTTGTCGCCATATTCCATACCAGGGGAGCCCATTGGCATGCCCGGTACTGATAGGCCTTTTGCGTTACGTGGTGGATTTTTCAAAAACGCTTTAATGTCTTCGGCTGGAATGTGACCTTCGAACAGATAGCCGTTGATCTCTGCCGTGTGGCAAGAGTAAAGCTGTTCGTTCTTGATGCCTAGCTCGCGTTTGATGGCGTTCATGTCATCGTGCAATTTTTCTTCGACCGTAAAGCCGTTCTCTTCCATGTGTTTTGTCCATTCTCCACAACAGCCACAGTATGGCGATTTGTGGTTAATGACATCGGCTGCCAATACGTTGGCGGACACGGTCGCAAGCATTGCAAAGGTCAATAGTTTCAACTTCATAATACCCTCAAAAAGAAGTGGTTACTTTACTGAAAACAGTCGTAGTCGATTTGCATTACTAACGACAGTAATTGAAGACAGTGCCATTGCCGCTCCTGCGACAACAGGACTGAGCAAAAATCCAAACGCTGGGTAAAGCACACCTGCGGCAACTGGAATACCCAACGAGTTGTAAACAAAGGCACCAAATAGGTTTTGCTTCATGTTCTTAAGTGTAGCGCGAGAGAGTTCAATCGCATGTACTACCGCCATTGGTGACGTGTTCAGGATGGTCATTTGCGAACTTTCAATGGCGACATCACTGCCGCTACCCATGGCAATACCAAGGTTGGCTAAGGCGAGAGCAGGGGCGTCGTTAATGCCATCCCCCACCATTGCCACGACATGTCCTTGAGATTGAAGTTGCTCAATGTGCTGAGCTTTCTCATCTGGCATTACTTGGGCAATCACTTCATCAATACCAAGTTCTTGGCCGATAGCATTGGCAACGTGTTGGTTATCGCCCGTCAGCATTACCGTTTTGATGCCTTGCGATTTTAACGCAGAGAGCGCTTGTTTCGCATCTGATTTGAGCGGGTCGGCAATGGCGATCAGACCGATCAGTTCGCCGTTCAATGCCACAGCTACCGGAGTCCACGCATTTTTTGCGCATTCATCGATGGCAGATTTTAGTGCGCTAGTCTCGACGTTCTCTGCTTGCATAAATTGAAGCGAACCAATGAGCAGCGGTTTATCTTGATACGTCGCCAAAATGCCGCGTCCGCGAACGTTCTCAAACTTGTCTAATGAGACGTCTTTTGCGTCGTGTCGTTTGGCGTAATCACATACCGCTTTTGCCAGTGGGTGCTCAGACTGACGCTCTGCCGCATACGCTAAAGCCAATAGATCTTCTTGGCTGGTGGCGTGAGTAAACACTTGCTGAACGCTAGGTTTACCTTGGGTAAGCGTGCCAGTTTTGTCGAACACAACCGTGTCGACTTTGCTTGCCAATTGCAGGGCGTCGGCGTCTTTGATCAGAATGCCGAGCTCTGCGGCTTTACCCACTCCCACCGTGACAGAAAGTGGGGTTGCTAAGCCTAGGGCGCAAGGGCAGGCGATGATCAGGACGGTTGTGGTGACCACCAGCATATAACTCGCTTTTGGCTCTGGGCCAACGGCAAACCAAACGAGCGCGGCCAGTATTGCTATACCAACAACGACAGGGACAAACACCGATGAAATCTGGTCTGCCAGTTTCGCGATGGCTGGCTTACTGCTTTGCGCTGTGCGCACCATGCGGATGATACGAGCCAGCATGGTATTTGCGCCAATGCCCGTTGCCTCAATGATTAAGGCTCCATCTGTGTTCAAAGTACCTGCGGAGACTTGAGCCTCTTGCGCTTTTAATACAGGTACAGGTTCGCCTGTGAGCATAGATTCATCAATGTACGATTCACCTTGAATCACAACGCCATCAACAGGCACTTTCTCGCCTGGTTTGATACGCAGTTTCATGCCTAACGTGATTTGCTCAACCGCGATTTGTTGGTCGCCTTGTTCCGTAATTACCGTAGCTTGCTGAGGTTGCAGGTTAATCAACGCTTGCAATGAGCGTGTTGTGTTTGCTTTGGCTTTTGCTTCTATATAGTGACCAAGAGAAATTAAGCCGATGATCATTGCACTCGCTTCAAAGTACACGTGGCGTGAAGCAAGAGGGAACCAGTCTGGGAAAATCACCACAAGCATCGAATAGAACCACGCTGCGCCAGTACCGAGCGCGACTAACGTGTCCATGGTGGCGCGCTTGTGAGTAGCTGCTAACCAAGCGTTACTGAAGAAGTGTTTACCTGCTGTGGCAAGAAGGAGTAAACATACGATACCGATCGCGCCCCAAGCTAATTGGTCGTTGGTGTTGCGAATCATCATATTGCCGCCAGCAACGCCCCAAATCATTAAAGGGGCTCCGACGACAAGGCCAGCAATAGCATCCAGTTTAAAGCGTTTTTGTTGCTGACGTTGTTGCTGTGCTTGCTTTTCTTGCTGGGTTGCGGCGTCTTGTAGGATCTCTGCTTGGTAACCGGCTTGTTTTACCGATTCAACAATTGCGTTAAGGAGGTCATCAGAGTCTTGGCTTGCGAATACTAGTGCGCTTTGTTCTGCGAGGTTGACCTGTGCTTTCTCAACGCCTTCTACGTTAGTAAGTGCTTTCTCTACTGAAGATACGCAACTCGCACACGTCATGCCTTGAATCAGCATTTGCAATTGAATACTCGCTGGTGGCACCTGCGTATCTTTAATATTGCTTTGCTTTTCTACCTGTTCGGTCTCTGGTGAGCTTTCGTTCTCTACTTCAACAGAATCAAGGTTGGCGGTATAGCCGAGTGTTGCTATTAAGTCGATCACTTGTTGCTCGGAGAGGAGGGTACGAATCTCTAAGTGCGTTGTTGAAGCCTCAAAAGAAATAACGTCTTGATTAGATTCTAATAAAGATGAAAGTTTTTTGACGCAACCGCCACAGCTTAAGCCTGAAAGGTTTAGCTCGTAGTGATTTCCTGCTTGGTAACCAAGAGATTCAATCGACGAGACGAGCTCTTTAAGAGAAGACTCGGTTTTGACCTCTACTTGCGTCGGGGACAAATTGAGGATCTCCACATCGTGATTCGCATGTAAAGCATTCTCAACTTTTCTCGCACAGCCCATGCAGTTGAGCCCTGATAAAGGTATAACTAACTGATACATAATCTGCACCTCAATAATAGTGATGCTATGAGCTTAAACCTTCCTGCAAGGGTAAGGTCAATACCCATTTGCTACTCACAACAATTTCGTCAAAATCTCTCGAATCCCACAAGTGCACGGTCATTTTACTTGCGAGTGATCTCAAGGTTTTTTCTCTTTGAATATAAAGTTCCGTTAAAACACCTAAAAGATGAATGAAGTCGCTCACGTTTTTTAGATGCTCTCAATGTCAGTTCAGTGTCAAAACGTACTTTTAACGTTTTTTATTTTTTATATTTGATGTTAACTAATTGTTTTTTATTGATTTATTTTATTTTTGGTCTTCTCATTTTGAAGTCGCTCAGATTGCTGTAGGGAAAGTTTTTTAGTGCGAAAAAAGTTTGTCATATTTGCCCCGTCCAAACACTGTTTCAAGTTCCTGCCATGTCCTAGTTAGTGAATTTGAAAATGGAAAAAACTAAAAATATAGGGGTTTATAATGTCTTACCTAAAGAAAAGCCTACTTGCCACGGCAATTACCGGCATGATGTTCAGTGGTGTTGCATTTGCTGATGGTGCAAACAGTGACGCAGCAAAAGAGTTTCTAACCAAAGATTCATTTTCTTATGAAGTTTACGGGATCATCGCGATGCAGGCCGCGTACCGCGATTACGATTCTGGCAGCAAAGCAACGGACGATGACTTGGGTGGCATGCAGCTAAACAACGAATCTCGTATCGGTTTCCGTGGTAAGAAACAATTTGCTAACTTCGACCCTACTTTTATTTGGCAAATCGAAGGCGGTTATGTAGACCCTAGCTTTGGTGGCGAGGGCGCAGGTCTTGGTGAACGTGACACATTCGTCGGTTTTGAAAGTGCATCTTGGGGGCAAATTCGCCTGGGTCGCGTTTTGACACCTATGTACGAATTGGTTGACTGGCCAGCATCTAACCCTGGCCTGGGCGATGTATACGACTGGGGTGGTGCTATTGGTGGCGCCAAGTACCAAGACCGTCAATCAAACACTATCCGCTGGGACTCTCCAATGTTTGCTGACAAATTCTCCCTAGATATCGCAGCTGGTGCAGGTGATAAAGCAGGTCTAGGTGAAGGGGATGACTACTGGGGTGGTATCGCTGCACACTACAAAATTGGTCCTATCCAGTTAGATGCGGCATATGAAGGTAACCGTAATATCAAGATGGAAAGCCAAACATGGGAAAACAACACGTACTTGGTAGGGGCACAAGGCTGGTTTGATAACGGAATCTCTTTCTTCGCGCAATACAAATACATGGAGGCGGACGCAAGCAATGGTGTGAGTGAAAAGCAAGATGCAATGTCTGCCGCTATCATGTACACCACGGGTGATTGGCAATACAAACTGGCTTACGCCGCTAACTTTGATCTAGAGCGTGATGGTAAGAAAATTAACGATACAGCGGATGATGTGTTATCAGCACAAGTTATGTATTTCGTAGACCCATCGGCAGTGCTGTACGTACGTGCTCGTACTCTAGACTTTGGCGACGGTGCGTCTCAATTAGATAAACCAACAGAAGCACGTTGGAAGTCTGCTGACTACGACGAGTTCTCTGTAGGTGTTGAATACTACTTCTAACTAAAGAAGCAGCTAAAAGGGCGGAAACGCCCTTTTTATCTTGATACTTATTCAAATAAGCCTTTGAAATGACTGGCCTGTAAATTTTAGAGGCTTATCTAAATTGGTATAAAGTGAGAAACCATGATGAAAAAAACAACGACACTTCTCGGACTTTGCGCAATGCTTTCGGCGCCAGCTTTTGCTGCTCAACTCACTCTGCAATCTGAATTAGTTCCTCGCGTTCTCAACGGCGAGTTCGTCTACCCTGAGTGGATATCCAAGAACAACAGCATCGAGTTAAAGGATGGGGAAAACCAATTGGCGGTAACGGTTGGACAAATCGTATTTGAAGATGGAAAGCGCCGTAAATTCGATTCGCAGCCGCTGGTATTAGAGTTTGATGCAGAAAAAGACACCGAGCTTTCTCTGACTTATCAAACATTCCGTACTATTGAAGAGGCGAGAGCCTTCGAACTCGATCCTAAAGTGGTATTGAAAGACAAAAACGGAAAAGAAGTGGCATTCTCTATGGTTCAACTTCGTAAAGGTGGTTTGCAAGGTTTTCGTGATTACGAACGAGAAGTTGCCGACTATAATAACGCAATGAATAAAGAATCGACTAAGGCAAGCATTGCGTCTTCTCCAGCGGAAACCAAAACAATCAAAGCATCGTTTAATGAATTGAGCCGTGAAGAGCAGCAAGAATTTATGCAATGGGCAATGCGTAACCTGAAGTAATTTCGTCTCGTGCTTTAACAGTAAATAGCAGGGCTGTGCCTTTTTGGTTCTGCCCCGTTTTTATTTCTGTTGTCAAACCGATTGTAGAATTGACTTACGGTGGTAAAATGTCGCCACTTTTATCCTTGACATTACAACGAGAGATCTCTCGTTGCTCATTACCCCTAAGGAACTCAAATGACGGTTAAAACTCGTTTTGCTCCTAGCCCAACTGGCTATCTACACGTTGGTGGTGCGCGTACTGCACTTTACTCTTGGCTATACGCTAAAAACCAAGGTGGTGAATTCGTTCTACGTATCGAAGATACAGACCTTGAGCGTAACTCTCAGGAAGCGGTTGATGCAATTCTTGAAGGCATGGAATGGCTAGGCTTGGAGTGGGATGAAGGTCCTTACTACCAAACTCAACGTTTTGACCGTTACAACGAAATGGTTGATAAGCTTCTTGCTGAAGACAAAGCTTACAAATGTTACGCGTCTAAAGAGCTGCTAGATGAAATCCGTGCAGAGCAAGAAGCAAATAAAGAAATGCCTCGCTACGATGCTAACCATCCAAAAATCAAAGCAGCAAACGAAGCGGCAAAAGATGGCGATCCATGTGTTATCCGTTTCCGTAACCCGAAAGAAGGCAGCGTAGTATTTGATGATCAAATCCGTGGTCGCATTGAAATCCGCAACGATCAAATGGATGACCTAATCATTCGTCGTACTGACGGTTCACCTACTTACAACTTCTGTGTAGTAGTGGATGACTGGGACATGGGTATCACTCACGTTGTTCGTGGCGAAGACCACATCAACAACACGCCTCGTCAAATCAACATCTACGAAGCACTAGGTGCGCCAGTACCAACATTTGCACACTGTGCAATGATCCTGGGTGATGACGGCGCGAAACTGTCTAAACGTCACGGCGCTGTATCAGTCATGCAATACCGCGATATGGGTTACCTGCCTGCGGCACTAAACAACTACCTAGTGCGCCTTGGTTGGTCTCATGGTGACCAAGAAATCTTCTCTCAAGAAGAGATGATCAATCTATTTAGCCTAAACGCAGTATCTAAGTCAGCGTCTGCTTTTAACACTGACAAACTGCAATGGTTGAACAACCACTACATCAAGAACTCAGATCCTGCGTACGTTGCTGAGCATCTACAATGGCATCTAGATCAACAAAAACTAGACGTAACGAATGGTCCTGCTATCACTGACGTGATCAAGCTAGTGGGTGAGCGTTGCAACACGCTAGTTGAGCTAGCTGAGCAAATCCGTTACTTCTATGAAGATTTCTCTGAGTTTGAAGCGGGCGCAGCGAAGAAACATCTACGTGGCGTGGCTAAAGAGCCTCTAGAACTTGCATTAGCGAAAGTGGAAGCACTAACTGAGTGGACGACAGCGAACATCAAAGATGGCGTTATCGCAGCAGTATGTGAAGAGTTGGAAATCGGCATGGGCAAAATCGGTATGCCATTACGTGTTGCTGTAACAGGCGGCGGACAGTCTCCTTCTGTCGATGCAGTAATGGAGCTGGTTGGAAAAGAGCGTTGTATTGCTCGCATTAAGATGGCGCTTGAGTTCATTGCTGAGCGTGAAGCAAACGCATAATTGCTTTGAACTGAACGTTCTTTTGAATAAATAGTCACAAAGCCGCGGTGAGCAACCGCGGCTTTTTTGTATCTTCAATTTAGATAACGAGAAACTTTCTCTCATATTGGTGAATGAAGAGATGGTTTCACCTGTAATTTACCTCAATATGGATAAGATTTTTTAATCCAAATATCGTTGGCATGAATAAAAAATGAGCGATTACATATCAAATATCTGATTGATTTTTATCCATGTTCCTTAAAGTTCCATTTTATTTGTCTCATTTTTAAGAAAAATCTTTGCTTTAGCTATGTTGTTCCAAAAATTAAAGCAAACGTTTGCGTCGTGGTTGCGTGGGGATTTTTTTGCTTAAGATCACATGTTGTCGAGATTTTTGATGACAATAAATTGACAGAATTGGGATTTTTCTCGCGATTTCTTAGCGTTATAGTTCATCCCGTCAGCGATACCGAGATGGCGATATGTATCTCTGAACAGGAAATGTACGTAAGTTGCTTCCATAAAAAAAATGCATGTGCATAAAAAGAAGCTGACTAAGTATCTCACTCAAGGAATGAATAAAAAGAATTGAAATACAACGTCAGTCAGACGGCGCATTTCGGCATCTAACAAAAGAACTTCTTTAGAGGAATCAATAATGAAAAAATTAGCAGCGGTAATTTCAGCGTCTCTACTTATGGCTTCAGCAGCACAAGCAGAAGTATACGTTGGTGGTAAGATGGGTAAGTCATGGATGGAAGACGCGTGTGTAGCGGGCCAGGCTTGTGACAAAGACGATTCTACTCTTGGCGCTTTTGTTGGTTACGAAATGAATAAATACTTCGCAGTAGAAGCGGGTTTCGACAACATCGGTGATTTTAACCAAACTTCTTTCGGTGGCCACGTAGAAGCAATCACTCTTGCTCCTAAATTTAGCCTACCAATCACTGAAGACATCGCACTTTACGGTAAAGTGGGTGGCGCTTACGTAATGTTTGATGGCAAAGATGATTACTCTTACCTAGGCGCGGCTGGTCTTGAATTCAACCTAAGCCAAAACGTAACAGCTCGTGCGGAATACCAAACACTGACTGACATCAGCAACGATGTAACTCGTGCGACAGGTAACACTGCAACACTAGGTGTTTCTTTCAAATTCGGCGGCAACGATGAGCCAGTAATCGTAGAAGAGCCAGTTGTTGTAGAAGAAGTGGTTGTAGAAGAAGTGGTAGAAGAGCCAGTTGTAGTTACGAAAACATTCGAAACTCAAACAATTGGTACAGGTAGCTTCGATCTAAACAGCACAACTCTAAAACCAGAGAGCGCTGCAAAACTTGATAACCTAGTTGCTTTCCTAAACGAGCACCCACAAGCGAACGTTGAAGTTGTAGGTTACACAGATACGTCTGGTCCAGCAGCTTACAACCTAAAAGTTTCTGAAAAACGTGCTGAGTCTGTTGCTAACGCACTCGTTGAAAAAGGTATTGATTCATCACGTATCCAAGCTCGTGGCGAAGGTGAAAACAACCCAATCGCTTCAAACGACACTCGTGAAGGTCGTCAACAAAACCGTCGCGTAGAAGTCGTTGTTCCAGAATTTGAATACCAAGTTCAGCAATAAGCTCCTATTCGACCGTAGTATAGAAGACTGAAGCTGAAAGCCCCAAAGAGTTCGCTCTTTGGGGCTTTTTATTTCTCTTCAAAAAACTGACTGAAATGTTCAAAGTGGCCAGGTATTACTTAAGATCAATGCTGTTTAAACGCCCCATAAATGTCAGGATCTCCAAGTTATCTTTATGTGCTTCTAACAACGCTTTTTTGGTTTGCATGTAGGCGGCAAGTTTGCCGTACTTACTAATAGAGCGAACCACCGTTTTATATTTATACTCACCGTCATCATTGAACTCTCGCCACTTGGCGATGTAACACGTATCTCGGTTGTCAGGGTTTTCAAGAGTAGGGTTAGGCTTGTGAACGATTTTAGGCTCAACGCTATGTGGAAGCCTAGTCATTAGGTAAGGGTCTTTCAAAAGACGTCGCCAGAATTTGCCCCACATTTGCCGGCCTAACTCGTTTCTCAGCTTAATGGCTTTTTGTAAGCCTTTCTTTTCTCCAATACGAACAAATCCTACCGAGCGGTGTAGTACCGTATCCTCGGGGGTATGGATATGTATCTTAAAGGCTGTCTTGCCTTTAGAAATAAAGCGGTGTCCAGTGTTAGTTATTAAATTGCTCTTAGACATAGTGCTAACTAATAATTTTATTAATAGCTAAAAGGGTAAGCAAAACTCATAGATAATTAAAGTAATAAAATACAAAACTGTAAATAGGGCTTGTTGAAATGATTTCAAGGGGAAGAAGTCAGATCAGTAGAAGGGTTTATCCCGTAACCGAAACACCCGATCCGATCATATTGATTACTGGGAAGATTATCTAACACGATGTACTAGGGGGAGCAGTGCGAGGCTTGAAATTGAAGATACAAAAAAGCCTTAGCTCAAGTGGGAGCTAAGGCTATGATATGGCGCCCCCAGTAGGATTCGAACCTACGACCTGTCCCTTAGGAGGGGACTGCGCTATCCAGCTGTGCCATGGGGGCGTAATACCAATAGTTGCAGTTCATTGCACTGTTTTACTGAGTTCAAATCTAGCAATCTACCAGATCTGTATCAGCATCACGTTGAACGATTCGCTACGGTCATTGGTATAATCAAATAAGATGCGCTGCCTATGATATTCAAAAGTGAGCATATCTCAAGACTTAATGTTTGCTTTTATAGGATCTTGTTCATTACGTCGCCAATTTGAACGCTAGACGCTAAATTTGGCTGATCAATCGTCAGTTCCGCTTCGTGTTCGTATATGCGTGATACCGTTAATGTAATTTCGCTTTGCGAGACTTTGTTTCTTGGCAATCCATTTTGGTCGATAAACGACGCGGTGTGCCAAAGCTGTAATTTGTCTCCCTCTTTTACGCCGTGCATACGGCCGAGATCCATCGTTACGGTATTACCGAAGACTGCCACAACCTCTGGCAGTGTAATTTTGCAAGATAGCTCCGACTCCAGATCCAACATAATATTGCGACTAACGCGAAGCATCATCTCGCCATAGGTCGATGCCCAAAAACGTGCACTACGAGTGTCCACTTGACTCGTCTTAGCAAATGGCCAACGCGCGACCTCACGGTAGGCTTTGTTGAAGATTTCATGGCCAGTTTTACCATCAAATACTTTCATTTCTAACGCAAACTGACGATTGATGATGTCATCTTGCAATAGTTGAGATTCGACCGTTGCAGTGAGATCGGTTATGACCCCTCCAATGATGTATTGTGCGCCATTGTCTTGTGCGATCATTTGAGTGCGAGCAGGATAGTTGCTGCTTATTGAGTAGTCCGTTGTACCAACAGACACAAAGCTGCGTGAGGTTTGATCAAGTTGACGGTTCACTACGTGGCTAAAATCGTCACCAACTTGATAAATTTGTCCCATCACTGCTTGTTGTGGTGATGCGACCTCAATATTGCCGACCAGCATTGTCTTTTTGTATTGATCGGTGTGGCAACCCGTTGCCGATGGATAAATATCAACGCGGATTTTTACCTCGACTTTACCGCGACGTTTGCGTTCAGACTCGACCAAAATGTAACGGACTTCATGATTGGTAAACTGGTATTCGTTGCGGCTTTCTTCTAATAGCGGCATCAAGTTGCTAATACTGCCAATATCTGCGCCCGAAAAATTGACGGCTTTGAACAGCGCGTCTTCCAACGCATGGAGCCTTGCCGTCTCTTCTGAAGAAACGATGGTGGCAACGCCTGTGACTTCATACCAAGATGCCATGACCTTAAAAGGCACAAGCATCACTAAAGTGATTGAAAACAGACTGTTTAATATTTTTTTCATTGGTTACAACCGTTCGGGTATAAATATTGCTTTAACAAATTCAGTGAAGTTTGGTGGGTTTTTCTTCGTTAGGCAAACAAAGAAAAGCAAAGACTGTTCCAATATTCACTTTCTTGGAAAGGAATTAATAAAGAACGGTATCACCTAAGATTATCTGGAGAATCAAACCATGAAAAAGTGGCTTGTCGCCGCATCGATGATGACGCTTCTGACATCGTGCGCGTACTCACCGATTTACAATGGTAAAGAACCGTACTCGGGAAGCCAGTTCATGCTGATGGATAGTCCGCGTCATACGATGGACTTTTTCATTGAGAGCATGACAGAAGACCTGATGGTTTCTAATGTGGCAGTATCAGCGCGGACACCGATTGCGATTACCTCGTTTGTTGATCTACAAAATATGGATGCAACAAACTGGTTAGGTAACTCGGTCTCTGAAGGTTTTATCCATCAGTTTCAGCGCCGAGGGTTTAAAGTGGTTGATTTCAAAACTACGGGCTCTATTCAAGTGACGCAGCAGGGCGATTTTGCTTTAAGTCGTGATTGGCAAGATTTAGCTCAAGAGCAGCAAATTCAGTATGTACTGACCGGAACAATGCTGCGCCAAGAGGGCGGAGTGCTTGTCAATGCACGCGTGGTTGGCATGCAAAGCCGTGTAGTTGTAGCGACAGCGCAAGGTTTCCTTCCGGCTGACCGTATTGGGCGTGACTTAGATACGTTAAATAGCATCCGCACACAAGATGGTGTGTTGATTCGCTCAGACCCAACCATTCGTCAGCCGTACACTGTGATTCTGCGTCCATAGGATAGAAGCATGAAGAAGTTATTATTTATTGTTGCCACACTGATATTGGTGGGGTGTCAGCCATTACAACAGATGCGTCAAGATGAAATCTTAGTGGCAGTGGGTTACGCCAGTGTCAGTGAGCAAACAGGCCGCACAGTAGAAGAAAAGCGTGTACGAGCGATGCGTGCATCAAAAATTGATGCTTATCGTGAGCTAGCAGAGCAAGTTTATGGCATGCGTGTTAGTGGACGTGCAGAGCTGCAAGACCAACGTTTGGGTATTGAAAGCACCACTGGTGCCGTCGATGGTGTAATTCGTGGTGCAGAAGTTGTGCGTAGTTATCTTGTTGAAGACAGTTATGTGACTGAGCTGCGTCTGGATATCCGTAAAATGGATAAGCTACGTGATTACGGAGAAGTTCAACAGGTGCCTGAGAAGCGTCAACAAACCTTGTTCTAATGCCCTAAGCGCATTACTTCAGAAGACCAGATAATCTTTCCCGCGGCTGATTGGCAACAATGAGTCGCTTTTTTATATCTACATTCTAGAGATGGTGGGGCAGGAGTGACGTTTAGGCTTTTATATTGGTGCCAAGTGTCGAAATAGTATGGGTTTTGCCACCGGCATTGTAGGTCATGCCCACTTTGCCATGAGTTCGCTGAAGCATGTTATTGAGTTTATTGAAACTCAGCTGTGCGCGACTAAGCGATTCACCATTTACTTTGTTGACTTGTTGACAGTCGAGGACGATCGATTGGATTTGAGCAACAACCTGACTTAGGTGCTCATCTTCAGTAAGTTGATTGACGTGCGGGTGAGAGGCGATTCGCTGATCAGTCGTTCTAAGCTGATCAATGAGTGTCATCTTCTGTTTGGCAATATTCTCAATCTCGGTAGAGACACGCGCCGTGATTGCTTGTGTTTCTTGGCGTAAAACAGCGGAAAGTGCCTTAGCATTTTCTAGCTGGAAATTAACGAGATCGACTAATGCTGCCATAAAATACTTACCTTCGGCCTAAGTCAGTTAGCTTTTGCCTTGCAATTCGTTTTCAAACTTAATCATGTTGTCAGCCAATTTTTCAGGATCGACTTTGTATGAACCGTTAGTGATAGCTTCTTTGATTGCTGCAACTTTGGCGCTGTCATATGCCGGAGAAGCTGCCATATCCTTCTGGAGTTTACTGACGGCTTTACTTTGCTGGCTGAGTGATACTGCGTCTTGTTGCGCTGGCGCTTTTTTTGATTCTGTCGTGCTGGTAGCATTGGAATCGTTACGTGCAGGTGCGCGACTTGTTGTCGTCATCATTTGCCCTGAACGTATATTATCTATACTTGCCATGTTTAACCTTTGCCTTGTATCGTAATACTGGTATCCAGACTATCGACCAGCGCAAAAATAACTTTAGTCATTTTTTGCATTTTTATTGATCAGTTTAAACACGCTACCAGTGGGTATTAAAAATTAACAGTGATTTCCGCAATGTCAGTCACTATGCCTTCTATTATACGTTGTGACTTATCATTTTTCACTCTTACTTGATCGCCAGCTGAACCATCCTGCAATGCTGTGCCTTGCGTTGTGATCGTCATGCCAGAATTCACCGCTTTGATAATGACCTTTTCATTTCGGCATACCACACAAACATCATTTCTCTCTACGACATCGCCTAAGCGAACATTACGCTTTAGCTTTGCCCCAACCACTTGATCGTAGCTAGAAAATCCATCTTTACGAAAGCGCTGTAGCTCGATCATGGAAGTGGTAACATCCGATGCGCTGACGATTTCTCCTCTCCCTAGTGTTCGTGTCGCGACGATCATTGGTACTGATACCGAGATCCTCACAGGGACATAGACTTTCCAGTCATCCGGTTGGCATTCCACTAACACATTGATGTTACTTCTCGTGCTGCTGGTGGAAGAGGCAGATGTATCTAACGGAACAGGGCAATCCGTTGCTTTTATTCTCGAGTCGATCTCTGCCGCATTAACAGATAGCTCGCCACCATCAGGCTGATCAACCGTAGCAAGAATATGTTGTTCTGCTGCTGTTTTTATTTGCTCGATCTGATTATCTGAAGCTGAATGAACAAAAAAGCTAAACATACTGAGCAAAATGCCGATAGACTTAGCGTACTTTGTAATTAGCGCTCTACATATTGTCATAGTCAATGGTGTCGAAGTGAAAGTGAAATACGCCATACTGTCTCCCTGGTATCGTGCTTGCCAGTGGTAGAGTATCATTTAAAAACAAAAAGTTTGAGATGGAGATGAGCATATGACGGGGATTCTTGACTCGGTGAATCAGCGTACGCAACTCGTCGGTCAGAACCGATTGGAATTATTGACCTTTCGACTGATGGGCCGACAGCGCTACGGCATTAACGTATTCAAAGTGAAAGAAGTACTACAGTGCCCTAAGCTGACTTCAATGCCAAATCTACACCCTCTGGTTAAAGGTATCGCTCATATCCGCGGCCATACCGTGTCCGTTATTGATTTGAGCCTGGCAATTGGTGGCCGCCCAACCACTGATTTAGATAAATGTTTTGTTGTTATTGCAGAATTTAACCGTACGATCCAAGCATTTTTGGTATCATCGGTTGAGCGTATTATCAATATGCATTGGGAAGCGATTTTGCCACCGCCAGACGGCGCAGGTAAAGCGCACTACTTGACTGCCGTGACAAACATTGACAATGAGCTGGTTGAAATCCTTGACGTTGAAAAAATCCTGGCAGAAATTGCGCCAGTTGATGAAACGATGGATTCCGCTATTGGCGAAGAAATCGCACAAGCAGAACAAGAAAAGCCTATTGTACGCCGCATACTGATTGCTGATGACTCGACGGTCGCGCGTAAACAGGTAGAGCGTGCGATTACATCCATCGGTTTTGAGGTCGTATCTGTCAAAGACGGCAAAGAAGCGTACAATAAGTTGATTGAAATGGCTCAAGAAGGCAATATCTACGATCAAATTTCGTTGGTTATTTCCGATATTGAAATGCCAGAAATGGACGGCTATACCTTAACGGCTGAAATTCGCAGACATGCAGATTTGAAAGACCTTTATGTTATCCTCCATTCTTCATTAAGTGGTGTATTCAACCAAGCTATGGTTGAGCGTGTAGGTGCCAACACCTTCATTGCGAAATTTAACCCAGATGAGTTGGGTAACGCGGTTAAATCTGCATTAACACAATAAAAGAGACATTAATGACTGCTATTACAATCAGTGATCAAGAGTATCGTGACTTTAGCCGTTTTCTAGAATCGCAATGTGGCATCGTGTTAGGTGATAGCAAGCAATACCTCGTGCGTAGCCGACTGAGTCCTTTAGTGACGAAGTTTAAGCTCGCATCGTTATCAGATTTGCTACGTGATGTTGTTACAGGGCGTAATCGAGAATTACGAGTCGCCGCTGTGGATGCGATGACGACTAACGAAACCTTGTGGTTTCGAGATACTTATCCGTTCACGGTTTTAGCTGACAAATTATTGCCAGAAGTAGCGGCAAGTAAGCGCCCAATTAAGATCTGGTCTGCTGCCAGTTCATCGGGCCAAGAACCGTATTCTATTGCAATGACGATCCTGGAAACGCAACAGCGCAAGCCGGGCTTGTTACCAAACGTGTCCATTACAGCCACAGATATTTCGGCAAGTATGCTCGAGATGTGTCGTGCAGGGGTGTACGACAACTTGGCTTTGGGTCGCGGGCTTTCACCAGAACGTCGTCGCACCTTCTTTGAAAATGCGGACGGTGGTCGCATGAAAGTCAAAGATAACGTCAAGCGTTTGGTGAACTTTCGTCCACAAAACTTGATGGACAGTTACGCACTGATGGGTAAGTTCGACATCATTTTCTGTCGTAACGTATTGATTTACTTTTCTCCAGAAATGAAATCTAAAGTGCTTAACCAAATGGCGAGCAGTTTAAACCCTGGTGGCTACTTGCTGTTAGGGGCATCAGAGTCGCTAACTGGTCTGACTGATAAATTTGAAATGGTGCGCTGTAATCCGGGCATCATTTACAAGCTTAAATAGCGGTATCTCTTCATTGATAGAAAAGCCTGACTTCGTGTCAGGCTTTTTTTGTTTGTTACCTTTCTGCGCCGAGCGCCTCATGTATCACTCAATTAGTTGAAGCGCGTTTTTGCCTTGTGCCCTCAACACGGTGTATCTTTATTAAGTGACAAAGTGATACGACATGACATTCCAGTTACTTTGGCTCACTTATTGCTATTTCAATTCACGGTAACCACTAGGTTGGTGTAATGCTTTAGGTTTTGGCATGCTAATTGCTTTTTGGTTATCAATCACGGTCAGTTCTTAATTGTAGAGGCAAACATGGCTATATCTTTTGACAATGCACTAGGCATCCACCAGCACACGGTGGGCGTACGTGAACGCAATGCAGAGGTGATTTCCACCAATATCGCACAAGCAAACACGCCTGGTTACAAAGCAAGAGGTTTAGACTTTGCGAAGGAATTGCAAGCGGCAACATCTGGGGCAAGCATTGGTCTTAGTCGCACAGATGGTCGGCATATTCCTGCCACTACAACGTTGGTTGGGGACAAGTTATATCGTCTTCCTACGCAACCAGATACGGGAGATGGCAACACGGTAGACTTGGATTTAGAGCGTAACTTGTTTATGCAAAACCAAATCAGACACCAAGCATCACTCGACTTTCTAGGCAGCAAATTCAAGAACTTAACCAAAGCAATCAAAGGGGAATAATTTAGATGAGCTTATTTAACGTTTTCAATGTGACAGGTTCCGCAATGAGCGCTGAATCCGTTCGTCTGAATACTACCTCAAGCAACTTGGCGAACGCCGACAGTGTCAGCAGCTCTGCGAAAGACACTTACAAAGCGCGTCATGCAGTGTTTGGTGCAGAGTTAAGTAACGCCATGCGTGGCGGTGATACGGTGCCAGTGAAAGTGATGGGTATTGTAGAAAGTGATAAACCGCTGAGTGCGGAGTACAACCCAGATCATCCCCTTGCAAACGAAGAAGGCTACATTTACAAGCCTAACGTCAATGTAATGGAAGAAATGGCAAACATGATTTCAGCTTCTCGTGCATACCAAACTAATGTACAGGTCGCTGATTCTAGTAAACAAATGCTGCTGCGTACGCTGCAGATGGGTCAATAAGGATAAGGGGGTAGCGTATGGCCGGAATTAACAACGTTGGTCAAAGCGGCTTGTCCTATATCGACCAGCTTAAAAGTCTACAAGAGAGTAACAAGAAAGCGGAAGAGAGCACGGGTAAGCAGGATCTAAAACAGGAAGACTTCTTATCATTGCTCACGAAGCAACTGTCTCAGCAAGACCCTTTTAAGCCGGTGAGTAATGACCAGATGATTGCGCAAATGGCTTCATTTGCGACCGTTGATGGCATTGGCAAGATGAACACTCAGTTTGAGAGTTTGAATTCGTCAATGACATCAAATCAAGCGTTACAAGCTTCCTCTTTGGTAGGGCGTGACGTATTGGTCCCAGGAGCAGCAGGTGTGAAGCAGGACGACGCACCAATGGCGGCAATGGTTAAGCTTTCACAATCTATCGATAATCTGTTTGTTCGTGTAGAGGATGAAGCTGGCCAACTGGTTCGTACCTTTGAGGTAGGGGCGAAACCAGCCGGCGACACGCGTGTGCTTTGGGACGGTAAAGATGAAAGCGGAAATCCACTGCCAGCTGGCAAATACAAAGTGAAAGCGTCTGGCTTAGTTGAAGGGGAGTCGCAAGAGTTCCCAGTATCGACGTATGCCAACGTAAACAGCGTATTGCTTGGCAAAGGTGACGGAAACGTATTACTCAATCTGGCTGGTTTTGAGTCGCCAGTTCGACTTGCAGAAGTATTGGAAGTCGGCAAAGCGTAGTCATAGCTCGCTAGATTAGGAGATTTTGGAATGTCATATGTATCTTTAAGCGGTTTGTCCGCCGCCCAACTGGATTTGAACACCACCAGTAACAACATTGCGAACGCCAACACTTACGGCTTTAAAGAGTCCCGTGCTGAGTTTGCTGATGTCTACTCTAACTCTTTATTTACTAACGCAAAAACCACACCGGGTGGTGGTGCGCAAGCAAGCCAAGTGGCACAGCAGTTCCATGAAGGCTCTAGCATTTACACCAACAACCCAATGGATTTGCGTGTTTCGGGGACAGGTTTTTTCGCTGTAGCGAAAGAGCGTCTAACTCCACAACAGAATGAACTGACACGTAATGGTGCATTTCACTTAAATAAAGAAAACTACATGGTGACCGCGAACGACGAGTTCTTATTAGGTTACCAAGTGGACCCAAGCTCTGGTGAGGTTTCTTCATACGAGCCACAACCTATCAATATTCCTGCTGAATTTGGTAAGCCAAAGCAAACAGCAAACATTGAAGTGGGCGTGAACTTGCCAGCTAACGGCGATTTGAAAGATCCGACTCAGTTTGATTTTTCAGACCCAGATACATACAACCGTTCAACTTCTTCGACTATTTATGACTCGATGGGTCAGTCTTACAAGCTAACGACGTACTACTTGAAAGATCAGACTCAGCCAAACACGTGGAACACTTACTACACCGTGACAGATAAAGAAGGTGAAAAGCCTTTAAATGTTGCGGCAGGTGATGCACAAACGCCAACAGGCCATGTGGGTCATACCATGAAGTTCAACAACGATGGTACGTTGGCGAGCTTGAACAATGGTCAGCCAATTACGTCTGTGGCATTAGGCGATCCGGCGACGAACACGACACCAGTCGATATGAATGGTGCCGATCCTGCGCAGACGCTTAACTTCGGCTTAGGCTCAGCAACACAGTTTGCGGCTCCGTTCGAACTGACTAAGTTTGACGAAGACGGTGCAACAACGGGCTTCCTAACCAAAGTTGACTTCGATGAAAACGGCAGCGTATTGGGAACTTACTCAAACGGTGAAAACGTTACATTGGGTCGTGTTGCTCTCGTACGTGTTCCAAACGAGCAAGGTCTGGATAAGAAAGGCGGCACTCAATGGGATTCAACGCAGTTCTCGGGTGACAAGATCTGGGGTGAATCAAATAAAGGCTCTTTCGGCACCATCAATAACGGTATGCTGGAACAGTCAAACATTGATATGACGCAGGAGTTGGTGGACCTGATCTCTGCTCAGCGTAACTTCCAAGCAAACTCACGTTCGCTAGAAGTACACAACCAACTACAACAGAATATCTTACAGATCCGCTAGAGCACTAGCTGGGTCATTCGATACTCTGCTTGAGTAAGCAATGGCGTGTGATTGCTTCTTAGTAATTACCGCTTTGTTCATTTTCATCATGACATTCATCTGATGCTTAGCCTGAATACACCTCACTCAGGCTAAGCATGCTTTGATCTACGATTTGCCGCTGTTGCCGCCGTATGGATCAAAACCTTGCCTCTCGTTACAGTTTTCTGCCTCTATTGACCTCTTTTCATTGTTGATTTTTAATTCAAAGTATTGATTGATAAGTCTATTTTTGTTTTGGCATAACTATTGCTTTTTACTCCGTGTACAGAGAGATTTTTTGGAGTAATTTATGGATCGCGCACTGTTTCTCGCAATGAGTGGCGCCAAGCAAAATATGCAGGCACTACAATTGCGCGCTAATAACTTGGCTAACGTAAGCACGACCGGATTTCGGGCTGATTTAGCACAGGCTCGCTCAATGCAGGCTTATGGTGAAGGCCATCCTTCACGTGTATTCAGCATGACAGAGCGTCCAGGGCATAACTTTGCTCAAGGTAGCGTGATTACAACAGGGCGTGATCTGGATGTGACGATTGAAGGCAGCGGTTGGATATCGGTACTCGATCATACAGGGAAAGAAGGGTTGACCCGTAACGGCAACCTAAAAGTCGATCAAAATGGCATGCTTACCAACGCAAGTGGTCATTTGGTGCTGGGTGAAAACGACGCGCCGATTACTTTGCCTATCCCTCTCTCCAAAATTGAAATCGGTCGGGATGGCACCATCTCTGTACTTCCTCAAGGTGCCCCGGCAGAAGAATTCCAAGCGGTTGATCGCATTAAGCTCGTTAAGCCTAATGATCAAAGCTTGTTTAAAGACACCAATGGCTTATTTCGCCATAAAACTCCAAACCAACCTTACGAAGCAGACGCGACTGTTAGTCTCCAGACGGGAGCGATAGAAGGCAGTAACGTGAATGCCGTAGGTGAAATGACCGCATTGATTGACTTACAACGTCAGTTTGAAATGCAAGTCAAGATGATGAGCACAGCTGAAGAAATGGATAAATCTTCAGATTCACTGCTTCGTATGAGTTAACAGAGTTAGAGGTTCACTATGCATCCAGCACTATGGGTAAGTAAAACAGGTCTAGACGCCCAACAAACCAACATTGCCACGATTTCGAACAACTTGGCGAACGCTTCTACTGTCGGCTACAAAAAGAGCCGTGCAGTATTCGAAGATTTGTTCTATCAGAACATCAACCAACCTGGCGGCCAGTCATCTCAGAACACGGAACTGCCAAGTGGTTTGATGTTAGGTGCGGGTTCTAAAGTGGTTGCGACGCAAAAAGTGCACACGCACGGCAATGCACAGACAACGACCAACGCACTGGACATGATGGTGGAAGGCGACGGTTTTTTCCAAGTGACATTGCCGGACGGCAACATCGGTTATACCCGTAACGGTCAGTTCACGCTAAATGGTGAAGGCACGTTAGTCACGTCGGGTTCTGGCTACCCTGTAGAGCCTGAAATTGTGATTCCAGAAGATGCGATTTCTATTACTGTCGGTACGGATGGTGAAGTGTCGGTTCGCGTCCGAGGTCAGCAAGACAACCAAGTCGTTGGTCAGCTAACCATTACAGATTTTGTTAACCCGGGCGGCCTAGAGCCAATTGGTCAGAACCTTTACTTACCAACGGGTGCCAGTGGCGATCCACAAGAGGGTGTTCCTGGTTTGGACGGTTTGGGTGAAATTCGTCAATCCATGCTGGAAGCGTCCAACGTGAATGTAACGGAAGAGTTGGTCAACATGATCGAAGCCCAGCGCGTTTACGAAATGAACTCAAAAGTGATCTCGTCAGTCGATAAAATGATGAGCTTCGTTAACCAGCAATTGTAACGATTAAGAGCAAGATTTGAGGAGCTCACGATGAAACGTATTTGCCTACTCGCTTTGATTGCTACGATGTCGGGCTGTGCCATGTTGGAACCGATTGAAACGGATGAAGTGACACAAGCAACCACTGTGGTCGACGCAGTAGAAGGCGATAAATCGAAAGAAGAGAGCAGCGGTATTGTAGATACTTTACGTGGTAGAAGCGATCCGGTTGCTGGCGACCCTGCTTGGGCTCCAATTCATCCGAAAAACAAACCTGAGCATTATGCTGCTGCAACAGGTTCGTTGTTTAGCGCCGAGCACATTACCGATCTCTATGACGATTCTAAACCACGTGGTATTGGCGACATTATTACCGTAACACTGGATGAGACAACCAGTGCGACGAAAAGCGCAAATGCCGATTTATCGAAAACCAATGAAGCGCAAATGAACCCGCTTCAAGTGGGCGGAGAAGAGCTGCAAATTGGCGGAAAATATAATTTCTCTTATGACTTAAACAATTCCAACTCATTTGCAGGTGACTCTTCTGCAAAGCAGAGCAACAGCATCAGTGGTTACATCACTGTTGAGGTGATTGAAGTACTGGCAAACGGGAACCTCGTGATCCGCGGTGAGAAGTGGATGACGCTAAATACAGGTGATGAGTACATACGTTTAAGTGGCACTATTCGTCCGGATGATATTAATTTCGACAACACCATTGCATCAAATCGTGTTTCTAACGCAAGAATTCAATACTCAGGGACTGGTTTTCAACAAGATATGCAAGAGCCAGGCTTCTTGGCACGATTCTTTAATGTAGCGCTATAACACGCCGTTCTGACGGCAATTTGACTGCAAGAGATAAGTAAGCATGAAAAAACTCCTTTTAGTACTGATGAGCGTTGCTCTGTTTTCTACCGTAGCCCAAGCCGCACGTATCAAAGACGTCGCGCAAGTGGCAGGTGTACGAAGCAACCAACTCGTGGGTTATGGTTTGGTTTCAGGCTTACCTGGTACGGGTGAAGCGAACCCGTTTACAGAGCAAAGTTTCGCCGCCATGCTGCAAAACTTCGGCATTCAGATGCCGCCGGGCACAAAGCCAAAAATTAAAAACGTTGCCGCAGTCATGGTTACGGCAGAGTTGCCGCCTTTCTCTAAACCGGGTCAGCAAGTGGACGTGACTGTCTCTTCCATCGGAAGTGCTAAAAGTTTGCGTGGTGGTACGCTACTACAAACGTTCCTCAAAGGTCTCGACGGCCAAGTTTACGCGGTTGCTCAAGGTAACTTAGTGGTGAGCGGCTTCAGTGCTGAAGGCGCTGACGGTTCTAAAATCGTAGGTAACAATCCAACCGTTGGTCTTATCTCTAGTGGTGCGACAGTAGAGCGAGAAATTCCAAACCCATTTGGTCGTGGTGATTACATCACGTTCAACTTGCTTGAGTCAGACTTCACAACGGCTCAACGTATGGCGGATGCTGTAAACAACTTCCTTGGCCCACAAATGGCGAGCGCTGTTGACGCGACATCAGTGCGCGTGCGTGCTCCTCGTGACGTCAGTCAGCGTGTTGCGTTCTTATCGGCAATCGAAAACCTAGAATTCGACCCGGCAGATGGTGCAGCCAAAATCATCGTTAACTCACGAACGGGCACTATTGTAGTTGGTAAGCATGTACGTCTTAAACCAGCAGCAGTAACGCATGGCGGCATGACGGTTGCGATCAAAGAAAACCTGAATGTTAGCCAACCTAACGGCTTTTCTGGTGGGCAAACCGTAGTCGTACCAGACTCGGATATCGAAGTCAGCGAAGAGCAAGGAAAAATGTTTAAGTTCGAACCAGGCTTAACGTTGGATGATTTGGTCCGTGCCGTGAACCAAGTCGGGGCTGCGCCTTCGGACTTGATGGCAATTTTACAAGCATTGAAGCAAGCTGGTGCCATTGAAGGCCAGTTGATCATCATTTAATGGTTAGGAGGTAGGTATAATGAACAATCCTAACGACATTGGTTTTATCCATGACATCAGTTCTCTGGACACTCTGCGTCAAAAAGCAGTGAAAGAGGGAAAAGATGGCGAGCAAGAAGCATTGCATGCGGCTGCTCGTCAGTTCGAATCGATCTTCACCTCCATGATGTTGAAATCCATGCGTGAAGCCAATGAGGGCTTTGAGTCCAACATGATGAACAGCCAAAACGAGAAGTTCTACCGACAAATGTTGGATGAACAGATGGCGAGTGAATTGAGTTCGTCTGGTTCAATGGGACTGGCCGATATGATTGTTAAGCAATTAACGGCTGGGCAAGGGAACGACAAAAAAGAAACGGCTATGCGTGATGCGGCAAACAATGCTGCGGAATATCGTCGTGTTGACCCGAAAAAAGCGCGCGAGAT
Source organism: Vibrio sp. 1457 (assembly GCF_033340195.1). Classification (NCBI taxonomy): domain Bacteria; kingdom Pseudomonadati; phylum Pseudomonadota; class Gammaproteobacteria; order Vibrionales; family Vibrionaceae; genus Vibrio; species Vibrio sp. 1457. The sequence continues at coordinate 44,739 of NZ_JAWOWA010000030.1, forward strand.
TGAACAGCGCTTGATTGAATCTGGTCAACTATCTCGACCAAGCAATGAACCCACTCGATTCGATTCACCAGAATCCTTTGTTAACTCGATGAAGCCATACGCGGAGAAAGCTGCGAAAGCCCTAGGTGTCGAGCCATCTTTGCTACTTGCGCAAGCCGCTTTGGAAACGGGGTGGGGACAAAAGGTCGTGAAGAACGCGCGTGGCAGCAGCAACAACTTATTTAATATCAAAGCAGATCGAAGCTGGCAGGGTGACAAAGTGACGACGCAAACTTTAGAGTTCCACGATAACACGCCAGTGAAAGAGACGGCGGCGTTTCGCTCCTACTCAAGTTACGAAGACAGCTTTAATGACTTTGTACGATTTTTGAATGACAACCCACGTTACGAGACAGCATTGCAGCAACGCGGGAATTCAGAGTCGTTTATTCGCGGTATCCACAGTGCGGGTTACGCGACCGATCCGAACTACGCAGATAAAGTCCTGCAGGTGAAGGATAAAATCGAAAGTATGTAATGTCTCTGCGCCAATTTATGACGTTCTCGAAGGCTTGCCATAGTGCAAGCCTTCACTTTATCTGAATATCTACGCCTTTCTATCACTTGGCACATCTTTTGCTTTTAACGTGTCTAGGTGATCGGTTTTGCCGATTTATATTTCGTTTTTGGGGGCACGTATGGCGTCAGATCTTCTGAATGTAGGTACTCAAAGTGTGCTTACTGCTCAGAGACAATTAAACACCACTGGTCATAACATTTCTAATGTTAATACAGAGGGTTATAGCCGTCAGTCTGTTATCCAAGGCACGAATGATCCGCGCATGTTTGGTGGTTCTACCTACGGCATGGGTGTGCATGTGGAAAATGTTCGCCGCTCGTGGGATCAGTTTGCCGTGAATGAACTGAACCTGTCGTCGACCAACAATGCCAACAAAACGGATACCCAAGACAATCTTGATATGCTCTCTAGCATGTTGAGTTCAGTGGCATCGAAGAAAATTCCTGAGAACCTGAATGAGTGGTTCGATGCGGTAAAAACCATGGCAGATACCCCGAACGATTTAGGGGCACGAAAAGTGGTATTGGAAAAGGCGAAAATCTTCTCTGATACATTAAATGATTTCCACGAAACCGTTCGACTGCAATCTGATGTCACCAATAAAAAATTGGATATGGGCATTGAGCGCGTTAACCAACTTGCGTTGGAAATTCGAGATATTCATCGACTGATGATGCGTACCCCCGGTCCACATAATGACCTGATGGATCAGCATGAAAAGCTGGTTACTGAGCTGTCAGAGTACACCAAAGTTACCGTAACCCCACGCAAAAATGCGGAAGGGTTTAATGTTCATATCGGCAATGGACACACTCTTGTTTCTGGCACGGAAGCAAGCCAGCTCAAAATGATCGATGGCTATCCGGATGTTCATCAAAGACGATTAGCAATGGTGGAAGGGAATGGCATTAAAGCGATCAAGTCTGATGATATGGATGGCAAAATCGGCGCTTTACTTGAAATGCGCGACAAACACATCCCACAACTGCAAGATGAAATGGGCCGTTTAGCGACGGGCTTTTCCTACAAAATTAATCAGCTGCAATCTCAAGGTCTGGATCTCAACGGTAAGATAGGTAAAGACGTATTTACCGACGTGAACTCTGAGCTGGTGGCAAAATCTCGAGTTTTTGCTGCGCCTGACTCCCAAGCTGATGTTGCGGTTTACATCGAGGACATTTCCGCGATCAAAGGTGGTGAATATTCGCTGCGTTATGATGGCGACCAATACAGCGTGACAACACCGAAAGGTGAGCAAATGTCGTTGAACATCGACCGTTCGGATTCGTCGTTTGTTCTGGATGGTATGAAAGTGCAAATTGGTGAAGGCCTTGCCGCCGGTGAGCGCGTATTGCTACGCCCAACGAGAAGTGGTGCAGCCATCATAAAGATGGAAACCAATGACGCAAAAGCTATTGCCGCACAAAGTTATGAAGCCTCAACCACTTTTGCCCAAGGTAACGCCAAGTTTAAAATTCGTGAGGCGGGGGATGTTAAAGAGTTTGAGGTTACCGTACAACCAGCCGACGAGAAGCATGATAAGCCGTGGTTAAAGATCACGGATAACAAGGGTAATTTACTATCGGACAAATACTCATATCCGTTAGATAAAGATAACCCGATGATTGAAATCTCAGTGCCGAAAAGCCATCCGCTGTATAAAAACGGCGATGCAACCGTGTTTGAGTTGAGCGAAGGCGCACTGATGAATGATAAATTCACCGCAAACTTGGTGCCTTCTGAAGGTGGTAACGGCAACTTGAGAAAAATGCAGAAGATCCAAACAGACAAGATGATGGATGGAAAATCCAGTACCTTGATCGATGTTTATCATAACCTCAATACCGAAGTTGGACTGAAGTCTTCTACAGCAAACCGTTTAGCCTCCGTCGCTCGTTTAGAGCATGAAGCGGCGCAAGAGCGCGTTGCTTCTATTTCTGGTGTTAACCTCGATGAAGAAGCGGCCAACATGATGAAGTTTCAACAAGCGTACATGGCTTCATCACGTGTGATGCAAGCGGCGAATGATACCTTCAATACCATTTTACAACTGAGGTAAGGAGAAGAGATAAGTGCTAACCCGAATTTCTAGTTTCCATAACTATCAGTCCGTACAAAATGATCTGCGTCGTCAAGAGAATAAGGTTCACCACAACCAAGAGCAACTTGCTTCAGGGAAAAAGTTACTGAAACCTAGTGACGACCCCCTCGCTGCGCATTACATCCAAAACATTAGTCAGCAACAAGAACAGCTACAACAATATCTTAGCTCGATAGTGTTGGTGCGTAATCGTCTAGAAAACCACGAAGTTAATATCGCCAATGCGGAGAATTTTGCCGACGAGTCGAAGCGCTTAACGATGGAGATGATTAACGGTGCCTTTTCTGCTGAAGACCGACAAGCAAAGAAGCGTGAGCTAGAGGAGATTGCGAACAACTTCCTTAACTTGGTGAACTCGCAAGATGAATCTGGTAACTACGTGTTTGCTGGCACTAAGCCAAAAAGCCAACCATTTTATCGCGATAAAGATGGTAGCGTGCAATACGCTGGGGACGATTATCAGCGCAAAATGAAAGTCTCCAGCATGCTTGAGATGCCAATGAACGATCCCGGCAGCAAGCTGTTTATGGAGATACCAAACCCATTTGGCGACTATCAGCCGAATTACGATCTACAAAACGGCTCTGAGCTGTTGCTAAACAAAGCTACTAACGTTGACGCTAAGGATGATGCGGCGTATCGCGTGACATTTGTCGATATGAATAACGGCAAATTTGGTTACCAATTAGAGCGTAACGGCAAAGTAGTGGATGCCGATGAGTTTTCACCAGAGAAAGGGATTGAATACAAAGGCCTGAAAGTGCACGTAAAAGGCCAAATTACGCCTGGTGACAGCATTGAGATCGAAAAGCGGGCAGAGTTCAGCATTTTCGATACCTTCAAGGATGCAATGGCATGGTCAGACAAATCGGTTTCGGATACGTCGGCGACTGCTAAATTGCACCAAATGACAGAAGAATTCCACGCTGCTTTTATCCATTTGAATAAAGCGCGTACAGATGCCGGTGCTCGATTGAGTACGCTGGATATCCAAGAGCAAAATCATGAAGACTTTAATTTGTCTCTCGCAAAAGCGAAGAGCAACTTTGAGGACTTGGATTACTCTAAAGCCGTGATCGAGTTCAGTGAAAACTCGCGAGCGTTACAGGCATCGCAACAAGCATTCGGTAAGACCAAAGATCTAACGTTGTTTAACTACATCTAGTATGACACTCATACACATTGTCTGATTTTGATGCCTTATGTGCAAAGCCTTAAGCGCGATAAGTCGACGTAACCTGAGAGTCTGAGATGTCATGCGGCACGATTTTACCCAAAGCGGCAATGATGCGGGAGGCAAGTCGGGCGGCAACAGGGCAGCGTTCAATACCCTTGGGCTAAGATGAGTCTGACAAACCGGAAATAGCTTAATGATAAAGCTAACTTATTGTTTATTTGATTCTTTTAAAAGTAGTTAAATAATTTACGCAAGTTGGCACACAAATTGTATTGAAAATATCAGAACAGATTTAGAGATTCTAAACCCTGCGTTTAAGGCAGATTTAGCAAGTAACTTTTACGGTCAGTGCTTATCCAAATGAGAGTAAAGCTGGCCGCTTCGCAAAAGCTTGCGAACTCAACAGGAGAGCAAAATGGCTGTAACAGTTAGTACTAACGTCTCCGCGATGACCGCGCAGCGTTACCTAAACAAAGCGACTGATGAATTAAACACGTCGATGGAGCGCTTATCTTCAGGACATAAGATTAACAGTGCAAAAGATGATGCGGCAGGTCTACAGATCTCTAACCGCTTAACTGCACAGTCTCGTGGCCTAGATGTCGCAATGCGTAACGCGAACGATGGTATCTCGATTGCACAAACCGCTGAAGGTGCGATGAATGAGGCAACCTCTGTCATGCAACGAATGCGTGACCTTGCGATTCAATCATCGAACGGTACTAACTCTCCAGCTGAGCGTCAGGCGATCAACGAAGAGTCAATGGCATTGATTGACGAGCTAAACCGTATTGCAGAAACCACTTCATTTGGTGGTCGTCGTCTATTGAACGGCTCATTCGGTGAAGCAGCATTCCAGATTGGTGCGAGCTCAGGTGAAGCCATGATCATGGGACTCACCAGCATTCGTGCGGACGATACTCGCATGGGCGGTGTGACCTTCTTATCTGAAAATGGTAAAGATAAAAACTGGAGCGTTGACCCAGCTAAATCTGACTTGAAGATCACGCTACCAGGTATGGGTGAAGACGAAGACGGCAATGTTGATGATCTAGAAATCAACATTAATGCCAAAGCGGGCGACGACATCGAAGAGCTTGCCACTTACATTAATGGTCAGTCTGATATGATTAATGCGTCTGTAAGTGAAGATGGCAAGTTGCAAGTTTTTGTCGCGCATCCAAACGTTCAGGGTGAGATTTCTATTTCTGGTGGATTAGCATCTGAGCTTGGCCTGAGTGATGAACCTATCAGAACGTCAGTACAAGATATTGATATGACCACGGTACAAGGTTCTCAAAACGCGATTTCTGTGCTGGATTCGGCACTGAAATACGTAGACTCGCAACGTGCAGACTTAGGTGCGAAGCAAAACCGTCTGAGTCACAGCATCAACAACTTGGCAAACATCCAAGAAAACGTTGACGCATCGAACAGCCGAATTAAAGATACAGATTTTGCGAAAGAAACCACGCAAATGACCAAAGCACAAATTTTGCAACAAGCAGGTACATCGATTCTTGCTCAAGCGAAACAGTTGCCAAACTCTGCAATGTCACTATTGCAGTAGTTTACTTAGCCTGTACTCAATACATTCAGACGTGGATGGGAATGCAGGCTTTTGGCAAGCAGCTTTACAATAGAATGAGCGGCTCTCTCATCTCTCACCTGCCAATCATTTTCAATGTAAAGTTGCACTCGGTATGCCGGAAATGTGTTCATTTCTCTTGATCTCCACATAGGCTCTGGCGACCAACCTAGCCCCAGTTCTCTCAAAGGAAAAGGGGCTTTTTCTTTTCTAATCTTCACGTCTATCGTCTGCGAACTTACCTTTAATTGTTTCCTTTTGCTGATTTTCTATACAATTTAGCCCTCTCGGCTCGATTTGTGGAAACTTGAGCACTTTTTCTTACTTTTCTTCAATTTTATTAGCTAAATCTCGCAATGTTATTTTTTTAAACTTTTTTCTAAAGCTTCTGAATTTGGTGTCGTTAATAGAGGTAACTTTGAGAGAACTACTTGGTTTTCCGAGACGTCGGAAACCGCTACACCGGAAAATCAATTGGAGAAATCACCA